>JBJMIP010000298.1:0-3104 GCA_045806825.1 Marmoricola sp.
GTGCGGGTGCAGCTCGACGAACGCGGCCGGCGCCACCGCGTTCAGGGCGCCGACCCGACGGGTCTGCGCACCGGACTGGTACTGGGCGAGCACCCGACCGGTGACCAGGTAGACCGGGGCGTCGCGGCGCAGGTCGTCCGCCGGTGCGCCGGGCGAGACCGCCACCATCCGCGCCCGTCCGTCGGGGTGGGCAAAGCGGCGGGCAAAGAGCCGCGGGGTGCCCGGCGAACCCACGGGCGCGGGCCAGTAGTGACCCGCGGTCGCGTCCTCGGCGTCCAGGACCGCGTGGGAGAGACCTGAGTAGTCGGCCTTGCCGCCGGCGCTGGCCCGGGCGAGCTCGTCGAAGACCAGCGCCGGATCGGTGTCGAAGTGCACCGGCGACCCGAGCGCGGAGGCCAGGTCCGCCAGGATCTGCAGCTCGCTGCGCACCTGCCCCGGAGGGTCGATCGCCCTGCGGCGCCGCAGCACCCGGCCCTCGAGGTTCGTCATGGTGCCCTCCTCCTCGGCCCACTGGGTCACGGGGAGGACGACGTCGGCGACCATCGCGGTCTCGCTCGGCACGAAGTCGCAGACGACCAGCAGGTCCAGGGACTGCAGGCGCTTGCGCACCGCGGTCGCGTCGGGCGCGCTGACCAGGACGTTCGCCCCGTGCACGAACAGCGCGCGGACCTCGCCGCCGAGCTTGGCGAGCAGCTGCACCGCAGGCACGCCCTTGCCCGGGATGGTCCCGGGATCGACGCCCCAGACCGCGGCCACGTGCTCCCGGGCGACCGGGTCGTCGATCATCCGGTACCCGGGCAGCTGGTCCGCCTTCTGGCCGTGCTCGCGACCACCCTGGCCGTTGCCCTGCCCGGTCAGGCAGCCGTAGCCGCTGGCTGGCCGTCCCGGCAGACCGAGCGCGAGGGCGAGGTTGATCGCGGCGGTGACGGTGTCGGTGCCGTCGGTGTGCTGCTCCGAACCGCGCCCCGAGAGGATCATCGCACCGCGGCCGCCGCGCGCCGGCGAGGCTGCGGCCAGGACGGCGACGGTGCGGCGCAGCTGCTCCTCCGGAACGCCCGTGGTGGCGGCGACCCGACCGGGCCACCAGAGCGCCGCCGAGCGGCGGACGTCGTCCCAGCCCTGGGTGCGAGCGGCCAGGTAGGCCTCGTCAGCCAGGCCCTCGGCGACGACGAGGTGGAGCAGACCGAGCAGCAGCCTCTGGTCGGTGCCGGGCAGCGGCTGCAGGTGCAGGCCGGAGTCGTCCGTGAGTACCGCCGTGGCGGAGCGCCGCGGGTCGACGACGATCAGCCCGCCACGCTCCCGGACACTGGCGAGGTGCTGGACGAACGGGGGCATCGTGTCGGCGACGTTGCTGCCGAGCAGCAGCACCGCGTCGGTGGCAGCGAGGTCGTCGAGCCGGAAGGGCATCCCGCGGTCGATCCCGAAGGCCCGGTTGCTCGCGGCTGCGGCCGAGGACATGCAGAAGCGGCCGTTGTAGTCGATGTGCCGGGTCCGCAGGACGGTCCGGGCGAACTTGCCGAGCTGGTAGGCCTTCTCGTTGGTCAGTCCCCCGCCCCCGAAGACCCCGACCGCGTCGCGGCCGTGGGCCTCCTGCACCGCGCCGACGCCCGCCGCGATCACCGCGAGCGCGTGCGACCAGGTGGTCGGCTCCAGCTCGCCGGCGGCGTTGCGCACCAGCGGCTCGGTGATCCGCTCGGGCAGGCTCAGCACCGCGGCGCTGGTCCAGCCCTTGTGGCACAGGCCGCCCTTGCTGGTCGGGAAGGCGCGCGGCGTGACGCTCACCCCCTCCGAGGAGGGGGTGAGCGTCATCGCGCACTGGAGCGCGCAGTAGGGGCAGTGAGTGTCGGTCACGCGGTACCTCAGACTCCGACCTTCGCCATCGGGGCACCCTTGCGGAGGTAGACCGCCCAGGTGACCGCCAGGCAGACCACGTAGAAGGCGGTGAAGAGCACGAACGCGCTGTGCGTGGCCGCGACCGGGTCGGAGACCCACGGCGAGGAGAACGTGATCGGGATCAGGAACCCGCCCAGCGCACCGACCGCGCCGACGATGCCCAGGACGGCCGAGGACTCCTTGGTCGCCTTCGCCTCGGTCTCCGGGGAGTTCGCGTAGGACTTCCAGATCGCCGGGATCATCCGGTACGCCGAGCCGTTGCCGATGCCGGTCGCGGCGAAGACGAACAGGAAGCAGGCCAGGAACCACGGGAAGATGTCGCTGTTGTGGTTCACCGCGTGCACCACCGCCGGCGGGAAGCCGGGGAACGAGGACGGGTCCTTCGCCCAGGCCGCCAGCTTGACCGGGTCCGGGGTCGGCACCGTGTCCAGGCGGCTGAGCGAGAACAGCACACCCAGGGTGCCCAGGATCATCGCGGCGAAGGCGCCGAAGGTGACGCGGGCGCCGCCGTACTTGTCCGCGAGCCAGCCGCCGAAGGGACGGGCGACCGAGCCGACCAGGGCGCCGAGGAACGCGTAGTAGGCGAAGTTGATGCCGATCGAGGCGGTCGGGATCGGCGAGCGGAAGAAGTTGATCTTGATCAGCAGCGGCATCGCGGCGGAGAAGCCGATGAACGAGCCGAAGGTGCCGATGTAGAGGAACGCCATGATCCAGGTGTGCTTGTAGCGCACCACCGCGAGCTGCTCCCGGGGACGCGAGTACGCCGCCCGCAGGTTGTTCATGAACGCGTAGGCGCAGACCGCCGCGAGGACCGCGAGCGCGGCGTAGAGGTACCCGGCCCGCTCCAGCACCAGGCCGCTCTGGCTGGCCTTGACCAGGCCGAAGGCGCCGGCGCCGCCGACCACGATCGGCAGGAAGAACTGGATCACCGCGACGCCCGCGTTGCCGCCGGCAGCGTTCAGCCCGAGGGCTGCGCCCTTCTTGTCGGCGGGGAAGAAGAAGTTGATGCTCGCCATCGAGGAGGCGAAGTTGCCGCCGCCGACACCCGCAGTCGCGGCGATCAGCACGAACACCCAGAACGGCGTGTCCGGGCGCTGCACGACGTAGGCGAACAGGAGGGTCGGGATCACCAGCAGCAGGGCCGAGACCACGGTCCAGTTGCGGCCGCCGAACTTCGGCACCGCGAAGGTGTAGGGCAGCCGGAGCAGCGA
>JBJMIP010000299.1:0-10406 GCA_045806825.1 Marmoricola sp.
CGGTGTGAGCAAGGCGCACGCCGACGTCGTCCTGATCTCCGGGCACGACGGCGGAACGGGAGCGTCCCCGCTCACCTCGCTCAAGCACGCGGGTGGACCCTGGGAGCTCGGCCTGGCCGAGACCCAGCAGACGCTGCTGCTCAACGGTCTGCGCGACCGGATCGTGGTGCAGACCGACGGCCAGCTCAAGACCGGTCGGGACGTCGTCATCGCGGCGCTGCTCGGTGCCGAGGAGTACGGCTTCGCGACCGCCCCGCTGGTGGTCTCGGGTTGCATCCTGATGCGGGTCTGCCACCTGGACACCTGCCCGGTGGGCGTGGCCACCCAGAACCCGGTGCTGCGCGAGCGCTACTCCGGCAAGGCCGAGTACGTCGTGAACTTCTTCGAGTACATCGCCGAGGAGGTGCGCGAGATCCTGGCCGAGCTGGGCTTCCGCACCCTGGAGGAGGCCATCGGCCACGCCGAGGTGCTGGACTCCGCGAAGGCGGTCGAGCACTGGAAGGCCGCCGGCCTGGACATCACGCCGATCTTCCACGTCCCGGACCTGCCCGAGGGTGCTGCGCTGCGCAACACCACCGGCCAGGACCACGGCCTGGACAAGGCGCTGGACAACGAGCTGATCGCGCTGGCGCAGCCCGCGCTGGAGAACGGGGAGCCGGTCCGTGCCCAGGTGGAGGTGCGCAACGTCAACCGGACCGTCGGCACGATGCTCGGTCACGAGGTGACCAAGCGGTACCGCGGCGAGGGCCTGCCCGAGGGCACCATCGACATCACCCTGGTCGGTTCGGCCGGGCAGTCGTTCGGGGCGTTCGTGCCGAAGGGGATCACCCTGCGACTCGAGGGCGACGCCAACGACTACGTCGGCAAGGGCCTCTCCGGCGGTCGTCTGGTGGTGCGCCCGAACCGGGCCGCGACCTTCGACGCCTCGCAGCAGATCATCGCGGGCAACACGATCGGGTACGGCGCCACGTCGGGCCGGATCTTCCTGCGCGGCCGCGCCGGTGAGCGCTTCTGCGTGCGCAACTCGGGAGCGACCGCGATCGTCGAGGGCGTGGGCGACCACGGCTGCGAGTACATGACCGGTGGCACCGTCGTCGTCCTGGGTCCGACCGGGCGCAACTTCGCGGCCGGCATGAGCGGCGGTACCGCGTACGTGCTCGACCTGGACGCGAACCGGACCAACACCGAGCTGGTCGACCTCGGACCGGTCCCGTCCGCGGAGTCCGACTTCCTCCAGGGCCTGGTGGCGCAGCACCTCGAGGAGACCGGTTCGACGGTGGCCGCCGAGCTGCTCGCTGACTGGAGTGCGTCGATGGCGCGGTTCACCGAGGTGATGCCGCGCGACTACCGCATCGTGATGGAGGCCAAGGCCAAGGCCGAGGCGGACGGGCTCGGCGAGGCCGAGGTCGCGAAGAAGATGATGGAGAGTCTTCATGGGTGAGCTTGCGAGTCCCATGAAGACAATCAGCACAGTCATGGCGCCGTGCGCGCCGACGAAGGAGGTGCGGCATGGCTGACCCGAAGGGCTTCCTGAACCACGGCCGCGAGGTCGCTGAGCGCCGCCCTGTTGACGAGCGCGTCGGCGACTGGGACGAGGTCTACCCCGGCGGACCCGGTCGGGCGCTGCTGCCGATCATCCGTACCCAGGCCTCGCGCTGCATGGACTGCGGCATCCCGTTCTGCCACCAGGGCTGCCCGCTGGGCAACATCATCCCGGAGTGGAACGACCTGGTGTACCGCGACGACTGGGACGCGGCGATCGAGCGGCTGCACGCGACCAACAACTTCCCGGAGTTCACCGGTCGCCTCTGCCCGGCACCGTGCGAGACGGCCTGCGTCCTGGGGATCAACCAGGACCCGGTGACGATCAAGAACGTCGAGGTCTCGATCATCGAGCGCGCCTTCGAGTCGCACAACGTGCGGCCGCAGCCGCCGGAGTGGCTCTCGGGCAAGACGGTGGCCGTGATCGGGTCCGGCCCGGCCGGCCTCGCCGTCGCCCAGCAGCTGACCCGCGCCGGTCACACGGTCGCGGTCTACGAGCGCGCCGACAAGATCGGTGGACTGCTGCGCTACGGGATCCCCGAGTTCAAGATGGAGAAGAAGGTCCTCGACCGGCGCCTCGAGCAGATGCGTCGCGAGGGCACCGTCTTCCGTGCCGGGGTCCAGGTCGGCGACGACCTGACCGGCGCCGCGCTGCGCGACCGGTACGACGCGGTCGTCCTGGCGATCGGCTCGACCGTCGCCCGCGACCTGCCCGTCCCCGGACGCGAGCTCAACGGCATCCACCAGGCGATGGAGTTCCTGCCGCAGGCCAACCGGGCCGCGCTGGGGGAGGCGCCAACGCCGGACGGCAGCGACCAGATCGTCGCGACCGGCAAGCACGTCGTCATCATCGGTGGCGGCGACACCGGAGCCGACTGCCTGGGCACCTCGATCCGTCAGGGCGCTGCCTCGATCACGCAGCTGGAGATCATGGCGCGTCCGGGCGAGGACCGGCCGTCGAACCAGCCGTGGCCGACGTACCCGATGACGTTCCGGGTCTCCTCCGCGCACGAGGAGGGTGGCGACCGGGTCTACGCGGTCTCGACCACTGAGTTCCTCGGCGACGCGGACGGCAACGTCAAGGAGCTGCGCCTCGTCGAGGTGGACGCGAAGTTCCAGCCGATCGAGGGCACCGAGCGCGTCATCCCGGCCGAGCTGGTGCTGCTCGCGATGGGCTTCACCGGCCCGGAGCGCGCCGGCGTCGTGGAGCAGCTGGGGGTCGAGCTGGACGAGCGGGGCAACATCGTGCGGGACGGCAAGTACGCCAGCACCGTCGACGGTGTCTTCGTGGCCGGCGACGCCGGGCGCGGCCAGTCGCTGATCGTCTGGGCGATCGCCGAGGGCCGGGCCGCCGCAGCCGCGGTGGACCGCTTCCTCACCGGTGGCGCGACCACCCTGCCGGCACCGATCCCGCCGACCGAGCGCCCCGTCACCGCCTGACGCCGAACGTTCGCCGGAGCGGGTTGGAACGTTCAAGCGCCGGACCGATACGCTTGGCAGGTGCGTAGAGCAAAGATCGTCTGCACGCTCGGCCCCGCTGTCTCCACCAAGGAGAGCATCCGGGCCCTCGTCGACGCAGGTATGGACGTCGCCCGGCTGAACCTGAGCCACGGCACCCACGCGGAGCACGAGGCCGTGTACCGGATGGTGCGGGAGGCCTCCGACGAGAGCGGGCACGGCGTCGGCATCTTCGCGGACCTCCAGGGGCCGAAGATCCGCCTCGGCTGGTTCCGCGATGGCGGCGTGCGGTTGCAGACCGGCCAGTCGTTCACCATCACCACCCGCGAGGTCTCCGGGGACAACGAGGTCGCCTCGACGACGTACGAGGGCCTGCCCGGTGACGTCAGCTCCGGCGACCAGATCCTGATCGACGACGGCAAGGTCCGGTTGCGGGTCACCGAGGTCGACGGCACGGACGTGCACACCACCGTCGTCGTCGGCGGTCGCGTCTCGGACCACAAGGGCATCAACCTCCCCGGCGTCCCGGTCAGCGTGCCGGCGCTGTCCGAGAAGGATGTCGAGGACCTGCGCTGGGCGCTGCACCTCACGGTCGACTTCATCGCGCTCTCGTTCGTGCGCTCGGCCAAGGACGTCGAGGACGTCCGCCAGGTGATGCGCGAGGAGGGGGTGATGCTCCCGGTGATCGCGAAGATCGAGAAGCCGCAGGCGATCGACAACCTCGACGAGGTGATCAAGGCCTTCGACGGCTTCATGGTGGCCCGCGGCGACCTCGGCGTGGAGTGTCCGCTCGAAGACGTGCCGTTCCTGCAGAAGCGGGTCGTCGAGAAGGCGCGCCGCAACGCCAAGCCGGTGATCGTCGCGACCCAGATGCTCGAGTCGATGATCACCAACCCGACCCCGACCCGCGCCGAGGCCTCCGACGTCGCCAACGCGATCCTCGACGGCGCCGATGCGGTGATGCTCTCGGGCGAGACCAGCGTGGGGGAGTACCCGATCGAGGTCGTCAAGACGATGGCCCGGATCATCTCCTCGACCGAGGACCACGAGCTGCACCACATGGCCGCCATCGACTGGCAGCCGCGGACCCGTGGTGGCGTCGTCGCCAAGGCGGCGGCCGAGGTCGCCGAGCGGATCGGGGCCAAGTACCTGGTCGCGTTCACCCAGTCCGGTGACTCGGCGCGACGACTGGCCCGCTACCGCGGCCACATCCCGGTGCTGGCCTTCACCCCCGAGGCTCACGTCCGCTCCCAGCTCTCGATGACCTGGGGCGTCGAGACGTTCAAGACCGTCTCGGTGGAGCACACCGACCAGATGGTCCGCCAGGTCGACGAGCAGCTGCTCAACACCGGCCGCGTCGCCGAGGGCGACCTGGTGGTCATCATCGCGGGCAGCCCTCCCGGCATCCCCGGGTCGACCAACGCGCTACGGATCCACCGGATGGGCGACGCGATCAACGAGGTCGCCCCCGCGTACCGGGGACTCAGCTCGAGCTAAGCCGCACGCAGTCGCTCGCGCCAGCGAGCGATCTCGGCGTCATCGCGCAACCGGACGACTGGCAAGTCAGGTCGGTCCCGCACGACATCGTGCGCTCGCTGCGCGACCCGTGGGTACGACGACCAGGCCCACCGGACGATGTGCTCCGGATCCGTGAAGAAGTGCCGGAACGGGCCTTCCCGGTTGCCGTTCCAGAGGACCTCGCGTCGCAGCCGGCGCCGCACCGTGCGCCGTACGATCCGCTGCATCACCCGGGACCGCGGGTGGTCGAGCCAGACGATCAGGTCGCAGCGTGCGAGCAGGATCGGCCGAGCGCTGTCGTACTGCCACTCGGTGATCCACGCGGGTGAGTCGGCGAGGCGGCGGACGTCCTCGACGAAGGAGTCGCGCGGCACCCAGCCGGCGCCGTGAAAGAGGCTGTCAATTTCGGTGTACGGCAGCCCGAGCTGCTCCGAGAGGCTTGCGGCGAGCGTCGTCTTGCCGCTGCCCGAAGCACCGTTGAGCAGGATGCGCCGCGGGTCGAACCCGAGATCGTCGTCCGGTCCGAGCAGCATGCGCCTATCAAACCGCGAAACGACGGGGGTAAGTCGTCCGCAGCGAGTTTGCGACACGTTGCTGAGCGTGGGCCTCAGCCGGCGTTGGCACTTACCCCCGTCGGTCGGAGGGAGATCTGGTGCCCCGAGTGGGATTCGAACCCACACTGGATGTGGTTTGAGCACATTGCCTCTGCCGTTGGGCTATCGGGGCGGCAGCAGGCACGAACGCTACCGGAGCGACCGCGCGTCGCCGAACTCGGTAACCTGTCCCGCGTGAGCGAGACCCCCACCAGCCCGGCCCGCCGCGTCGTGATTGCCGAGGACGAGGCCCTGATCCGCCTCGACCTCGCCGAGATGCTCGCCGAGGAGGGCTACGACGTCATCGCCGCGGTCGAGGACGGCGAGCAGGCGGTCGCGCGGACCGAGGAGCTGCGGCCCGACCTGGTCATCCTGGACATCAAGATGCCCAAGCTCGACGGCATCGCCGCGGCGGAGCGCATCGCCAGCCAGCGGATCGCACCCGTGGTCATGCTGACCGCCTTCAGCCAGCGCGACCTGGTCGAGCGGGCTCGCGACGCCGGAGCGATGGCGTACCTGGTCAAGCCGTTCGGCAAGTCCGACCTGGTGCCGGCCATCGAGATGGCCGTCAGCCGGTTCGCCGAGCTGCAGCTGCTCGAGGCCGAGGTGGCCGATCTCAACGAACGGCTGGAGACCCGCAAGGTCGTCGACCGCGCCAAGGGCGTGCTCACCGAGAGCCTCGGGCTCAGCGAGCCGGACGCCTTCCGCTGGATCCAGAAGACCGCGATGGATCTGCGTCTGTCCATGAAGGACGTTGCCGTGGGAGTGGTCGAGCACGGCATCGAGCTCGGCTGAACGTTTCGCTCCGGTGACCTGTCGGTAACCGGTTTAGGCCATTCGGTCACGAATCGGCAACGGTGAAGATCGTTCGCTTCAGAGCGCCCCGTTACGGATTCCGTGGTGCTAGCGTCCCCGAGAACCCGTGATCGTGTCCGTGTCTTCGGTCACTTCATCAATCTCAAAGCGGAGGACAGATGTTCCGTTCCAAGAAGTCCCTGCAGGCGTTCGCAGCCCTTGCGAGCGTCGCAGCCCTGACCTTGAGCGCCTGCGGCAGCTCGAGCGACAACAAGGACAACGGCGACAAGGGCAGCGCCAGCGCGCTCTGCGGCAAGAACCTCGCCTTCCTCGGTGCGCTGACCGGCGACGCCGGTGCGCTCGGCCAGAACATGGTCAACGGCATCAAGCTGGCGCTCAAGGAGCACAACGACAAGAACGCTGACTGCAAGATCGACGTGAAGACGTTCGACTCGCAGGGCAGCCCGGACAAGGCGCCGGCCCTCGCCACCCAGATCATCAACGACAGCTCGATCTTCGGCCTCATCGGCCCGGGCTTCTCGGGTGAGTCGCTGGCGACCGGCAAGACCTTCTTCGAGGCCGGCCTTCCGTCGATCTCCCCGTCGGCCACCAACGTGACCATCACCCAGCAGGGCTGGACCACCTGGCACCGCGTCATCGGTAACGACGACGCGCAGGGCAAGGCGGACGCCAAGTACCTGACTGACAACGGCGCCAAGAAGGTCTTCGTCGTCGACGACGGCCAGGACTACAGCAAGGGCCTGGCCGGCACGGTCAAGACCGCGCTGGGTTCCTCGATGGTCGACTCCGACCAGATCTCGGTCGGCGACACCAACATGTCCGCGGTCGTCCAGGCCGTGAAGTCCGCCGGTGCGGACGCCGTCTTCTACGGCGGCTACTACACCGAGGCCGGTCTGCTCGCGAAGCAGCTGCGCCAGGGTGGCTTCAAGGGCACGTTCATGTCGGGTGACGGCGCCGAGGACCCGCAGTTCGTGAAGATCGCCGGCAAGGAGGGCGCCGAGGGCGCCGTTCTCTCCGCCCCGGCCGGCCCGGCCCCGTCCGGCTTCTCCGCGAGCGGCCTGTACGCCACCCAGGCGTACGACGCCACGAACATCTTCCTGGCGGCCCTCGATGCCGGGAAGAGCACCTCGAAGGACATCAACTCCTTCATCGGCAGCTACACCGCCGACGGTGTCTCCGGCCCGATCGCCTTCGACGACAAGGGCGACATCAAGGAGTCGAAGATCTACGCCTACTTCGTGAAGAGTGGCGCGCTGGACGTCGCCAACCCCACGGCGATCTCCTGATCGTCGCTCTTCTGAAGAAGAACTGAACAAGGCTGCGGCCGGAGGAACCCCTCCGGCCGCAGCCGATCAGAAGGCCGGAGGGGGACTTCTTTGCATCTGCTCATGACCACGCTCACCCTGCACGACCTGTTCGGGAGCGTCGACAACTTCGTCAGCTTCACCATGGGCGGCTTGGTCTTCGGTGCGATCTACGCGCTGGTGGCCCTCGGTTACACGATGGTGTACGGCGTCCTCCAGCTCATCAACTTCGCCCACTCCGAGGTCTTCATGTTCGGGACCTTCGCCGTGGCGTGGGTCTTCATCCTGTTCCACGGGACCGACTCGGTCACCTGGAGCCTCGGCAAGGCCCTCCCCGTCCTCCTGGTCGCGCTGGTCGCGGCCATGGTGCTTTCCGCGGCCATCGCGCTCCTGCTCGAACGGGTCGCGTACCGCCCGCTGATCAACAAGAACGCGCCGAAGCTGATCGCGTTGATCTCCGCGATCGGTGCTTCCTTCGCCCTCGCCGAGGCCATGGGCCTGCGCGACCGGTTCGCGAAGTGGGTGCACCTCGACGACAACCTGACCAACTACGTCGTTCCCGAGCATGCGCGGGACGCGTACTCGAACCCGGTGACGATCAATCCGCACGACCTGTTCACGGTCGCGGGTTACACGTTCACCGATGTCGACATGCTGATCATCTTCGCGGCGCTCGCGATGATGTTCGCGCTCGACCAGTTCGTACGCCGAACTCGCTTCGGCCGCGGTATCCGTGCCGTCGCCCAGGACCCCGAGTCGGCCGCCCTAATGGGTGTGAACTCGACACGGGTGGTCCAGTTGACCTTCCTCATCGGCGGTCTGATGGCCGGGGTCGCCGCGACGCTCTACATGCTCAAGGTCGGGGTGACCCGCCAGAACGCCGGGTTCATCCTGGGCGTCAAGGCGTTCACCGCGGCCGTCATGGGCGGCATCGGCAACCTGCGCGGTGCGCTCCTCGGTGGTCTGATCCTCGGTGTCATGGAGAACTGGGGTTCGGCGGTCTTCGGCGCTCAGTGGAAGGACGTCACCGCGTTCGTCCTGCTGGTGCTGATCCTGCTGGTCAGGCCTTCCGGACTGCTGGGTGAGTCGCTCGGAAAGGCACGCGCATGACGACGACGACAGCGCCTGCGAGCACCGGCGGCCCGTTGGTCCGGCTCGGCACCTGGTGGGACGGTCGGGTCGAGGCCTTCAACAACCAGCCCAGGCTGGTGAAGGTTGTCGTGGTCTTCCTGCTCGGCGTCCTGGTCTACGCGCTGCCGCTGCTCCGACCGCCGATCCTCACGACCAACGACATCGACTTCGGTGGCGTGATGTTCCAGGTTGCCGCGTTCGCCCTGGTGGCGCTGGGCCTCAACGTCGTGATCGGCTACGCCGGTCTGCTCGACCTCGGGTACGTCGGCTTCTACGCCGTCGGGGCGTACACGACCGGCGTGCTGACGGTCTACCACTGGAGCTGGCCGTTCTTCCTCGCGCTCCCGGTGGCGATCGCGGTCACCATGGTCACCGGCGTGATCCTCGGCGCACCGACGCTGCGCGTGCGCGGCGACTACCTGGCCATCGTCACGCTCGGCTTCGGAGAGATCATCCGGATCTGCGTGAAGAACATCAGCTGGCTGGGCGCCTCGGCCGGCATCAAGGACATCCCGCACCCGAACAACATCGGGAAGAAGCCCGAGCCGCCCTTCGACCCCGGAGGGCTGTTCGACATCCCGCGGGTGCAGTGGAACGGCATCGTGCCGTCCTTCGACCACGACCACCCGGTCCGGTTCCTGGTCTTCGGTGCCACGAACGCGATCCCGTACTACTGGCTGCTGCTGACCGCGCTGATCCTGGTGCTCGTCGGCGACCGGCTGGTCAAGGCGAGTCGCGTCGGCCGCGCCTGGGAGGCCACGCGGGAGGACGAGGACGCGGCCGAGCTGATGGGCGTGCCCACGTTCAAGTTCAAGCTGATGGCGTTCGCCCTCGGCGCGGCCATCGGTGGTCTCTCCGGTTCCTTCTACGCCAGTGGCCAGGGTGGCTACATCAGCCCCGACAGCTTCCCGCTGCTGCTCTCGATGCTGTTCGTGGCTGCGGTCATCGTCGGTGGGTCCGGCAACCGCTGGGGCGCGATCGCCGGTGGAGCCCTCGTTGCCTACCTGCCCGAACGGTTCCGCGAGTTCGCCGACTACCGGTTGCTCGTCTTCGGTCTGGCGCTGACCACGCTCGCCGTGCTGCGCCCGGAGGGTCTGCTGCCACCGAGACGGACCAGACGGGCAAAGGCGGCCATCGCCGAGATCGAGGCGCTGGAGGAGGGTGAGCTCGATGACTGAGCAGCTGACGCAGCCGTCCGCGGCGCCCGCACCGAGCGGCCGGGCACTGCTCGAGGTCGACGACGTGACGATCCAGTTCGGTGGCTTGACCGCGCTGAACCGGGTCACGTTCAACATCAACGAGGGCGAGATCCTCGGACTGATCGGCCCCAACGGCGCCGGCAAGACGACCTGCTTCAACGTGATGACCGGCGTCTACCAGGCGACCTCGGGCCAGGTCCGGTTCGACGGCCGGCCGCTGGCGAAGATGAAGCGCCACAAGATCACCCAGATGGGCATCGCGCGCACCTTCCAGAACATCCGGCTGTTCAAGTCGATGACCGTGCTCGAGAACGTGATGGTCGGGACCGACGCGCACAGCAAGGTCGGGTTCTGGGACGCACTGCTGCGCACCCCGCGGCACCGCCGCACCGAGGCCGCGTCGCTGGAACGGGCCAAGGAGCTGCTCGAGATCGTCGGCATCAAGGCCCGGTACGACGAGCTCGCCTCGAACCTGTCCTACGGCGACCAACGCCGCCTGGAGATCGCCCGCGCGATGGCCACCGGCCCCAAGCTGCTCTGCCTCGACGAGCCGGCCGCCGGCTTCAACCCGGCCGAGAAGCAGAACCTGATGGAGCTGATCCGCAAGGTCCGCGACGAGGGCTACACGGTGCTCCTCATCGAGCACGACATGCGACTGGTCATGGGCGTCACCGACCGGATCGTGGTTCTCGAGTTCGGTCAGAAGATCGCCGAGGGGTCCCCGGCCGAGATCCGCGACAACCCCGCCGTCATCGCGGCCTACCTGGGAGTGGACGAAGACGATGCTTCTTGAGGTTGACGGCCTGTGCGTGAACTACGGGCACATCGAGGCGATCCGCGACATC
>JBJMIP010000300.1:0-4202 GCA_045806825.1 Marmoricola sp.
CACCGGAGAGGCCCGGCTGCTCATCGCAGCGCGGCTGGGCGCCACCCGACTCATCGACAACGTCGCCCTCGAGCTGGGGACGCCGAGCACCACACCAGGAGGCAGCTGATGTTGCGCACCATGATGAAGAGCAAGATCCACCGGGCCACCGTGACGCAGGCCGACCTGCACTACGTCGGGTCCGTCACCGTCGACGAGGACCTGCTCGACGCCGCAGACCTGCTGGCGGGCGAGCTCGTGCACATCGTCGACGTCACCAACGGCGCTCGGCTGGAGACGTACACCATCGCCGGCGAGCGCGGCTCGGGCGTGATCGGCATCAACGGTGCCGCGGCGCACCTGGTGCACCCCGGTGACATCGTGATCCTGATCGCGTACGGCCAGATGGAGACGGCCGAGGCCCGCGCCTACGAACCGCACGTGGTCTTCGTCGACGCCGACAACAAGATCGTCACCCTCGGCAGCGACCCGCTCGACGTGCCGGACGACAGCGGCCTGCTCCGCGGCGACCTCGTCTCGGCCGGCCGCTAGTCTCCACCAATGGTCCTGCACGTTCCTGAACGCCTGGCAGCAGGCGACCCGGGCTGGTCCCGGGAGGCCGACGTCGTCGTCGTCGGTACCGGCATCGCCGGGCTGACCGCTGCGCTGCGGCTGCGCGGCCAGGTCGAGAAGATCCTGGTCGTCACCAAGGACGTGCTCTCCGCGGGCTCGACGCAGTGGGCCCAGGGCGGCATCGCCGCGGCGCTCGGACCGGGTGACACCCCGCACGAGCACGAGGTCGACACCCTGGTCGCCGGTGCGGGTGCTTGCGACCTCGAGGCGGTCCGGGTCCTGGTCAACGAGGGCCCCGAAGCCGTCCGCGAGCTGATCGCCCTCGGTGCGAACTTCGACCACTCCGCTGACGGCGAGCTCTCGTTGACCCGCGAGGGCGGGCACCACCGCGACCGGATCGCGCACGCCGGCGGGGACGCCACGGGTGCTGAGATCCAGCGCGCCCTGGTCGCCGCCATCGAGGCGGCTCCCGAGATCGAGGTCATCCAGCACGCGTTGGCGGTCGACCTGCAACGCGACGCCGCGGGCGCGGTCTGCGGTCTGACGCTGCACGTGATGGGCGAGGGCCAGCGCGACGGGGTCGGCCAGGTCCGGTGCCGGGCGGTCGTGCTCGCCTCGGGCGGCCTGGGTCAGGTGTTCTCGCAGACGACGAACCCGGCCGTCTCCACCGGTGACGGCATGGCGGTCGCTCTCCGTGCCGGCGCGGTGCTGCGCGACCTGGAGTTCGTCCAGTTCCACCCCACCGTGATGTACCTGGGTCCGGACTCGCTGGGCCAGCAGCCGCTGATCTCCGAGGCGGTGCGTGGCGAAGGGGCCTTCCTCGTCGACTTCGAGGGCAACCGCTTCATGCAGGGCCAGCACGAGCTCGCCGACCTCGCGCCCCGCGACGTCGTCGCCAAGGCGATCACCCGCCGGATGCACGAGGAGGGCAAGCAGCACATGTGGCTGGACGCCCGGCACCTCGGCAAGGAGTTCTGGGAGCACCGCTTCCCCACGATCCTGGCCACGGCGCGCAGCCACGGCGTCGACCCGGTCACCGAGCTGATCCCGGTGGCGCCGGCGTGCCACTACGCCTCCGGCGGGGTGGCCACCGACCTGTGGGGACGCTCGACCGTCCCGGGGCTGTACGCCACCGGCGAGGTCGCCTGCTCCGGCGTGCACGGAGCCAACCGCCTCGCCTCCAACTCGCTGCTCGAGGGGCTGGTCTTCTCCCGTCGGATCGCCCAGGTGCTGCCGGGCGACCTGCGCGCCCAGGGCGAGCCCGCTCCCGACCCGCGAACCCCCGGCGTGATCGACGGCAAGGTCCGGCCCGCGATGCAGGCCACCATGACCGAGCAGGCCGGTGTGCTGCGCACCGCCGAGGGCCTCAGCCGCGCTCTCGCGTCGCTGGGCGAGCTCGCCGACGTGACCGGCCTCGAGGGCACCGAGGCCTGGGAGACCACGAACCTGATCTCGATCAGCGCCGCCCTGGCCACCGCGGCCCTGCTGCGCCAGGAGACCCGCGGATCGCACTGGCGCGAGGACTTCGGCCAGCGCGACGACGCCGGGTTCGCCGGCCACTTCGACGTCGTGCTCGAGGACGGCGTCCCGGTCGCCACCTTCCACCCCGCCGCCGCGACCGACGGGGGAGCGCTCTGATGGGCCAGATCGCCGCGACCGCGTTCGAGGACCTCCCGGCCGATCTGCTCGCCGAGCTGGTCGAGGCCGGCCTGGACCCGCGCGCGATCTACGCCCAGATCGTCGGCGCGCTCGCCGAGGACCTGCCCCCGGACGGGACCGGCGTGGACGTGACCAGCGAGGCCACGTTGCCCGACGAGCCTGCCAGCGGCACCTTCGGAGCGCGTGAGGACGGCGTGGTCGCCGGTCTCGCGATCGCCGCGCTGGTCTTCCACTACGTGCTCGGGGACGAGGTCAAGGTGACCGAGCGCGTGGCCGACGGCACCCGGGTCCGCGCCGGCGACGTGGTGCTGCGGGTGAGCGGCCCGGTGAAGGGCCTGCTGATCGCCGAGCGCACCGCGCTGAACTTCGCCTGCCACCTCTCCGGTGTCGCGACGGCGACCGCGGCCTGGGTCGACGCCCTGGCCGGCACCCGCGCGCGGGTGCTCGACACCCGCAAGACGCTGCCCGGCTACCGCGCCCTGCAGAAGTACGCCGTGCGCTGCGGCGGTGGGGTGAACCACCGCTTCAGCCTCTCCGACATGGCCCTCGTCAAGGACAACCACGTCGTCGCGGCCGGTGGCGTGCTGCCGGCGTTCGCCGCCGTGCGGGCCGCGTACCCGGGTCTGCCGGTCGAGGTCGAGGTCACCGATCTCGACCAGCTGCGCGAGCTCCTGGACGCGGGCTGCGAGCGGATCCTGCTGGACAACATGAGCGACGCGATGATGACCGAGGCGGTCCGCCTCAGGGACGAGCACGGCACCGCCGCTCGCGCGACCCTGGAGGCCTCCGGCGGGCTGACGCTGGGGCGCGCCCGGGCTGTGGCCGAGACCGGTGTCGACTTCATCTCGGTCGGCGCACTGACCCACTCGGTGCAGGTCCTCGACCTCGGCCTGGACCTGGACGAGTCATGACGCTCCTGTGTGCCGACATCGGCAACTCGCACACCACGCTGGGTCTGCTCGCAGGAGGGGAGGTCAGCGACCACTGGCGCGTCTCCACGCTGGAGACCCGGACGGCTGACGAGTGGTACGTCCTGATCCGCGGCCTGATGTACAGCAGCAGCGCCCTCGGCGGCGGTGCTCGTCCCGACGGCATCTCGGTCTGCGCCACCGTCCCCTCGGTGCTGCACGAGTGGCGCGACATGCTGGTGCGACACTTCGCCGACGTCCCCGCCGTCGTCGTCGAGCCGGGCGTGCGCACCGGCGTACCGGTGCTGATGGACAACCCGCGCGAGGTCGGTGCCGACCGGGTGATCAACGCCCTCGCCGCCGCGACCCTGTACGACGGCCCGGCGATCGTCGTCGACTTCGGGACCGCGACGACGTTCGACGTGGTCAGCCCGCGCGGGGAGTACATCGGTGGCGCGATCTCGCCCGGCATCGACATCTCCCTCGAGGCGCTGGGGCGCCGCGGTGCCCAGCTGCGCAAGGTCGAGCTGCTCCGGCCGCGCACGGTGATCGCGAAGAACACCGTCGAGGCACTCCAGTCCGGCATGGTCTTCGGGTTCGCCAGCCAGGTCGACGGCATCGTCGAGCGGATGATCGGCGAGCTCGGCGTACCGGCGGAGACCGTGAACGTGATCGCCACCGGCGGTCTGGCCCCGGTGGTCGTCGAGGAGTGCCGCTCGATCACCGAGCACCAGCCCTGGCTCACGCTGCGCGGCCTCGAGCTCGTCTTCGACCGCAACCAGTAACGCCGAACAGCCGCCAACCCGCTCGTCGAGTGGCCGCTGGCCCACCGCTGGGTGCTGGGTTTGGGCCCCTGCGACGGGCGATAGCCTTGCGGCCATGACCGACCAGCACGAGACCGCGAACGACGCTGCTGCCGTCGACGACCTGCCTGAGCAGATGCAGGTACGCCGCGACAAGCGCGCGCGTCTGCTGGAGGCCGGCAAGCAGGCGTACCCGATCGCGGTCGAGCGCACCCACACCGTCAAGGAGATCCGCGAGACCTGGGACCCCCGGCTGGAGTCGGGCGAGCTCGAACCGGAC
>JBJMIP010000301.1:0-4963 GCA_045806825.1 Marmoricola sp.
GCCGGACAGGACCGAGAGGCCGATCAGGTCGGCGTCCTCCTGGATGGCCGTCTCGACGATCTGCTCGGGCGTCTGGTGCAAACCGGTGTAGATCACCTCGTGACCGGCATCCCGCAGGGCTCGGGCGACGACCTTGGCTCCGCGGTCGTGCCCGTCCAGGCCCGGCTTCGCGACGACGATGCGCAACATGAGGCAGAGGCTATCGCTCCCAGGCCCCTATTTAGTAGGAAGTCCTAGTAGTTGCTGGAGTGACCCGTGGCACGTTCGTTCGTTGAACTCCCCGGGATGGACTGGTGCGGATTTCACCCCTCGTGATCGTTCCGTTACAGTTCACCGGTCATCTGCAGAACTCTCTGGGCCACAAGCACTCCGAGCGACGTAAGGACAAAATGGGAAACCACCGGGCAGATCGCCGCGGCTCCGAACGGGCTGCCAGCGACGCGACCCCGGTTCTCCCGACCCCGGCCGCAGGTGGCCGTCGCAAAGCGACCCGCCGCCAGGCGAGCCCCCTCCGCAAGATCCCGGCCGTACCGACCATCGTCGGTGCGGTCGCCATCGTTGCGGCCGCTGGAGGCGCCATCGGCATGGGCGGCGGCCAGCTCGACGGCAGCCAGAGCCTGCAGCTCTCCGCCGGCGCGGCCGACGCGTTCAACGGCACCGACGCCTTCAACTTCACCGGCGAGGACCCGCGCGCGCAGGCGATCAGCCGTGACGCCGACCGGCTCGCCTCGCAGGCCCAGGCCGCGCAGACCCTCAAGGCGACCGTGCTGGCCAAGTCCCAGCAGCGCAACGCCGAGCTCCAGTCCCTCGCGCAGTCAGCGCAGAAGCGGGCCCAGGAGATCGCCAAGAACCTCTGGGTGCTGCCCACGGTCGGCTACCACCTGACCGCACGCTTCGGTCAGTCCAGCGGCCTGTGGTCGCACAACCACACCGGACTGGACTTCGCTGCCCCCACCGGTACGCCGATCTTCGCGATCGCCAACGGCGTCATCTCGTTCACCGGCTGGGACGGCTCGTACGGCTACAAGACCGTCGAGACCCTGCCCGACGGCACCGAGATCTGGTACGCCCACCAGTCGGCCATCGAGGTCACCGTGGGCCAGAAGGTCATCCAGAGCGCCGAGATCGGCAAGATCGGCAGCACCGGCAACGTGACCGGTCCGCACGTGCACATCGAGGTCCGCCCCGGTGGCGGCGACCCGGTCGACCCGTACCCGGCGTTCATCTACCACGGCGTCACCCCCTGACCGAGGTGGTCCTGGGTCCCGAGGAGGTCGCGCAGCGACCGTCTCGAAGGACAACCTCATCGGCGTACGGCGAGGTCACCGTCGCTTCGGCTTGACCCACTTCCGGAGCTTCTTGAGCTCCGCTCGGTTGTAGTTGTTGATGAATCCCAACGTGCGACTGCCGGTCATCATCCACAGGACGGGTGACCAGTGGGACTTGCCGTACTGGTCCGTCCAGCGCACAGCCGGGAAGTCGGACACGCTGGTGACCTCGGCGCGCGGGATGTGCCTCGACCAGAGCAGACCCCGGATGATGATGCGGTCGTCGTTCAGCACGACCTTCATCAGCATCGCCCGAACGAGCGCGACGCAGCAGGTGCTGATAACAACGACCGCGGCGATCGACCCCAGCGAGCTGCCGCGGCCCCACAGGTTCGATGCTCCGGCAGCGAAGGCAACCGCTCCGAGCGCATGACCGAATCTCGCGATGACGAGCGGCTTGAGCTCCACTACAGCTTCTCGACCGGCGCGTACCGCAGCAGCAGTCGCTTCACGCCCTCGGACCCGAAGTCGATCGACGCCACCGCCTTCTCCGCGGCCCCCTCGACACTGATCACCGTGCCGAGCCCGAAGCTGTCGTGCTGCACCCGGTCCCCGGGGTCGAGTGACGGCACGTCGCGGGCCATCGCCTTCTTGCTCGCATCGGCGCTCGCGGTGGCCGAGCTGAACCGGGTCGCCATCTGCTGACGGCCACGACCGGTGAGCGCCCCTGACCCGTAGCGCGAGCCGAGGTCCTGGCGTGCCCAGCTCGTCTGCTCGGCGGCGGTGCGCTTCCAGTCGATGAGGTCGACAGGCAGCTCGTCGATGAACCGCGAGGCCGGGTTGTGCGCGGGAGCACCCCAGGCCGAGCGGACGATCGCGCGAGAGACGTAGAGGCGCTCGCGCGCCCGGGTGAGGCCGACGTACGCGAGCCGGCGCTCCTCCTCCAGCTCCGGCTTGTCCCCGAGCGAGCGCATGTGCGGGAAGACGCCGTCCTCCAGCCCGGTCAGGAACACCACCGGGAACTCCAGGCCCTTGGCGGTGTGCAGGGTCATCATCGTGACCACGCCGGGAGCGTCCTCGCCCTCGGGGGCGTCCGGGATCTGGTCGGTGTCGGCGACCAGCGCCACCCGCTCCAGGAAGTCGGTCAGGCCCGGCGGCGGAGCGTCCGGGTCGCCGTCGGGGTTGAGCTCGGCGTCCAACGGGTCCGCGCTCGGCCCCACCTGCGGGTCCTCGGCGAACTCGCGGGCGACCGCGACGAGCTCGGCCAGGTTCTCCACCCGGGTCTCGTCCTGCGGGTCGTCGGACTCCTCGAGCTCCTTGAGGTAGCCGCTGCGGGTCAGGGTCTGCTCGAGGATCACGTCGACCCGCTCCCCCGCGACCACCATCGACTGCAGCTGCTCGATGGTCTCGACGAAGCCGTTGATCATCGACAGCGACCGGGTCGCGATGCCCGGAGCCTCCCCGGCGCGCTGCAGTCCTTCCCAGAAGGTAATCCGCTCGCGGGTCGCGAAGGCGTCGTGGTTGACCCGGTCGCCCGGAGACAGCGACAGGATCGGGCGCAGACCGGGTCCGGCCGACCTACCCCGCCGCATCGCCCGGTCGGCGGCCACCTGCGACGGTGACGTGTCGAGCTGTCCCTGCCACTCGACGAGCTCCGCCGGGATGTCGTCGAGGAACCGTGACGCGGGGTTGTACGACGGCGACCCCCAGGCCGAGCGCACGAGCGTCCGCGACAGGTAGAGCCGGCGCTCGGCGCGGGTGATGCCGACGTAGGCGAGTCGTCGCTCCTCGGCGAGCTCCTGCGCATCACCGAGCGAGCGCATGTGCGGGAAGACGCCGTCCTCGAGACCGGTGAGGAACACGACCGGGAACTCGAGTCCCTTCGCCGTGTGCAACGTCATCAGGGTCACCACGCCGCCGCTCTCGTCGGCATCCGGGAGCTCATCGGCGTCGGCGACGAGCGACACCTGCTCGAGGAAGTCGCCGAGCGTGCCGTCCGGCCTCGCCTCCTCGAACTCGCGCGCGACGGAGAGCAGCTCCTCGAGGTTCTCCACCCGGCCCTCGTCCTGCGGGTCGTCCGATGCCTGCAGCTCGGCGACGTAGTGGGTCTTGTCGAGCACGGCTTCCAGGATGTCGCCGGGAGAGCCGTCGGATGCGGCAACGGCCATCAGCTCCTCGATCAGCGTCACGAACTCCTGCACGGCGTTGATCGAACGGGTCGCCATTCCCGGCGCCTCTTCGACCGCGCGGAGCGCGTCTATGAACGACAGCCGCTGCCGCTGCGCGTGCGCGTCGACCTGCTCGATCGCCTTGTCGCCGATGCCACGCTTCGGCACGTTGATGATGCGCCGCAACGACACCTCGTCGAGCGGGTTGACCAGCACACGCAGATAAGCGAGCGCGTCGCGCACCTCGCGCCGCTCGTAGAACCGCACGCCGCCGACGACCTTGTAGGGCAGGCCGACGCGGATGAACACCTCCTCGAACACACGGGACTGCGCGTTGGTGCGGTAGAACACGGCGACGTCGGCGGCCTTGTAGCCCTCGTCGACCAGGGTGTCGATCTCCCCGGAGACGAACCGCGCCTCGTCGTGCTCGTCGTCGGCGACGTAGCCGACGATCCGCTCCCCGTCGCCGGCGTCGGACCACAGCCGCTTCTCCTTGCGGCCCTTGTTGTGGCCGATCACGGAGTTGGCGGCGGTCAGGATCGTCTGGGTGGAGCGGTAGTTCTGCTCGAGCAGGACGACCGTCGCGTCGGGATAGTCGGCCTCGAACTGCAGGATGTTGCGGATCGTGGCGCCGCGAAACGCGTAAATGCTCTGGTCGGCATCGCCGACGACGCACAGCTCTGAGCGTCCGTCTCCCTCACCCACGAGCTCCCTGACGAGGACGTACTGCGCGTGGTTGGTGTCCTGATACTCGTCGACGAGCACGTGCCTGAACCGGCGGCGGTAGTGCTCGGCGACATCGGGAAACAGCTGCAGCAAGCTGACCGTCGTCATGATGAGGTCGTCGAAGTCCAGCGCGTTGGCCCGGCGCAGGCGCGACTGGTAGAGCTCATAGGCCTCGGCGACTGCACGTTCGGCGTGGTTACCCGCGCGGGCCTTGGCGTCGTCGAAGTCGATGAGCTCGTTCTTGAGGTTGCTCACCTGGGCCGCCATCGAGCGTGGCGGGTAGCGCTTCGGGTCGAAGTCGAGGTCGCGGCACACCGCCGTCATGAGCCGGCGGGAGTCGTCGGCGTCGTAGATGGAGAACGACGACGAGAACCCGAGCCGCTTGGCCTCTGCGCGGCAGATCCGCACGCACGCGGAGTGGAACGTCGACACCCACATCGCTTTCGCCCGCGGGCCGACCAGCGTCGCCACCCGTTCCTTCATCTCACCAGCCGCCTTGTTGGTGAAGGTGATGGCGAGGATCTCTCCCGGCGAGGCGGCCCGCTCCGCCATGAGCCACGCGACCCGATGCGTGAGCACCCGGGTCTTTCCCGAGCCGGCACCGGCAACGATCAGCAGCGGCCCCCCGTGGTGCAGCACAGCGACGCGCTGCTGCGGGTTGAGCCCTTCGAGAAGGGTGTCCGGATCGACGGCGAGCCTCGGCGGTGTCGATCGAGCCGCTGCGTCGAGGGGCCGGTCGCGCGGCTCCGAAACGGAGTCGGGAAGATCGTCGGAGAGGCTCGTCATCGTCACCGACGAGAC
>JBJMIP010000302.1:0-2608 GCA_045806825.1 Marmoricola sp.
AGCTGGTGATGGCCCAGCGCGGCTTCCAGGCCTCGGTGCAGACCACCAAGACCGCGCAGGACACCTACAACGCAGCCCTTCAGATCGGACGATGACGATGAGTGTCAGCGGAGTCGGGGGCGTCGGGTTCACCCCGTTCGTGCCGGCCACGGTCGCCCCGACCGGCACCAGTGCCGCGAAGTCCACCTCCGGGCACGACTTCGGCAACCTGGTGCTCGACGGCATCGACCGGCTCGAGCAGGTCCAGGACAAGTCCGACCAGCTCGCCGTGAAGGCCGCCACCGGTGACCTCAACGCGATCCACGACTACACGATCGCCGCCACCGAGGCGAGCGTCACCACGCAGCTCACCGTGGCTGTGCGCAACAAGGCCGTCGAGGCGTTCAACGAGATCATGAGGATGCAGGTCTGATGAAGGACTCCCTCGGCCGCGCGTTCACGCGGTACCAGCGCACGTTCCTGGCCTTCACCACCGGCCAGAAGCTCATCGCCGTCCTCGGCACGGGCGCCCTGCTGCTCGCCGGCTTCATGGTCTTCCGGTGGGCCTCGACCCCGAGCTACTCGCCGCTGTTCAGCAACCTCGCGTCCTCCGACGCCTCGGCGATCATCGACAAGCTCGACGCCGCCGGCACGCCGTACAAGATCACCGACGGCGGCACCACGATCACGGTGCCGAAGGACAAGGTCTACTCCTCGCGGATCTCGCTGAGCGGCCAGGGCCTGCCGAGCTCCTCGACCGACACCGGCTACGGACTTCTCGACAAGTCCAGCCTGTCGACCTCGAGCGCCCAGGAGCAGGTCAACTTCAAGCGGGCCATGGAGGGCGAGCTCTCCAAGACCATCGAGGCTCTGGACGGTGTCCAGACCGCCGTCGTGCACCTCGCGCTGCCCGAGAAGCAGGTCTTCTCCGACAACCAGGACCCCGCCACCGCCTCGGTGCTGATCCAGCCCAAGGCCGGCGTCACCCTGAACTCCGGCCAGGTGCAGGCGATCACCAACCTGGTCGCCTCCAGCATCGACGGCCTCGACCCGGCCAAGGTCACCGTGGCGGACTCCGCGGGCCAGGTGCTCTCCGGTGCGGACGGAAGCGACGGTGCCGGCGGCACCGCCGCGGCGACCCGCAACCAGGAGGTCATGACCTACCAGGACCAGATGAACCAGCGGATCCAGACGATGCTCGACCGCGTCGTCGGCCCGGGCAACTCGACCGTCGCCGTGACCGCGAACCTCGACTTCGACAAGTCGGTGACCGAGACCAAGCAGTACAGCTTCGACCCCAAGAACCCGGCGCTCTCCTCCACCAAGAACTCCGAGCTCTACAACGGCGCGGGTGCCGGCGCCGGCTCCGGCATCAACGGCGTCGTCGGCCCTGACGGGCAGATGGACACCTCGGGCACCGGCAGCAGCGCGAACTCCAAGTACTCCAAGAGCTCCGAGACCGTGGACAACCCGTTGAACACCACCCTCGAGCGCCGCGAGAGCGCCCCTGGCTCGGTGCGCAACCTGCACGTCGGCGTGGTGCTGGACGCGAAGAAGGCGCGCAACATCAGCGCCAGCCAGATCCAGGCGCTCATCGCCAGCGCCGTCGGGATCGACGCGAAGCGCGGCGACACCGTCCAGGTCGACACGCTCCCGTTCGACCGGACCGCGGAGACCGCCGCCAAGAAGGACCTCGCCACGGCCACCCAGGCCGACGCCGGTGCCGCCCGGATGAACCTGTACCGCAACGCCGGCCTGATCGTGCTGGTGATGCTGATCATGCTGCTGGCCTGGCTCAAGGGCCGCAAGCGGGCCAAGGCCCGGGCCGAAGCCACCACCTACGTGGTCGAGCAGCTCCGCGCCGAGCAGCTCGAGCGGTCCCACACGACCGCGCCGATCGAGTCCTCCCCCGCGATGCTCGCCCTGGCGGGCAGTGAGCGCTCCGAGACCGAGGACATGATGGACGAGCTGGCCGCCCTGGTGGAACGTCAGCCCGAGGACGTCGCGGCCCTCCTGCGCGGCTGGCTGGTGGAGCGCCCGTGAGCGCCGCGACCATCGCCGGGCTCGGCGTCCGCAAGGCAGCGATCCTGCTCATCCAGATGGGCCGCGACCGCGCCTCCAGCGTGCTCGCGCACCTGTCCGACTCCGAGGTCGAGGCCATCTCCGCCGAGATCGCCCGGCTCGAGTCGATCAGCAGCGCCGAGACGCAGCAGGTCATCGGCGAGTTCAAGGACATGATGACCGCCCGTCAGCACATCGCGCAGGGCGGGCTGAGCTTCGCCCAGCAGCTGCTCGAGCAGTCGCTCGGCTCCGACCGGGCAGCCGAGATCATCGAACGCGTCAAGGCTGCCGCCGTGCAGATGCCGTTCCAGTTCCTGCACCGCGCCGACCCGGCCCAGCTGCGCTCGTTCATCGTCGACGAGCACCCGCAGGTGATCGCCCTGGTGCTCGCCCACATGACCCCGGACAAGGCCTCGCTGCTGCTCTCCGGCCTCGCGCCGGACCAGCAGGCGAAGGTCGCCCACCGGATCGCGGTGATGGACCGGACCTCGCCCGAGATCATCCGCGCCGTCGAGAGCACCCTGGAGCGCAAGCTCTCCTCGATGCTGCAGCCGGCCGAGATGTCCCG
>JBJMIP010000303.1:0-2522 GCA_045806825.1 Marmoricola sp.
CGCCGCGACAAGCGCGCGCGTCTGCTGGAGGCCGGCAAGCAGGCGTACCCGATCGCGGTCGAGCGCACCCACACCGTCAAGGAGATCCGCGAGACCTGGGACCCCCGGCTGGAGTCGGGCGAGCTCGAACCGGACACCCTGACCGGGGAGCAGGTCGCGATCGTCGGCCGGGTGATCTTCCTGCGCAACACCGGCAAGCTCTGCTTCGTCCGGCTGCGGGAGGGCGACGGCTCCGAGATCCAGGTGATGCTCTCCCTGGCCGACATCGGCGAGGAGTCGTTGGCGGACTTCAAGTCGCTGGTCGACCTCGGTGACCTGCTGGCCGTCAACGGCGAGGTGATCACCAGCCGCCGCGGGGAGCTCTCGGTGCAGGCGCGGACCTGGGAGATCGCGGCGAAGACGCTGCGGCCGCTCCCCAACGAGCACAAGCCGCTCTCCGACGAGGCGCGGATCCGCCTGCGCTACGTCGACATGATGATCCGGCCGGAGGCGCGCGAGATGGTGCGCACCAAGGCCACCGTGCTGCGCAGTCTGCGCAACACCCTGGACTCCCAGGGCTACCTCGAGGTCGAGACCCCGATCCTGCAGCTGACCAACGGTGGCGCCGCGGCGCGACCGTTCAAGACGCACCTGAACGCGCTCGACCAACCGATGCTGCTGCGGATCGCGCTCGAGCTCGACCTCAAGCGCGCGATGATCGGCGGCGTCGACAAGGTCTACGAGATCGGCCGGACCTTCCGCAACGAGGGGTTGGACTCCACCCACGCGGCCGAATTCTCGATGCTCGAGGCCTACCAGGCCTACGGCGACCAGTTCACGATGATGCAGCTGACCCGGGACCTGGTCCTGGACGCCGCCCGCGCTGTCGGCCGCACGGTGGTGCCCGGCCGGGACGGCTCGGAGATCGACCTGGAGGCCGAGTGGCGCCAGGCGCCGATCCTGGACCTGGTCTCGGAGGCGCTCGGCGAGGAGATCACCGTCTCGACCTCGGTGGAGGCCCTGCGGAAGCACGCCGCGAATCGTGACGTTGAACTGCAGCCGAAATGGGGTGCGGAAGAGATTGTTGTCGAGCTCTACGAGCAGCTCGTCGAGGATTCTCTGATCAACCCGACTTTCGTGATGGATTATCCGTCGGCAGTGAAGCCGCTCGCCAAGGCGCACCGCTCGAAGAATGGCCTCAACGAGGCTTGGGACCTGATCATCAACGGCGTCGAGCTCGCCCCGGCCTATTCCGAGCTCAACGACCCGGTCGTGCAGCGCGAGCGGCTGACGGCGCAGTCCCTGCTCGCTGCGGCGGGCGATCCGGAGGCCATGGAGCTCGACGAGGTCTTCCTCAAGGCGATGGAGTACGGCATGCCCCCCGCTGGCGGAATGGGCATGGGGGTTGATCGATTGATCATGCTGCTCACCGGAGCTGGTATTCGGGAAACGATTCTGTTTCCGCTGCTTCGCCCCGAATAAATGGCCTCGGGTATGGTCGTGAATACAGTTCGGGCCATGCAGAGAAACGGGGAGTGAGATGGCGCAGAAGGTGAGCATCGTCCTGGTCGACGACATCGACGGGACCGAGGCTGAGGAAACGGTCAGCTTCGCGCTGGACGGTCGTGACTACGAGATCGACCTGAATTCCACGAACGCCGCCAAGCTCCGCGAGGCGCTGGCGCTGTACGTCGGTCACGCCCGCCGCGCGGGGGCCCGCAAGCGTGGCCGTACCGGTGGCCCGAGCCCGGCCGACATCCGCTCCTGGGCCCGCGACAACGGCTTCGAGGTCCCCGACCGCGGCCGCGTCTCGCAGCAGGTCAAGGACGCCTACGTCGCTGCTCACTGAGCCCCTGCGGGGGCCGTTTTCGCGGCTCAGCGCAGGCCAGGACCGACGGTCCCGTGTTCGCTAACAGCGAAGACGGCGTTCGGTCGGAACACGTAGGGTGGATACAGGGTTTGAAAGGCGTGCGGGTCGCACGTATTCCGGCCCGCGTAGTCAAGGAGCGATGCCCATGTTCGAACGGTTCACAGACCGTGCTCGTCGAGTTGTCGTGCTGGCCCAGGAAGAGGCCCGCATGCTCTCGCACAACTACATCGGGACCGAGCACATCCTGCTCGGCCTGATCCACGAGGGTGACGGCATTGCGGCCAAGGCTCTGGAGAGCCTCGGCATCTCCCTGGAAGGCGTCCGCGCCCAGGTCGAGGAGATCATCGGTCAGGGGCAGCAGGCCCCGAGCGGCCACATCCCGTTCACCCCGCGCGCCAAGAAGGTGCTGGAGCTCTCGCTGCGCGAGGCCCTGCAGCTCGGCCACAACTACATCGGGACCGAGCACATCCTGCTCGGCCTGATCCGCGAGGGCGAGGGCGTCGCCGCCCAGGTCCTGGTGAAGCTCGGGGCCGACCTCAACCGCGTCCGCCAGCAGGTCATCCAGCTGCTCTCCGGCTACCAGGGCAAGGAGGCGCAGGCCGCCGGCACCGCCCCGGAGGCCGCCCCGTCCAGCTCGCTGGTCCTCGACCAGTTCGGCCGCAACTACACCCAG
>JBJMIP010000304.1:0-3877 GCA_045806825.1 Marmoricola sp.
GACCGCCTCACCGCTCTTCGGGATCACCCTCACCCTGGCCGGGTACGCGCTGGGCCGCTGGCTGCACCACCGCACGGGGAGCCCGGTCTTCCAGCCGGTCCTGGTCGCGATCGTGGTGATCGTCGCGGTCCTCAAGATCGGCGACGTCAGCTATGCCGACTACCTGACCGGCGGCAGCTTCGTCGCGTTCTGGCTCGGACCGGCCACCGTGGCGCTGGCCCTGCCGCTGCACCACGAGTGGCACCTGGTCCGACGCGCCGCCGTACCGGTGCTGACCGGGGTGGTGGCCGGGACGATCGTCTCGATCTGCTCGGCCGTCCTCGTCACCGACCTGGCCGGCGGCGACCGGCAGCTGCAGCTGACGATGGCGCCGAAGGCGGCGACGACGCCGGTCTCGATCGCGCTGTCCACCCAGATCGGCGGGATCCCGGCGCTGACCGCGGTGCTCACCATCCTCGCCGGCATCACCGGTGCGATCCTCGGTCCGTGGGTGCTCGACCGGATCGGGGTGCGCGACCCGCGCGCCCGCGGCATCGCGATGGGCAGCGTCACCCACGGCATCGGTACCGCCCGGGCCCTGGCCGAGAGTCGCACGGAGGGCGCCTTCAGCGCGCTGTGCATGGGCCTGGCCGCGCTGGCGACCAGCGTCCTGGTCCCGATCATCGTCGCGTGGATCTAGTCCCGTAGGGGGATCCCCGGTGCGCGCCCGGGCGACTAAGTTCCCGTCCATGACCTCACCGACCTCCGGGCTCCCTGCTCGGTCCCGGGTCCACGCCTTCACCGACGACGCCCTCGGCGAGCTCGACGCGGTCGGCGTGGCCGAGGAGATCCGCGCCGGGCGGATCTCCGCCCTCGAGGCCGTCGACGCCGCGATCGCCCGCGTTGAGAAGGTCAACCCCGAGCTCAACGGGCTGGTGGTCAGCGACTACGACCGCGCCCGGGCGCGCGCTGCCCGACCGGGCAAGGGCTTCTTCGCCGGCGTACCGACGTTCGTCAAGGACAACTCCGACGTCCAGGGACTGCCGACCCAGCAGGGCTGCTCGGCGTTCACCGGTGCCCCGGCCAAGGCGGACGGTGACTTCGCCACGATGTTCTTCGGCACCGGTCTGGTCGGTCTCGGCAAGTCCCAGCTCTCCGAGTTCGGCTTCAGCTGCAGTGCCGAGTTCCGCGACCTGGACCCGGTGCGCAACCCGTGGAACACCGGCTACTCCTCGGGCGCCTCGTCCGCCGGCTCGGGAGCCTTCGTGGCAGCAGGGGCGGTGCCGATCGCGCACGCCAACGACGGCGGCGGCTCGATCCGCATCCCGGCAGCGTGCAACGGCCTGGTCGGCCTCAAGCCCACCCGCGGTCGGGTTCCGCAGGACAAGATGCTGCGCGAGCAGCCGGTCCAGATCGTGGCCGACGGCGTCGTCTCCCGGAGCGTGCGCGACACCGCCGCGTTCCTGCGCGAGTCCGAGAAGCACTTCCGGAACCTGAAGCTGCCCCCGGTCGGGGACATCCGGGGCCCGGGCCGGAAGCGTCTGAAGATCGCGGTGGTCATCGACTCCATCGGCGACCTGCGGACCGACCCCGAGGTCGCCGACGTCGTTCGCTCGACGGCCAAGCAGCTCGAGTCGCTCGGCCACCACCTGGAGGAGGTCCCGGTCCCGGTCCCGGAGTCCTTCCTCGGGGACTTCCTGGGCTACTGGAGCGTGCTCTCGACATTCCTGCTGGCGACCGGCACGAGGTCGCTCGGACCGGACTTCGACCGGAGGCTCACCGACAACCTCAGCCGTGGCCTGGCCCGGCACGGTCTGCGCAACGCCTGGCGGCTCCCGGTCTCGATCGCCCGGCTGCGGGCCTCCTCGATGGTCTCGGCCCGGTTCTTCCGCCAGTACGACGCGGTGCTCACCCCGGTGCTCGCGCTGCCGACCCCCGAGCTCGGGTGGCTCAGCCCGAACCAGCCCTTCGAGGTCGTGATCGAGCGCCTGATCCAGCTGGTCAACTTCACCCCGCTGCAGAACGCCACCGGGGACCCGGCGATCTCGCTCCCGCTCGCGACCGGGCGCAACGGGATGCCGATCGGGGTCCAGATCGGTGCCGGCCGGGGCCGGGAGTCCCGCCTTCTCGAACTGGCCTACGAGCTGGAGCAGGCTGTCGGTTTCGCCCGCATCCAGGACGCCTGAGACGGCGGCCGGGGACGATTTCACGTTCGCCCCGCCGCCTGTGTATCCTTCCTGCTGGCCTTGGAAGCGCATGCAACAGGGCAGGCCCCTTTAGCTCAGTCGGCAGAGCGTCTCCATGGTAAGGAGAAGGTCTACGGTTCGATTCCGTAAAGGGGCTCTGGGAATGGTGGCGGAGGCGCTGCTGTTCACCGAGGCGGGGTAGCTCAGCTGGTTAGAGCGCACGACTCATAATCGTGAGGTCGCGGGATCGAGCCCCGCCCCCGCTACCGGCATCACCACCCGCAGCACCGAAGTTTTCGCAAGCAGGAAGAAGGCACACCGTGGCCAGCAAGAGCTCCGACGTCCGCCCCAAGATCACCTTGGCGTGCGTTGACTGCAAGGAACGCAACTACATCACCAAGAAGAACCGTCGGAACGACCCCGACCGGCTCGAGCTCAAGAAGTTCTGCCCGCGCTGCCGGACCCACACCGAGCACCGCGAGACCCGCTGATCCCAGCGCTGAGACGCACACGAACGGCATCCCCTCGGGGGATGCCGTTCTGCTTTGTCCGGTAGTTTCACCGCGTGCCTGTTGACCAGTCCCTGGTGGGACGCAGCTTCCCCCCGACGGCCCCGTACGACGTCACCGAGGACTCCGTGAGCGCCTTCGCCGCCGCCACCGGGACCCCGTACGCCGCCGGCGGTCCGGCCCCCGCGACGTACCCGATCGTGGTCGCCTTCGCCGCGATGCAGGAGCTGATGGTCGACCCGACCGTGGGGATCGAGCTGCACCACGTCGTGCACGGCGAGCAGCGCTTCGCCCACGAACGCGCGGTCGTCGCGGGTGACCGGCTGAGCGCCGAGCTCACCGTCGACGGACTGCGCCAGATCGGCGGGGCCGACATCATCTCCACGACCAGTGCCATCACCGCCGCCGACGGGTCCCTGGTGTGCACCGCGCGGGCCACGCTGGTGCACAAGGCAGGTTCCTGATGGGAGTCGAGCTCGAGCCCCGCACCTACCGGGTGACCCGGGCCGACCTGGTCGCCTACGCAGCGGCCAGCGGCGACCACAACCCGATCCACTCCGACGAGGACGTCGCCCTCTCCGTCGGCCTTCCCGGCGTGATCGCGCACGGCATGTACACCCTCGCGCTGGCCGCCCGCTACGTCGACGAGACCCTCGGTGAGCCCGGCCGGATCGCCGAGCTCGCGGCGAAGTTCACCAAGCCGGTCGTCGTGCCGGCGGGCGCCGAGGGCACGGAGGTGAGCATCAGCGGCGTCCGGGAGAACCGCGACGGCGTCGAGTCGGTGGCGCTCACGGTGACCTGCGGCGGGGACAAGGTCCTCGGCAATCCGCGGGCGGTGCTGCGTGGCTGAGCTGCTCGCCGCGCACACCACGCTGCGGGTCGGCGGGCCGGCCGCGGAATTCGTCAGCGCGGAGACCGAGGCCGACCTGATCGCCGCGGTCGCCGAGGCCGATGCCGCCGGAACGCCGGTCCTGGTGCTCGGTGGCGGCAGCAACCTCCTCGTCGCCGACGAGGGTTTCGACGGCCGGGTGGTCGCGGTCCGCACCCGCGGCGTGAGCGCCGACGCCGACGCCTGCGGCGGAGCCGTCGTCCGGGTCGCCGTCGGCGAGCAATGGGACGACCTGGTGCTGCGCGCAGTCGCCGAGGGGTGGCTCGGGATCGAGGCGCTCTCCGGCATCCCTGGCCAGGTCGGGTCGACGCCGA
>JBJMIP010000305.1:0-4425 GCA_045806825.1 Marmoricola sp.
TACTGCGTGACCGACCGGGACCCGGCTACCGGGTTGCTCTGAGCTTCTCGATCCAGCGGTAGGCGCTGCCGTCGAAAGGCGGTTCGCCGGCGCTCATGGCCGCGAAGACCTCCTGGCACGAGGTCTGCGCTGCGTGGATCACGTCGTCGGGGTAGCCGAGCGTGATCTGGTGCTCCTCGAACTCGTCCTCGTCGTCGATCCAGATCCGGCCGTCGGTCTCGCGGATCACGTCCAGGTCCAGGTCCACGCAGCGCACCTCGGACCCGTCCTCGGCCCAGGCGGCCGGCGTGGTCACGTCGACGTAGTAGTCGACCGGCCGGTCCGGGTCGGTCCCGTAGATCGTGGCGACCCACCAGCCGTCGTGGGGGAGCAGGACGACGTGGTCAGCCCACGCGGTGAAGCCTTTGTCCGGACGCGACAACCAGGTGCCGGTGGGGACGCCGACCCAGTAGCCGAGAGCGTCCACCCCGAGGCGGAGCGCGTCGAACTCCCAGTGCGGCTCGTCAGGCCACTTGCGGGTGAGGACTCGGGTCTGGCGCACCCGCCAACCCTAGGCGTCCCGCGCGACGTGCCTACTTCTTGGGCTTGGGCATCGTCAGCGGAGCGAGCCGGGCGATGATGTCCTGGTAGCCCGAGCCGGTCCACTTCGCGAAGTGGTGCAGGGCGTGCGCGTCGATGCCGACCAGCACGCGGGCCTTCCCCTTGACCGCGCCGTCGAGGATGATCCCGGCGGCCTTCTCGGCCGTCATCCGGGCGAGCTTCTTCTCGAAGAGCTCATCGATCTTCGCGGAGTCCTGGCTCGCCGTCTTGCGGCCGTTGCGGGCGATCCCGGTCTTGATGCCACCCGGGTGGATGCAGGTGACCGTCACGGGGTGCTTGTTGATCAGCATCTCCTCGCGCAGCGCCTCGGTGAAGCCGCGGACGGCGTACTTGGTGGCGTTGTACGCGGTCTGGCCCGGCATCGAGATCAGGCCGAAGAGGCTCGAGATGTTCACGACCGCGCCGTCGCCCGAGGCGATCAGGTGCGGCAGGAACTCCTTGGTGCCGTTGACGACGCCGAGGAAGTTCACCCCGACGATCCAGTCGAAGTCCTCGTACGCCATCTCCTCGAAGTCACCGGTGACGGTGACGCCGGCGTTGTTGACGACCATGTTGACCCGGCCGAACTGCTCGGCGACAGCGGTCGCCCAGGTGGCCATGGAGGCGCGGTCGGAGACGTCGATGACGTCGCTGCGCAGCTCCTTGGCGCCGGCCGCCTTGCACAGGTCGACGGTCTCGGCGAGACCCTCGGCGTTCCAGTCCGAGATCGCCAGCAGCGCGCCCTCGCGGGCAGCCTTCAGCGCCATCTCGCGACCCATCCCGGAGCCCGCTCCGGTGATCACCACGACCTTGTCGTTCAGCGACTTCATGCGACGAGCTCCTTGTTCTGGGTGGTGCTGTGGGCGGGGGTGACGACGTACTTGTCGAGGTCGAACTTGCGCAGCAGGCCGCGGAAGGCGAACGTGGTCCGCGGCCACAGGGTGGTGTTGCGGCCGTGCTCGTCGAGGTACCAGCTGGCGCAGCCGCCGGTGCTCCACACGGTGCGCTGCATCCGGCGCTGCATGTCATCGGTCCAGGACTGCTGGGCCTGCAGGGTCGGCTCTACGGCAGCGATGCCGCGAGCCTCCATCTGCTCCAGGGCGGAGAGGATGTAGGCGATCTGGCTCTCGATGATGAACACCATGCTGGAGTGGCCCAGCCCGGTGTTCGCGCCGACGATCTGGAACAGGTTCGGGAAGCCCGCGGTGGTGGTGCCCTTGTACGACGCCATCCCGTGCTCGGCCCAGACGTCGCCGAGGGTGCGACCGTCGCGGCCCTTGATGTGGTGTGCGATCGGCTGGTCGGTCGTGTAGAAACCGGTGGCCACGATCAGGCAGTCGATCTCGCGCTCGGTGCCGTCGCGGGTGATCACGCCGTTCGCGGTGATCTCGGCGATCCCGTCGGTGATCACCTCGACGTTCTCCCTCGCCAGCGCGGGGTAGTAGGTGTTCGAGATCAGGATGCGCTTGCAGCCCATCTGGAAGTCGGGCGTGACCTTGGCGCGCAGTGCGGGGTCGCTGATGCCCTTCTTGATGTTTCCCTCGGCGATGGCCTGGACCGGCGCGAGGATCTTCGGCTGCCAGGTGAAGGCCGGCACGTAGGTCTCGCGGCCCCAGTAGATCGCGGTGCGGTAGAGCTTCTGCAGACCGGGGACGAGCTTGAAGCCGAGACGCTCGATCGCGGTGTAGGCGCGGTCGTGGCGCGGCATCACCCACGGGGCCGTGCGCTGGTAGACGTCGAGGTGCGCGACCTTCTTCGCGATCTCCGGGATCACCTGGATGGCCGAGGCGCCGGTGCCGATGATGGCCACCCGCTTGCCGGTCAGGTCCACGTCGTGGTCCCAGCGAGCGGTGTGGAAGATCTCGCCGGTGAAGCCGTCGATGCCCTTGATCTCCGGGTTCTTCGGCTCCGAGAGTCCACCGGACCCGCTGATCACGACGTCGGCGACGATGGTGCCGGCGCTGGTGGTCACGGTCCACTGCTGGTCGGTCTCGTCCCAGACCGCGTCCTGCGCCGTCGTACCGAAGTGGAAGCGGTCGAGCACGCCGGCCTTCTGGGCCACGTCCTGCAGGTACGCGTGGATCTCCGGCTGGGGGGAGAAGGACCGCGACCAGCTGGGGTTCGGGGCGAACGAGAACGAGTACAGCTGGCTCGGCACGTCGCAGGCAGCACCCGGGTAGGTGTTGTCGCGCCAGGTGCCGCCGACGCTGTCACCCTTGTCGACGACGACGAAGTCCGTGCGACCGGCCTCGTCGAGCTTGATCGCGGTGCCGAGGCCCGCGAATCCGGCACCGACGACCACGACGCGGGTGCGCTCGGGGAGGGTCTGGGAGTTGTTCATGGACCAAACTTCTCATCGTTGTTGAACGACCGTCAATAGCGTTGTTGACGAATGTTCAGTAACCTGGCCCACATGACCAGCACCAGCGGGCGCACCAGGATGTCGCCGGAGAGCCGACGGGAGCAGCTCCTCGAGCTCGGCACCCAGCTGCTCTCCACGCGCACGCTGGACGAGATCTCGATCGAGGTGCTGGCCGAGGAGGCCGGGATCTCGCGCGGTCTGCTGTACCACTACTTCGGCAACAAGCAGGAGTTCCACGTTGCAGTCGTCCGCCGGGCCGTCGAGCAGCTGGTGGCGATCACCGCTCCGCGCGACATCGAGGACCCGCTCGAGCAGCTCGCGGTCTCGCTGGGTGCCTACCTGGACTACGTGACCGAGAACTACACCGGCTACGTCTCGCTGGTCCGCGCAGCGGCCGGCGGCGACGACGAGCTGCGCGCGATCTACGAGGACGGCCGACGCGCGCTGGTCGACCGGATCTTCGAGGTCACCGGTGCCGACGGGCTCGCCGCGATCGGCGTGGCCGACACCCCGGTCGTCCGGATGATCACCGACGGGTGGTCGGCGATGATCGAGGCGCTGATCCTGGACTGGGTCCGGGACCACCGCGACGTCACCCGCGAGGAGCTGCTGCGGCGGCTCGCCGCGATGCTCCCGGCGATGGTGCTGGCCCGTTAGCTAGTCGTCGTTGCCGTAGATGTCGCGGGAGTAGACCTTGTCCAGCACGTCGTCGAGGTTGTCCGAGCGCCGGTTGGCGATGATCACGTCCGAGCGCTTCTTGAACTCGTCGAGATCAGTGACCACCTCGGAGTTGAAGAACAGGTCCTCGGACAGGTTCGGCTCGTAGATCACGACCTCGATGCCCTTGGCCTTGATCCGCTTCATCACGCCCTGGATCGAGGAGTCGCGGAAGTTGTCCGAGCCGGCCTTCATGATCAGCCGGTACACGCCCACCGTCTGCGGGCGACGCCGCAGGATGTCGTCTGCGATGAAGTCCTTGCGGGTGGTGTTCGCATCCACGATCGCACTGATCAGGTTCTGCGGGACGTCGCGGTAGTTGGCCTGCAGCTGCTTGGTGTCCTTGGGCTGGCAGTAGGCGACGTACCCGAAGGACGGGTTGTTGTAGTGCTTGCCCACCCGCTGGTCCAGGCCGACGCCCTCGATGATCTGCCGGGTGTCCAGGCCGTGGGTGGCCACGTAGGTGTCGAGCTCGTTGAAGTAGGCCACCCGCAGGGCGAGGAACGTGTTCGCGAACAGCTTGATCGCCTCGGCCTCGGTCGAGCCGGTGAACAGCACGTCGATGTCGGTCTTGATCGCTCCCTCGACCAGCAGATCGGCGAAAGTGTGCGCGGCTTCGGAGTCCGAGCGACGGTTGGCGATGATCACGTCCGAGCGCTTCTTGAACTCGTCCAGGTCCGTGACGACCTCGGAGTTGAAGAACTGCTCCTCGGCGATGTTGGGCTCGTAGATCACGACCTCGATGCCCTTGGCCTTGATCCGCTTCA
>JBJMIP010000306.1:0-5831 GCA_045806825.1 Marmoricola sp.
CCGCGTCGGACCGGTCTACACGCCGAAGCAGCACCGCGGGCACGGGTACGCCGCCGCCGGGGTCGCCGCGATCTCGCGACGCCTGCTGGACGAGGGCGCGCGGGTCTGCCTCTTCGCCGACGAGCAGAACCAGACCTCGACCGGGGTCTACGTGCGGCTGGGGTACCGGCCGCTGGCTGATACCGGTGGCCTGCGGATCGTCTCCGGCTGAGTCTGCGGGTTCCTCGCCGGGTTTCGAGGCTCTTCCGTTCGTTCCTCACTCCAGAGCACCTCAACCAGCGTCACTCCAGAGCACCTCAACCAGCGTCACTCCAGAGCACCTCAACCACCGTTACTCGAGCGGGTCCAGGACGTCGTGACGGGTGAGGCCGGCCGACAGCGTGGAGAGCTGCTCGCGGGCGTCGCCCAGCCAGTGGCTCAGCGCGGTCAGGCGCGAGGTGAAGTGCCCGATGGCGTACTCGTCGGTGACGCCGATGCCGCCGTGCAGCTGGATCGCCTCCTGGCCGATCCGGCGCCCGGCACGGACGGTCTGCAGCTTCGCGCGCGCAGCGGCGTCGCCGAGGTCGTCCGCATCGCCGAAGGCAGCGACCAGGGTCGCCCAGGTGACGATCGAGCGGGTCAGCTCCAGGTCGGTGTACATGTCCGCGGCCCGGAACGTCAGCGCCTGGAAGCGGTTCAGGGTGACTCCGAACTGCTGACGGGTGGTCAGGTAGGACGTGGTCAGGCTGAGCGCGGAGTCCATCGCGCCGAGCGCCTCGTGGCAGGCCGCGATCCGCGCCAGCGCGAAGACCCTCGTCAGCGCGCCGCTCGCGTCGCCGCCGTCGCCGAGCGGGGTCGCTGCGCTGCGGTCGAACTCCAGCAGTGCGGCGCGGCCGCCGTCGTGGGTCCGGTAGGCCTTGGCGCTCTCGGGGCGGTCCACCAGGAAGACCTCGCCGTCGACCTCCCAGACGATCTGGTCGGCACGGGCGCCCTGGATCACCGGCTCGGCGACCTCGCCCGAGGCGAACGCCAGCAGCCGCTCGCCGGAGGCCAGCGACCCCAGCACGTCCGCGCGCTGCTCGGCGCTGCCCAGCTCGGCGACCAGCCCACCGGCCAGCACCACGGCGGCGACGTACGGCTCGGGTGCCAGCACCCGGCCCATCTCCTCGGCGACCAGGGCGACCTCCACCGGACCGGCACCCATGCCGCCGTCGTCCTCGGCGAAGGGCAGACCGAGCAGGCCCATCTCGGCCATCCGGCCCCAGAGGTCCTCGTCGTACCCGGGGTCGGTGCTGGTCACGATCCGGCGCCGCTCGGAGTTGGTCGCCGGGTCGTAGACCTTCAACAGGCCGCGGACCGCGTCACGCAGGGCGGTCTGCTCGTCGTCGAGCTCGAAGTCCATCGTCGTCCCCTCAGAGTCCCAGGATCGTTCCGGCGATGATCGAGCGTTGGATCTCGTTGGACCCGCCGTAGATCGACGCCTTGCGGAAGTTCAGGTAGGTCGGCACCGCGTGGGCAGCCCACTCCGGCACCGTCTGCGAGCCGGAGGACAGCGAGAACGGGCCTGCCAGGTCGACCAGCAGCTCGGTGACCGCCTGCTGCAGCTCGGTGCCGCGCAGCTTGAGCACCGAGGAGGCCGGGTGCGGCTTGCCGTCCGAGGAGTTCGCGACCACGCGCAGGGCCGTCAGCTCGAGGGCCAGCAGCTCGTTCTCGAGCTCGACGAACCGCGCCGCGAGCAACGGGTCGCCCAGCGCCCCGAGCTGGACGGCGTGCTCCTTGGCGGTGGCGAGCGCGCGCTTGGTGGCGCCCACCGGCGCGACGCCGACGCGCTCGTTGCCGAGCAGGAACTTGGCCTGGGTCCAGCCCTGGTCGACCTCGCCGACCAGGTTCTCGCCGGGCACCCGGACGTTGTCGAAGAAGACCTCGTTGACCTCGTAGCCGCCGTCGATCATCTTGATCGGCCGCAGGGTCACGCCGGGGGTGTCCATGCTGAACAGGAGCATCGAGATGCCGGCCTGCTTCTTCACCTCGGGGTTGGTGCGGGCCAGGCAGAAGATCCAGTCCGCGTGCTGGCCGAGCGTGGTCCAGGTCTTCTGGCCGTTGACGATCCAGTCGTCACCGTCGCGCTCGGCGCGGGTGGTCAGCGAGGCCAGGTCGGAGCCGGCGTTCGGCTCGGAGAAGCCCTGGCACCACCAGATGTCCAGGTTCCGCGTCGCCGGCAGGAACCGCTCCTTCATCTCCTGGGAGCCGAAGTGCGCGATCACCGGGCCGATCATCCCCGCGTTGAACGCCAGCGGTGGCGGCACGCAGGCCAGCTGCATCTCCTCGTGCCACAGGTGCTTCTGCAGCGGCGTCCAGTCCTGGCCGCCCCACTCGACCGGCCAGTTCGGTACGGCGATCCCGGCAGCGTTCATCGCCCGCATGGAGCGGACGAAGTCGTCCTTGCCCAGGTGCCGGCCGGAGCGCACCTTCTCGCGGATGTCCTCGGGGATCTCGGTGGTGAAGAAGGTGCGCATCTCCTCGCGGAACGCGGCTTCCTCCTCGGTGAGTCGCAGCCTCATGTCGCGACTTTAGGGCACACCGCCAGGTCGTGGGGCCTAGCGACCGGCAGCGACCCGGAACAGGTTCCAGCTGCCCGGGAGACCCTTGAGCTCGTGCTCACCGGCCCCGGTGGTGCGGAACGACGAACCGGCGATCAGGTCAGCGACGGTTCTCGTCACCAGGACCTCGCCGGCTGCGGCGAGACCCGACACCCGGGCGCCGACGTGGACGGCGACCCCGGCCACGTCGTCGGCGCGGAGCTCCACTTCGCCGATGTGGATGCCGGCGCGGATCGGGGTCCCCAGCACGGTCATCGCCCGGGTCAGGTCGAGCGCGGCGCCGACGGCGTCGCTGGGACGCTCGAACAGCGCCAGGTGGCCGTCGCCCATGTTCTTGCACACCCGTCCTTCGTGCCGGTGCACCACCCGGGCGACCGTGCTGTCGACCTCGTCGAGGAGCGCTGCCCACGTCCTGTCCTCGCTCGCGCTGAGCTGGGCGGTCGAGTCGACCACGTCGGTGAACAGCACGGTCATCAGCCGGCGCTGGGCGTGGGCACGGGCTGGCTCGGCGCACACGAAGGCCTCCATCTGCGCGATCCGCTCGTCGAGCAGGTGCATGAAGGTGATGTGGTCGGGGCTGTCGAACTCGACCAGGCGCGCCCCCGGGATCTGCTCAGCGCACAACCGCGCGCCTTCCACCGGCGTCCATCGGTCGCCGGTGCTGTGCAGGACCAGGGTCGGCACGGTGATCTGGCTGAGCAACGGGCGCACGTCGGATCGCAGGGACGCCTGCAGGTAGGCGTTCGCCAGGTTCGGACCGATGCGTCCGCTCTCCTCGAACCATCGCCGGAGCTGCTCGTCGCCGGCCGCCGTCGGCGCCAGCACGCCGATCGCGTCCTGGGGACCACGGCCGTCCCCGGGGGTCGCGAGCTCGTCCAGGATGGCGGTGATCAGGCCGAGCGCGATGCCGTACGGCCAGTCCGGGAGGGTCGCCGGGCACGGGGAGAACGACTGCAGGATCAGCTTGTCCACCCGCTCCGGGTGGTGGACGGCGAGGTGCACCATCGCCTGGGCGTCCCAGCCGTACGCGCTCAGGACCGCTTTCTCGATGCCCAGGTGGTCGAGCACCGCCAGCAGGTCGTTCGCCTCGAGCTCGAGACTCGGCTCCTGGCCCGGGCCGAACGGGTCCGAGTAGCCGATCCCGCGCCGGTCCAGGGAGATCCGGGTGCTGAAGGTTGCCAGCTGGCGGTTCGCGCGGGCACAGCGAGGGTGCTCGAACAGCGACGCTGCCGAGAGGGTGCCGCCGGGCCAGAAGATCAGCGGGGGACCTTCGCCGAGCACCGAGTAGCCGATGTGCCCGCCGTCCCCGCGCGGGGCGTAGCCGATCCGTGGTGTCGCGGACACGCACACCCCCTGCGGTCAGGCTCCCTGGGCCCAGGCTAGCCGTCCGGCTACCAGACCAGAACGGGCTTGACGACCTTTCCGGCCAGGACGTCGGCGACCGCGGTGTTGATCTCGCTGAACGGGTACGTCGCGATCAGGTCGTCGACGTCGAACTCGCCGGCCGCGTTGAGCGCGATCAGCCGCGGCACCATCTCCAGGGGATCGGAGTCGCCCTCGATCGAGGCCTTGATGACCTTGCCGGTCTGCAGCAGGTCGATCGCGTCGATCGCGTACTCCTCAGCGCCCAGGCCGAGCGCGACCAGGGTGCCGCGGACCCGCAGCGACTGCTGGGCCTGCTTGACCACGGCCGAGATCGCGGTGGTGTCGATCGCGTACGTCGCGCCGCCGCCGGTCAGCTCCTTGACCTTCTCGACCACCGGGCTGGACTCGTCCATCGGGTCCACGCCGATGGCGCCGTACCTCGCCGCAGCCTCGCGACGGCTCGCCAGCGGGTCGACCGCGACGACCGTCCCGGTGCCCAGGTGCTTCGCCGCGGCGATGGCGGCGAGACCGACCGCGCCGACGCCGTAGACGACCAGGCTGTCGGCCGGCGTCGGCTTGAGCACGTTGAGCACGGTGCCGGCGCCGGTCTGGAAGCCGCACCCGTACGGCGCGACCTTGGTCAGGTCCACGGACTTGTCGACCACCACGCAGTTGTCGGCGTACGCGATGGCGTGCTGGGACAGGCTGGACTGGCCGAAGAAGTTGCCGAAGACCGGCGAGCCCTCGCGCGAGTACGGCTGGGAGCCGTCCATCCGCATGCCCATGTAGTTCAGCAGCAGCGAGGAGTCGCAGTAGCCGACGAGCCCGTGGGTGCAGTTCTCGCAGGCCCGACAGCTGCGGAAGCTCAGCACGACGTGGTCGCCGACCTCGATGCCGGTGACGTCGGCGCCGACCTCCTCGACGACGCCGGAGCCCTCGTGGCCGAACACGTTCGGGAACATCTCCTCGGGCAGGAAGCCCTTGAGGTGGATGTCGGTGTGGCACAGGCCGGTCGCGACGATGCGGACCAGGACCTCGTCCGCCCGGGGACCTTCGAGGTCGACCTCCTCGAGCGAGAAGTCACCGCCCTGGGAGTTCACGACAGCGACGGTGGTCTTCATGCTTGCTCACGCTCCAGCCAGAAGTAGTAGTGGTCGGCGGTCCCGAAGGCCGCCTCGAGCTTGCCGTTCATGATGCCCATCACGGTGGTCTCGTCGACGCGCTTGAAGTGGTCGAAGACCGCCATCGCGTCGTAGACCATCGTGGCCGTGGTCTCACCGCGGAAGTCGACGTTCCACAGCGAGGAGTAGCCGCCGCCGGCGAACTTGGTGTTCGAGTACAGCTCGCCGTCCTCGCCGCGGCAGATCAGCGGGTGCCCGTCGAGGAGCGAGTCGAAGCGCTTGCCGTGCCAGCCGATCGTGGTCAGCAGGCCGCCCGCCGGGTGTCCGGTCGCGAACTCGCCGCCGTGCCAGGCGCCGAGCATCGCGGTGGCGTCCAGCACCTCGAGGTCGGACCAGAGCGCATCGAGGTCCGCCGTGGACGGGGAGGGGGCGTCGCGGAGGGACTCGAATCGGTCACGCAGGGTCACCCGGCCACCCTAGTGGAACGTGTTCCAGTTGTGGCCGGGACGGCGGTCCCGGATCCGCCGGCGCCGGGCATCACTACGATTGGGCTGCGATGACCGACCTCCCTGACGACTCCTTCCCTGCCGACGCCCGCCCGGCCCAGTCCTATGCCGAGGTCGAGGACGCGCTCCTGTCCCGCTGGCCCGAGTCCCGTCTCGAGCCGAGCCTGGACCGGATCCGGCTCTTCACCGAGCTGCTCGGCGAGCCGCAGACGACCTACCCGGTGGTGCACCTGACCGGCACCAACGGCAAGACGTCGACG
>JBJMIP010000307.1:0-7163 GCA_045806825.1 Marmoricola sp.
CCGCGCTCGGGTCGCCGGTGCACTTCGACACCGATCCGGCGCTGGTCTTCGACGAGCTCGCCCGGGCCAGCGCCGGCGGCATGGCCGACTACTCGGCTCTCTCCCACGCGGTCCTGGACGCCGAGGACGCGACCGCGGGTCACTACTGGCCCGCGCCCGTGGGTTCACCGGGCACCCCGCGGCTCTTCGCTCGCCGCTTCGCCCACCCCGACGGACGGGCGCGGATGGTGGCGGTCTCGCCCGGCGCACCGGCGGACGACCTGCGCCGCGACGCCCCGGTCTACCTGGTCACCGGCCGGGTGCTCGCCCAGTACCAGTCCGGTGCGCAGACCCGTCGGGTCGGCGCCCTGAACGCGGTGGCGCCGGCCGCGTTCGTCGAGCTGCACCCGCACCTCGCACGCCTGCACCAGATCGACGACGGCGACGACGTCGCGGTGACCTCGGTCCGCGGCACCGCCGTCGCGCGGGCCCGGATCACCGCCAGCATCCGCCCGGACACGGTGTTCATGCCGTTCCACTGGTCCGGCGACGCGATGGCGAACGCGGTCACGAACGACGCCTGCGACCCGATCAGCGGGATGCCCGAGTTCAAGGTGTGCGCGGTCTCGATCGCACGCGCCGACCTGATCGCCCAGCCCGACCCCGTTGGAGAAGGAGCCCTGGTATGACCGAGAAGGTCGTGGTCGTCGGTGCCGGCATGGTCGGTCACCGGTTCGTCGACGAGCTCGTCCGCGGGGACTCCGCCGGACGGTTCGAGGTCGAGCTGATCGGTGCCGAGGAGTACGAGCCCTACAACCGGATCCTGCTCTCGGAGGTGCTCGCCGGTCGCGCCGACCTGCGTGCCCTGGGCCTCCCGCTGCCGGACGCCGAGCGGGTGCTCTTCCGCCGCGGGCTGGCCGCGACCGGGTTGGACCTCACCGAGCGGCGGGTGCTGCTCTCCGACGGCACCGCGACGTCCTACGACCGCCTCGTCCTCGCCACCGGCGCCCGGGCCTTCGTCCCGCCGCTGCCGGGGCTGGAGAGCGAGCCCAAGCACGTGCACGTGCTGCGCACGCTGGACGACACCCGCAACATCGCAGCGAGGGCGATGAACGCCAAGCACGCCGTCGTACTCGGCGGTGGTCTGCTCGGCCTGGAGGCCGCCTGCGGGCTGCGTCGGCGCGGGGTGCCGGTCACCGTCGTCGACCTGGACTCGCACGTGATGGCCACCCAGCTCGACCAGGCGCCGGCCCGGATGCTCGCCGCGCAGCTGCGCAGCCTCGGCGTCGACGTCGTCACCGGGACCAGCGTGGCCGAGGTGATCAGCGCGTACGACGAGATCGTGGCCGTCCGGCTGACCGACGAGCGGCTGCTCGCCGCGGACCTGATGCTGGTCTCCTGCGGCATCCGCGCCGAGACCGGCCTGGCGTCGGACGCCGGCCTCGCCGTCGACCGCGGCATCGTCGTGGACTCCGACCTGCGCACCTCCGACGACCGGGTCTTCGCGATCGGCGACTGCGCGCAGCCGCCCTCGGGCATGACCGGGCTGCTCGCCCCCGGCTGGCGCCAGGCCGAGGAGCTGGCGGCGCTCGTGCTCGGGCGCGACGAGCTCGACCCTGGTTCGCTCACCGACAGCCGCCCCGAGCCGGTCAAGCTGAAGGCCGCCGGGGTCGACCTGGTCACCATGGGCGTACGGCCCAGCCACGCCGACGAGCACGACCGGGTGGTCTCGGTCAGCGACGGCGGCGCCAATCGGCACGTCGATCTCGTGCTCCGGGACGGCGAGCTCGTCGGCGTCACCTGCCTGGGCTTCCCGGACGTCTCCGCCGCGCTGACGCTGGCCTACGACCGTCGTACCCCGGTGCCGACCGACCCGCTGGCGATGCTCGTGACCGGCGGTTCCGGGGGAGCGGTGGAGGCGCAGCCCACCCCGATGCGGATGCCCGGCTCGACGACGGTCTGCCGCTGCAACGGCGTCACCAAGAAGCAGATCGTCGCGGCCTGGGAGGACGGTGCGACCACCGCCGACGCGGTCGCCGGTGCGACCCGCGCGACCACCGGCTGCGGTGGTTGCAAGGAGGTCGTCTGCGGCCTCGTCGACTGGCTCAACGCGAGCGATCCGGCGACGTCGGCCGATCCGGCCCCAGGGTCAGTTAGCACGGCCGTAACAAGCCGAAACACGCCCGTACGAACGACTACCTAAGGTGCCTGACATGACCAGTACTCACCGGCTGATCAAACAAAAGCGCGTCGCCGTCGTCGGCGGCGGCATGGTCGCGCACCGGCTCGTCGAGGCCCTGCGCGACCGCGACGCCGACGCGACCTGGAGCGTCGACCTCTTCTGCGAGGAGCCGCACGCTCCTTACGACCGGGTCGCACTGACCTCCTACTTCTCCGGCAGGTCGCCGGCCGAGCTGCTGCTCGGTGACCGCGACCTCGGCGAGGACCCGCACGTCACCGTCCACCTCGAGTCGAGGGTCACCGCGCTCGACGTCGCTGCGAAGGCCGTCACGGTCGGCGACGTGGAGCACGCCTACGACGCGCTGGTGCTGGCCACCGGCTCGTCGGCGTTCGTGCCGCCGGTCGCCGGCGCCGATCTCCCCGGCGCGTTCGTCTACCGCACGATCGAGGACGTGCAGGCGCTCGAGGCCTGGGCCGGCTCGCTCGGGGACGGTGCTCGTGGCGTCGTCGTCGGCGGCGGTCTGCTCGGGCTGGAGGCCGCCGGGGCCCTGCACGGGCTCGGCGTGGCCACCACCGTCGTCGAGTTCGCGGACCGGCTGATGCCGCTCCAGGTCGACGAGGGCGGCGGCGCAGCGCTGCGGCGCATCGTCGAGCAGATGGGCGTCGAGGTGCGCACCGCCACCGCGAGCGCCGCGCTGCACGCCGGCGCCAACGGCGCGGTGGCTGCGATGGAGTTCGCCGACGGGACCAAGGTCGAGGCCGAGATCGTCGTCTTCGCGACCGGTGTCCGCCCGCGCGACCAGCTCGCCCGTGACGCGGGCTTGCTGGTCGGTGAGCGCGGCGGCGTCGTCGTCGACGACACCTGTGCGACCCCCGAGCCGGACGTCTACGCGATCGGCGAGGTCGCCTGCATCCAGGGTCGCACCTGGGGTCTGGTCGGCCCGGGCTACACCATGGCCGAGGTGGTCGTCGACCGCCTGCTCGGCGGCGAGGCCACCTTCCCGGGTGCCGACACCAGCACCAAGCTCAAGCTGCTCGGCGTCGACGTCGCGTCCTTCGGTGACGCGTTCGCCGAGGCGCCCGGCAGCCTCGAGGTCACCTACGCCGACCCGATCGCCGGCGTCTACAAGAAGCTCGTGATGTCCGACGACGCCAAGACGCTGCTCGGCGGTGTCCTGGTCGGTGACGCCAGTGCCTACGCCTCGCTGCGGCCGATGCTCGGCGCCGAGCTCGGCTCGGACCCGAACGCCTGGCTGCTGCCCGAGGGCTCGGGGGCTCCGGTCACCGGCGACCTGCCGGACGCGGCGAACGTCTGCTCGTGCAACAACGTCAGCGCCGGGACGATCCGCAGCTCGGTCACCGAGCAGGGCTGCAGCGACCTCGGCGCGGTCAAGGCCTGCACCAAGGCCGGCACCAGCTGCGGTTCGTGCCTGCCGCTGGTGAAGAAGCTGATGACCACGGAGCTGGAGAAGTCCGGCATCACGGTCAGCAACGCGCTCTGCGAGCACTTCGAGTTCAGCCGCGCCCAGCTCTTCGACATCATCTCGGTGACGGGGATGCGCACCTTCAGCGAGATCATCGGTTCGCACGGCACCGGCCGCGGCTGCGACATCTGCCGCCCCGTGGTCGCCTCGATCCTGTCCTCGCTCGGTACCGGTCACGTGATGGACACCGACCTGGCCCGGCTCCAGGACACCAACGACCACGTGATGGCCAACCTGCAGAAGGACGGCACCTACTCGGTCGTCCCGCGGGTGCCGGCCGGTGAGATCACGCCCGAGGGCCTGATCGCGATCGGCCAGGTCGCCCACGACTACGGGCTGTACACCAAGATCACCGGTGGCCAGCGGATCGACCTCTTCGGTGCACGGCTCGAGCAGCTGCCGCAGATCTGGAAGCGCCTGGTCGAGGCCGGCTTCGAGTCGGGTCATGCCTACGGCAAGTCCCTGCGCACGGTGAAGTCCTGCGTCGGCTCGACCTGGTGCCGCTACGGCGTCCAGGACTCGGTCGGGATGGCGATCGACCTGGAGCTCCGGTACCGCGGGCTGCGGTCGCCGCACAAGATCAAGCTCGGTGTCTCCGGCTGTGCCCGCGAGTGCGCCGAGGCGCGCGGCAAGGACGTCGGCGTGATCGCGACCGACAACGGCTGGAACCTCTACGTCGGCGGCAACGGCGGGTTCACCCCGCGGCACGCGCAGCTCTTCGCCGAGGACCTCGACACCGAGACGCTGGTCCGGACGATCGACCGGTTCCTGATGTACTACGTCCGCACCGCCGACCGGCTGCAGCGCACCGCCCCGTGGGTCGAGGCGCACGAGGGCGGTGTCGAGGCGATCCGCGAGGTGATCATGGAGGACTCCCTCGGCATCTGCGCCGACCTGGACGCCGCGATGGAGGCGCACGTCGCCAGCTATCAGGACGAGTGGGCGGCGACGCTCCGCGACCCCGAGAAGCTCGCGCAGTTCGTCTCCTTCGTGAACGCGCCGGACGCGAGCGACCCGGACCTCGCCTACGTGCCCGAACGCGGCCAGCGCCGACCTGCGACCGCGCAGGAACGCGCCACCCTGATCGCCGGACCGACCCTGGAGGTAAGGGCATGAGCAGCAGCGAGTGGGTCGGCGTCTGCACCAAGGGTCAGCTCTTCCCCGAGCGGGGAGTGGCGGTGCTGGTCAAGGACCAGCAGGTCGCGCTGTTCCGGGTGACCGGCAGCGACGGCAGCGACTTCGTCTACGCGGTCGGGCACCGTGACCCGTTCGCGGACGCCAACGTGATCGCCCGCGGCATCGTCGGGTCGGTCGGCGCGGGGGAGGACCAGCGCGACACCGTCGCCTCCCCGATGTACAAGCACGTCTTCGACCTCGCGACCGGTGAGTGCCTCACCGACCCGAGCGAGCGGCTGCCGGTCTACCGGACCTGGATCGCCGGCGGCGTCGTCTACGTGCACCCCGTCCCGAACGGCGTCCCAGCCCTGGCCACCTAAGAGGTTCCTCATGACCGCCCTCACCCCGGTCCTCGCCGGCACCCGCATCCTCGTCACCGCCCAGCGGCGCTCCGACGAGCTCGCCAGCGCGCTGTCGCGGCGCGGCGCCGAGGTGACGGTCGCGCCCGCTCTCGGGGTGGTCCCGCATGTGGACGAGGACGAGCTGCTGCGACGTACGCGGGAGATCCTGGAGGACCCGGTCGACACCGTCGTGGTGACTACCGGGATCGGCTTCCGCGGCTGGATGGACGCCTGCGAGGCCGCCGGGCTCGCCGACGCCCTGGTCAAGGTTCTCGACGAGGTCCGGCTGGTAGCGCGCGGGCCCAAGGCGCGCGGAGCGCTCCAGGCAGTCGGGCTGAAGGCCGACTGGGTGGCGGAGTCCGAGACGTCCTCGGAGATCGTCGAGTTCCTGCTGGCCGAGGGCGTGCAGGGAAACCGGATCGCGGTCCAGCACCACGGCGCCGGCGACCCGCACCTCGAGCACCAGCTGACCCAGGGGGGCGCGTCGGTGATCCCGCTGGAGGTCTACCGCTGGGGACCGCCCGCGGACCCGGCTGCGGTGACCGAGACCGCTCTGGCTGTCGCCGCGGGCGGCTACGACGCGGTGATGTTCACCTCGGCACCGGCCGCGATCGCCTGGATCGAGGAGCTGGAGGCCCAGGGCATCACCGACGTCGTCCGCGAGCTCGTCGGTGCCGGCCGGCTGCTGATCACCGCGGTCGGACCGGTGACGGCCGAGCCGCTCCTCAACGCCGGCCTGGGCCCGGTGTACCCGGACCGCTCCCGGATGGGCGCACTGGTGCGGCTGGTGATCCTCACCCTCGGCGACGACGCCCACAGCGTGCTCACGCCGTCCGGCGTGCTGCACGTCCGCGCATCCGCCGCGACCCTGGACCACGACGTGCTGCCGCTGTCCCCGAACGGCCTGGCGATCCTGCGCCGGCTGGCCCGCAACCCCGGCGAGGTGGTCAGCCGGGACCGGCTTCTCGAGGTCCTGCCCGGTGCCTCGGCGGACCCGCACACCGCCGAGGTCGCGGTGGCGCGGCTGCGCGAGTCGCTGCGCGACCTGCCCGGCGGAACCGGTCTGGTGCGCACCGTGATCAAGCGCGGCTACGTGCTGCAGATCGCCTGACCGACCGGGAACGAAGGGGCGAACTTACCCAGCGGTGCCCCGGAATACCCGGTTCGTGTCCAACCCCGTCGCTCTGTTCACCGAGTGTTTCCACGGCGTACCTGAATCGCACCTGTATCGCCACTTCTGCGCTTGATTCACTCATCGCGGCTCGGGCCCGGCCGATCGACGTTCCCCTTGAGCGGTGGACGCCCGGGCTCCGTCATGTGTGCGGTTCGCAATCCCGCGGGCGCACCATCCCCGAGAAGAGAGTGGCAGCTCGACTATGCAGCTCAAGCGGATCAACAAGGCAGTGATCGGGGGCCTGGTCGCCCTGACCGCGACCACCGGCCTCATCGCAACCTCCATCAGCCCGGCCTCGGCGGACCCGACCCGTCCGTACGCCGCCGTCGGCTCTGACACCATCCAGGACGTCTGGAACGGCCTGACCAACGACTTCGGTGCGGTCGCGCCGTCGATCGCCTCGTGGAACGCGTTCGTCAACTTCCCGGCCGCGGTGAACACGAACCCGGACGCCTACATCCAGACCAAGACCGGTGGCAACTGGTTCATCCGCCCCTCCGGTTCGGGCAACGGCCAGATCGCGCTCAGCGCCGTCTGGGACCCGGCCGTGCCGAACGCCAACAAGTGGCCGAGTGCGGCTGGCCCCACCCAGGCCCAGCTGACGCACGAGGACATCGATTTCGCCCGTTCCTCCGGTGGTCCCGCCGCCGGTACCGGCCTGAAGTTCCTGCCTTTCGCCCGTGACGCCGTCGCGATCGCCTACAACACCGAGACCGGCCTGGGTGCCGGCCTGAACCTGACCACCGGCCAGATCGCCGAGCTGTACAGCGGCGTCGACAACACCGGTGACGCGGTCGTGACCTTCTCCGAGCAGCCGTCCACCGCCAC
>JBJMIP010000308.1:0-25125 GCA_045806825.1 Marmoricola sp.
CAGATGCGCCACATCGAGCGCCTCTTCGGCGCGCTGAAGGACCGCGACGCCGAGACCTTCGAGGTCACCGCGGCCGCGGACGCCGAGTTCCTCGACCACATGCTCGAACGCATGGACGACACCGTGTTCAACCAGGGTTCCTGCGGTACGGCGCGAAGCTACTACTACACGAACGAGGGCGACGCGGTGCTGCTGCGGCCGACCTCCTCGGGCAACGCGCGCAGGTCCGTCGAGAGCTTCCCGCTCGACGCCTACGCGTTCGCCTGACCTTCCGGCGCCCTCAGACCGCTAACCTGCCGAAGGCGCTGCGGTGGAAGACCAGCGGCCCGCTGGTGTCGCTCTGGTCGACCACGTGCAGCCGGAGCAGCACCACGACGTGATCGCCGGCCGCAACCTCGGCGAACAGGGTGCACTCGAACCGCGCCAGCCCTTCCTCGAGCGTGACGGCACCGTCGTTGACCCGGACCGGGATGCCGTCGAAGCGTCGGTCCGGCTCGCCGGCCAGTTGGCGGCAAACGTCGCCCTGGTGATCGGCCAGCACGGTCACCCCCAGACGGGTGGAGCGACGCAGGTCCGGCCACGTCTTGGAGGCGCGCGCGATCGAGAACGACACGAGCGGCGGGTCCAGGCTCACGCTGGTGAAGGAGCTCGCCGCGAGTCCGACCAGCGTTCCGCCGACCTCGGCCGCGACGGCGACGACCCCGGTCGGGAAGATCCCGAACGCCTCGCGCAGGCGCACCGGGTCGAGGTCCTGATTGGTGACCAGCTCGGTCATACGAAGACGCCCCGCCCGGTGAGCAGGTCGGCGACCGGCGGCCTGGTCGCCTCCAGCCAGGCGACGTACGCCGCCGGGTCGTCGTGCTCGCTGTCGAGGACGAACAGCCCACGCCCGGGGACGGTCGCCCCGAGCTCGGTCAGGATCGGACGCAGCAGCAGCTCCGGGGCCAGTGCGTGCGCCGTCGAACCGCCCAGCATCAGTGGAACGGCCAACCCGGTGAGCCCGGAACCAGCGGCGAAGCGATCCAGGAACACCTTGAGCAGACCGGTGTAGCTGCCCTTGTAGGTCGGGGACGCCACCACGACCAGGTCGGCCGCACCCAGCTCGGTCACGAGGTCGCCGACGACCGGCGAGGACCAGTCGAGCAGGTCCGCGCCGAGGGTGGCCAGATCGACGACGATCTCCGGCTCGACACCGCCGAGCTCGTGCGCGACGTACACGGCGGCGTCGAGGGTTCGACTCGCCGGTTTGGGGTTTCCGACCACGACAGCGGTGCGCAGGGGCATCTCATCGCCTTCCGTTCAGATATCGCCTAACCCTAGCAATTTACTAGTCTTTGAAATACTGATCTCACATCCGGGAGGAGCCGACCCTGGCAAAACGCGCGCGATGCCGTATCGTGTCCCGTGTTGAAGGGATGGATCTGCAAGCCATCCTGGCCGCACCGTATGTCGCGGCTTGTATCTAGTACTCCTGGTTTTCGGTTCGCTGGACATCAGCACAGGTGGATGTCTTCAGCGGCTCGGGGCACAGTGCCCCCGGCGAGAACAAAGGAAAAAGATCATGGCTCAGGGAACCGTCAAGTGGTTCAACGCCGAAAAGGGTTTCGGCTTCATCGCGCAGGATGGCGGCGGCGAGGACGTGTTCGTCCACTTCTCCGCAATCCAGGGCAACGGCTACAAGTCGCTGGACGAGAACCAGAAGGTCGAGTTCGACGTGACCGCTGGTCCGAAGGGTCCGCAGGCCGAGAACGTTCGCCCCTCCTGATCTCACTGCAAGAAGCCCCGACCGCGCTGCGGTCGGGGCTTCTTGTCATTCCGCTCAGCCGAAGGCTCAGCGCACCAAGATGTAGCCGCTGATCGCCGGGATCGTGACGGCGTTGCGCGGGTCGGTGGTCAGGGACAGCGTCCCGCCGCCGGAGACTGAGAACGTTCGAGCGATGTACTGGGTGTTCGTCAGGGTCTGGTTCGCACCACCGCCGACATTGACCGGCGACCCGTTGGGGACCATGTAGACACCGACCGTTCGCATGCCGCCGCCGCCGCTGAACTTGTACAGGCCGGCGGATTCGGACCACAACGACAGGTCCTCGAAGTTCGACCACGCGGTGGTCTCGCTCGACGTCGGAATCGTGCCCGGGTACTCGTTCGGGGCCGTCCAGTCGAAGGCCGTCTGTCCAGTCACCGACAGCGTCCCGCTGCCCGCCGACCCGGAGCAGGGCGAGGTGGTCGGTGCGGTTCCGTCCGACCCCGGCACGCACCCGGCCGCAGAATCACCTCCGAGCAGCAGCATCGTCGTGTTGCACAGCCGCAACGTGCCGCCGCTGGCATCAACGCTGCCGGTGCGCACGAACAGCCGGGCCCGCGCGGGGCTCGAAGCAGCTGAGCAAGCGTCGGACGAGGTGGTGCCGCAGGTCGAGCGAACGCAGAACCCGGTGTTGTTCGACAGGGAGATCGCCGATGCACTGTTGGCGGCCGAGCTGTCCACGTAGACGCGGGCCGCGTTCGGCATCGCGACCGATCCGCCCTTGATGAATCCGTTGAAGTAGATGTCCGATGCCTGGATCGTCTTGTTGTTCAGCGTGATGCCGGAGTTGCCGGGACAGTCGACCCACAGGCTGGTCGTGACCGCCAGCTGCGCCGCAGTCGGGTTGCACCCGGCGACCGTCCAGCCGCTCTGGTTGCCCCAGACGCTCGCGGCGCCTGCGACTGCCGTGCGAACTGCCAAGCGGTAGCGCGTGTCGACGGGCTTCCTGGTCACCTGGTCGCGGCCGGTGACCGGGTTCTTGATCGTTCCGGTGCCGCTCGTGGAGGCCGTGCCGTACACCTCGTTGACGTCGTCGTACACCTTGCTCGCTGCGACACCGGCGAAGGTGGCGAAGGACGAGATGGAGCCGGCGGTGCCTGTCGGGGAGACCGAGCCGTAGGCGACCACGCCGTCGTTCTGCTTGCCCTGGACGAGCTGTTGGTTGCTGCCTGATCCGCAGCCCGCGCCCGTCGCCGCAGAGTCCAGGTGGATGCTGCCTGGCGTAGCTCCGCTGCCCTTGACCGCGATGAAGGTGTTCGTCCCGGCCGAGCCGACGGTCAGCGCGCTGCACGCGCTCCGCTCGAGGATGATGAGGGCCGGAGACACTGTGTCGCCACCGCCGATCGTCGCGCGGGCGGCTGAACGAACCGCGGACCTGAGGTCGCTGGACGTCGCGAGGCTTCCCAGACCGGGCTTGCGGGACTCGAAGATCTGCACCCCGAGCTGGTCGCAGCCACCGACGGTGCTCTGGTCCGCGGCGAGGGTGGGCTTGTCCTCGTCGCTCCATCCGTCGGAGTTGAGGACGTAGGGCGACTTGATGACCACCCGGTAGGCGGCTCCGTTGGCATTGATGGTCTGGTCGTAGACGGCGTTGCTCGCGGGCGCGCTGCTGCACTTGGTGGCGCCGTTGGCGCTCAGGCTCGCGGGAGAGCAGATTCCGTCCGGGAGTGAGGACATCACGTCCCTGCTCCGCAGGTAGGCCAGAGCTCCACACACCGCCTTGTACGTGTAGATCTCTCCGGTGCCGGTGTCACCCGCAGCAAGCCCGGAGAGCGCGGCCGAATCCGTCGACTTCTTCAGGTCCTGCCGGTCCAGCCGGATCAGCCCGAAGTCCAGGACCATGCCGGTCATAACGAGCAAGGTGGTCATGCACATCGCGACGATGATGGCGACCGCGCCGCTCTCGTCACGGCGCCGCGCCTCCCTGCTCCGGCGAGCTGGATTCAGGAGCATGTCGAGATCTTGTCTTTTCGCTCGTAGCGCGCGACCGAGGAGGAGGACTGGTAGCGGTCCCAGCTCGCCACCCCGATCAGGATGTTGAAGGGCCTGGCCGCCACCACGCGCACGACGCAGGTTCCGGCAGGCAGGGACGGCACCTTGGGGTCGTCGGTGGCAGTCAGCGGGACCGCGACCGTCGTACCGGCGCCGACGCTGCACTTGCCGGTGTTCGCGACCGCGCCTGTCCCGACCTTCCACAGCTGCACACACACCTGCGTCTGCGATGAGGGGTCGTCGAACTGCGTCTGACGCACTTCGGTGATCAGGTCGTCGGCCCACTGCCCCGCCATCGTCGGCGAGGCGTCGGTGCTCGCACCGAACCGGGTTCCCTCGCGCACGGCATTCGTGAGTCCCAAGCCGTGGTCGTAGGAGAGTCCGGTCGTGATGATGCCGAACAGCAGCATCAGCAACAGGGGGCAGACCAGGGCGAACTCGACGGCCGAAGCCCCGCGCTCGTCCCTGCGTCCTGCACAGCCCCCGGGCAGGCTGCCAGCGCTTCCAGCGCGACGAAGCCACTGCCTCATGACGATCCCCCCAAACCACGTGTTCCTAGGAGTTCGGCACGGCGGTGGAACGTCTGAGCGCACTTCGGACAATCTTCTGATCCGATCGACCCGGATCCGTGGGACCAATGGCCCTACGGGCAGGGCACGAACGGGAAGAACTGCAGCGATTGTCCTAGCCGGTCAGTTCGTGGACGAATCAGCCACCAGCGCCCGGCGCGGCGCCCTGCTAGCCGGTCAGCTCGTGCACAAAGCACCAGCGCCAGTACTCGCCCGGTTCCGCCGAGCGCATGACTTCGTGGCCCGACGCGTGGAAGTGGGCGGTGGCGTGCTGGAGCGGCGAGGAGTCGCAGCAGGCGACCTTGCCGCAGACGAGGCAGAGCCGCAGGTGCACCCACGCGCTCCCCACGGCCAGGCAGTCGTCGCACTGGCCGGCGGTCGCCGGCTCCACCGGCGGACGCGCGAGCTGTAGGTCCTCGCAGTCGCCCTCGAACGCAATCGGGGGTTGCTCGGCCCGGACCCGCTCGCGCGCGTTGTCGCTGTACTCCAACATCGACTCCTCTACGTCCAGCATGGCCAGGACCTCCTCGACGACCTCGTGCGCCACGGTCCCGGTGGAGCGGATCTCCAGCACCCGGGCACGCTCGGCGTCGATCATGATGCGCCGCTTCTTCGAGTAGATCTCGCTCGGGGTCAGCGCGTCGCTGGTGCCGACCTGCTCCCACGCGGCGTCGCTGCGACGGCGTACCCGGTCGCGGAGCGTCTCGGCCACCTCGTGCGGGTCCTCGTGGGTGAAGACCTCCTCCAGCTTCGCGAGCCCGGAGGTCGCCGCCTGGTGGAGCAGGTTGGCCCGCGCGAGCGCATCGGCGGTCGGGTCCGGCGACGGCACCCGCAGCTGACGGGCGACCCAGGGCAGCGACATGCCCTGGATGAACAGGGTTCCCGCGGTGACCGTGAACGCGACCAGCAGCAGCACCTCGCGGTGCCGGGTGTCGGTCGGGATGGCGAACGCAGCCGCCAGGGTGACCACGCCCCGCATGCCCGCCCAGCCGAGCAGGAAGGTGTAGGTCCAGGGAGGTCGCAGGCCGGTCTGGCCGTCGGGGCCGGGCCGGACGATCAGGTACCGGGCGAAGAAGACCCACACCAGACGCAGCACGATCACCGAGACCAGCGTCAGGCCGCAGACCAGGGCGATCCGTCCGCCCGACAACGAGTCGTCCGCGGCGTCGGCGATGATCCGGCGAGCCTGCAGGCCGATCAGCAGGAAGACCGATCCCTCGAGCAGGAACGCGATGCTGCGCCAGTTCATCCGTTCGGCGATCCGGGCCTGGGCGCTCTGGATGATCGGCGCCTTGTGGCCGAGCAGCAGGCCGGCCACGACCACGCTGATCACACCGGAGGCATTGATCTCCTCGGCGGTGACGTACGCCGCGAACGGCGTGATGAACGATAGTCCCGAGTCGAAGACCGGGTCGGTGACGTGCTTGCGGACGAACCCGATGCCCACGAAGAACACCAGGCCGACCAGGACACCACCCCCGGCGGCGAGGCCGAAGTCGCGGACCACCACGTACCAGGCGACGCTCGACTTCAGCGCGACCAGCGCGGTGTTCAGGCCCACCAGGGCGGTGGCGTCGTTGAACAGCGACTCGCCCTCGAGGATCGTGACCACCCGTCGGGGCAGCCCGATCCGGCGGCCGATCGCGGTCGCGGCGATCGCGTCCGGCGGCGAGACGACGGCGCCGATCGCGAAGGCCGCCGCCCAGCTGACGCTCGGCAGCAGCCAGTGCACCAGGACGGCGATGCCGCCGGACGTGAACGCCACCAGGCCGACCGAGAGCAGCAGGATCGAGCGTCTGTTGGCGTTGAAGTCGACCAGCGAGCTCTGCAAGGAGGCGGAGTAGAGCAGGGGTGGCAGCAGCCCGAAGAGAACCACCTCGGGGTGCAGCTCGATCTCGGGGATGAACGTGACGTAGGAGCCGATGATGCCGACCACGATCAGCGCCAGCGGCGTCGAGACGTCGAAGCGGCTGCACAGCGCGGTGGTCGCCAGCACGGTGGCGACGACGGCGACGAGGGTGACGACGAGATGCACGGGACCGATTATCCGGGGAGCTCGTCGGCGAGGGCCCGCAGCTCGGCATCGAGCGCACGGCGGTTGTCGCGGCGGATGACGGCCTCGACCACCTCGATGCCTCCGTTGGGGTTGGCCAGCGCGTGGGCGAGCTCGGAGCGGTCGGACACCCGCCAGTGCGGGATCCGCAGTCCGGTGCACAGCGCCCCGAGGTCGGCCCCGTGCGGCGTACCGAAGACCTTCTCGAAGCGACCCTCGAACTCGGGAGCCCCCTGCTCGAGAGTCGCGAAGATCGAGCCGCCGTCGTCGTTCGCGACCACGATCGTCAGGTCCGGGCGCTGCTCGGCACCGCCGATGACCAGGGCGGTGAGGTCGTGCAGGAACGTCACGTCCCCGACGTACAGCAGCGCCCGCGAGGTGTGCGGACGGCCGATCGTCGCCCCGATCGCGGTGGACAGGGTGCCGTCGATGCCAGCCAGGCCCCGGTTGGCGATGATCAGCCGGCGTCCGCCGACGTTGTACGAGCCGGCCATCAGGTCGAGGTCGCGGATCGGGTTGCTGGCACCGACGACCAGCAGGCCCTCGTCCGGCACCGCGCGGTGGACCTCCACCGCCACCTCGTACGGCGTCAGGCCGGGCTCGGAGGCAACCCGCGCGTCGATCCGCGCCGAGAGCTCGCGGTCTGCGGCCTGCCACTCCTCGAGCCAGACCGTGTCGTCCGGCGCCTCGGCGGCGAGCGGGCAGTCGACCTCCCAGGAGACCGGGTGCGGCCGGTCGGCCCAGCGCCCGCCGGCCCGGCGCGAGACCACCTCGATGCCCTCGCGGGCGAGCAACCGCTGCACCGGACGCGACAGCGTCGGCGATCCCTGGACGACGACCCGCTCGACCCGCTCACCGAGCTCGGTGCCGAGCAGCAGCCGGTAGGTGCGGATCACGTTCGGCCCGTTGCGGGCACCGCTGGTGGGCTCGGCGAGCAGCGGCCAACCGCCACCTTGGGCGAGCAACCGCGGCCCGGGACCGGTGTCGTCGCCGGCCACCACGACCGTGCGCGGCCCCTGCGCCAGCACCTGCGGCTCGTCGTGGTGCCACGGGGGGCGTTCGGGTTGCCGGGTGCGCGGTACGAAGACGTCCGCGGGCAGCAGCGGATCGTCGAGCTGGACGTTGAGGTGCACCGGACCGTCGAGGTCGGCCAGGGCATCACCCAGCTCGATCGCTCCGACGATGTCATGGGTCTTCGCGGCCGAGGCGAAGATGCCGACCTGGTCGGTGGTCTGGTTGGCCAGCGTCCCGCGCAACCGGGCCGGGCGGTCGGCGGTGATCGCGATCAGCGGGATCCCGGCGTGCGCGGCCTCGAGCACGGCGGGGTGCAGGTTCACCGCCGCCGTGCCGGAGGTGGTCACCACCGCCACCGGAACCCGCGAGGTCTTGGCGAGCCCGAGCGCCAGGAACCCGGCGGTGCGCTCGTCGATCCGGGTGTGCAGGGTGATCGCGCCGGCCGCCGCGGCGTCGGCCAGGGCGATCGACAGCGGCGCGTTGCGCGAGCCCGGGGCGACCACGGCGTGCCGCATCCCCGCCCCCAGCAGGGCCTCGACGCACGCGCGGGCGAGCTCGGTCGCTGTCACGAGACCTGATCCTGCCCTACCGCACAACCCGTGCGCTCGCCCGGCTTATGTACCTTGTCAGGTACGTACCCGTTAGGGTACCTTCGCCTCCATGGACGCAGTGCTGCAAGCGCTCTCGGACCCGAGCCGCCGGACGATGCTGGAGGCGCTGCGCGACCACCCGGCGACCGTGAACGAGCTGGCCGCGCTGGTCCCGATCGCCCGGCCGGGCGTCTCGCGCCACCTGCGGGTCCTGCGCGAGGCCGGGCTGGTCGACGTCGAGCAGGACGCCCAGCGCCGCATCTACCGGCTCCGCCCCGAGCCGATGGCCGAGCTCGACACCTGGCTCGGCGACTACCGGGCCCTGTGGGAGCAGCGCCTCGACGCCCTGCACACCGAGATCGCGCGCGGGAAGCGCGCACGAAGGAGCACGACATGAGCGAGTCCGGGATCGTCGGCAGCCTGTGGCGCATCGACGAGAAGCGCGGCGGACTGCGCGTCGAGGAGGTCTACGACACCGACATCGATGACCTGTGGAGCGCCGTGACCACGGCGGACCGGCTGGCGCGGTGGCTGGGCGAGATCGAGGGCGACCTGACGATCGGCGGCACCTTCCACGCGGTCTTCCGGAGCACCTGGACCGGAGCGGGGCGGGTCGAGGCCTGCGAGGCACCGCACCGCCTCCTCGTCGTCCTCGAGCCGGACACCGAGGACCGGACCGAGATCGAGGCCTGGCTGACGGCCGAGGGTTCGAAGACCCGCCTGGTGGTCGAGGAGCGCGGCCTGGAGGTCGAGCACGTGCACTTCCACGGCGCCGGCTGGCAGGCCCACCTCGAGGATCTGACGAAGTACCTGACCGGCTGCGGCGACGGCGACTGGCGCAGCCGTTGGAACGCGCTCACCTCGGCGTGGGAAGCGATCGCACCCGCCTGAGCCGATCGGCCCAGTGCTGCGTCCGCTCGGCCGACGCAACCCAGCCACCCAGCCCGGGCACGACGTCCGGCCGGGTCACCGGCAGCGCGCCGTCGACCGGCAGCAACGGCGAGTCGACCACGTCCCCGGCCAGCAGCTGGACGGTCGCCAGACCGCAGGCGTGCTCGAGCACCGGCAGCGCAGCCGCGAGCGCGACCCCGGCAGCGATCCCGACGCTGGTCTCCACGGCGCTGCTGACCACCACCGGCAACCCGATGTCCTCGGCGATGCGCAGGCACGCCCGCACGCCCCCGAGCGGCTGCACCTTCAGCACCGCGATGTCGGCGGCCTCCAGGTCGCGCACCCGGTAGGGATCCTCGGCGCGACGGATCGACTCGTCGGCGGCGATCGGCACCGACACCCGGCGACGGACCCGGGCCAGGTCCTCGACGTCGGCGACCGGCTGCTCGACGTACTCGAGCCCACCGGCGGCCCGGTCGAGCACCGCGATCGCGGCGACGGCCTCGTCGAGCGACCAGCCGCCGTTGGCATCGATGCGCACCAGCCCGTCCGCGCCGAGCGCGTCCCGCACGGCCTCGAGCCGGGCCTCGTCCTGCGCCAGCACCTGACCCCGCTCAGCGACCTTGACCTTGGCCGTGCGGCACCCGCGTGAGGCGAGCACGATCTCCCGGGCCCGCTCGGGGTCGCACGCCGGCACGGTGACGTTCACCGGTACCCGGTCGCGCACCGGCTCGGGCCAGCCGAGGTCGGCGGCCTCGAGCGCCGCAGCCAGCCAGGGCGCCGCGCTCGGGTCGTCGTACTCGAGGAACGGACTGAACTCGCCCCAGCCCGCGTCGCCGCGCAGCAGCACCCCCTCGCGCACCTCGATCCCGCGGAACCGGGTCGTCAGCGGGATCGCGAAGACCGAGAGCTCATCCATCGGCAGCCAGCTTGCGCAGCAGCACCCGGTCGGTCTTCCCGTTGGCCAGCTTCGGCAGCTCGGGAAGCCGCAGCACCTGGCGCGGTGCCCAGGTCCGCGGGGCGACCAGGTCGCGGACCTGCTCGAGCACCAGCGGCTCGCGGCTGACCACGAACGCGACCACGCGCTCGCCCCACTCGACGTCCGGGACGCCGAGCACCTCGACGGCCTCGACGTCCGGGTGCCCGGCCAGTGCGCCGGCGACCGCGCGGGCGGGCACCTTCACGCCGCCGCTGATGATGACGTCGTCGGTGCGCCCGTCGATCCGCAGCCGTCCGTCCTCGGTCCAGTGGCCCAGGTCGTTGGTGATCAGCCAGCCGTCGCGGAAGGCGGCTGCCGTGCGATCCGCATCGTGCTCGTAGCCGTCGAAGAGCACCGAGCCGCGCAGCAGCACCTGCTGGTCCTCCTCGATGCGGACCTCGACCCCTTCCAGGGGCACGCCGTCGTAGACGCACCCGCCGCAGGTCTCACTCATCCCGTACGTCTGAACGACCCGTACGCCGGCCGCCTCGGCCTCGGCCCGCACCGCGGGTTCGAGCGGGCCACCACCGACCAGCACGGCGTCGTAGGCGGTGAGAGCGGACCACTCCTCGCGCATCCGGACCAGCTGGGTCGGCACCAGCGAGATGTAGGAGCGGTCGAGGTCGTCGCCGGCACGGATGGTCCGGAAGAGCACCTGCACCCCGGCGACGTAGGTCGGCGGCAGGTTCAGCTCCCAGCGCCCGGGACCTCCCAGACGTGCGTGGGTGGCATCCGCCGAGGCGCGCAGGGCCGCGCGGGAGAGCAGCACGCGCTTGGGCTGGCCGGTCGACCCGGAGGTCTCGATCACCAGTGGCGCAGGGTCCGCGGCGGCGTCCCAGTCGCGGAGCAGCGCCTCGATCTCCTCGGCATCGCCGGACACCGGCCGCAAGCTGCTCACACCCCTGAATCTAGCGACCACCGCGGGTGCGAGAATCCGGGCCATGGCAACAGCAGCACAGTGGATCGAAGGCGCCCGTCCGCGGACCCTGCCCGCAGCGGTGGCACCGGTCCTCGCGGGCACCGGCGTCGCGGCGTACCACCACGACGAGGTCTGGTGGAAGGCCGCGCTCGCGCTCGCCGTCTCGCTGCTGCTGCAGATCGGCGTGAACTACGCCAACGACTACTCCGACGGCATCCGCGGCACCGACGACGTCCGGGTCGGCCCGCTGCGCCTCGTCGGGTCGAAGCTCGCCTCCCCCGCGGCCGTGAAGCGGGCCGCGTTCGGCTCCTTCGGTCTCGCGGCAGCGGTCGGCGTCGTGCTCGCGGCGTCCACGTCGTGGTGGCTGGTCGGCCTCGGCGCCGTCTCGATCCTGGCGGCGTGGTTCTACACCGGGGGCAAGAAGCCCTACGGCTACCTCGGCCTGGGCGAGGTGATGGTCTTCGTGTTCTTCGGCCTGGTCGCCGTGCTCGGCACCGTCTACGTCCAGGGCGAGCACCTGCCCGGCATGGCGTGGTGGCCGGCCATCGGCATCGGTGCCCTGGCCTGCGCGATCCTGGTCGCGAACAACTTGCGCGACATCCCGACCGACACCGCATCGGGCAAGCGGACCCTGGCGGTCCGGCTCGGGGACGACGGCACCCGGTCGCTCTACACGTACCTGATCGCCACCGCGTTCGCCGCCTCGGCAGCCCTCGCGGTCGAGGAGACTCCGTGGGCCCTGCTGGCCCTGGTCGCGGTGGTGCCGCTGTTCCGCGCCAACGCGATCGTGGTGCGCGACCAGGGCAAGGGCCCGGCGCTGATCCCGGTGCTCCAGCTGACGGGCGTGGCAGAGCTGCTCTACGCGGCCGGCACCTTCGCCGGCCTGCTCATCGCCCGTTGACGTCCTAGTTGACGTCCTAGTCGACGTCCTCGCGGGTCTTCCGCTCCTCGAACGCCGCGGTGGCACGCTCGGCCCGGGCCTGGACGCTCTGGGCGAACCGCTCCCGCGGGCCGGCGAGGAAGCGCAGCGAGAGGAGCGAGGACAGCACGGCCGCGAGCACCAGGGCCCAGATGCCGACCTTGGCGCTGCTGCCGAACACGATCGCGCCGAGCCCGGCGAAGGCTGCCCAGCAGGCCACGAACAGCGCGATGCGCAGCCCGGTGTAGATGAGGAAGTGCTTCACCCCAGAAGGGTATGCGCTCCCCGGAACCACCCACGAACTAGGCTGCAAGCGTGATCAGGTTCATCTTCCTGCTACTTCTCCTAGCCGCCGTGCTCTACGGCTTCTTCTGGGCGATCGACCGCAGGAACTCCGGTGGGGAATCATCCGGCCCCGCGCGACCGTTACCCCGGGGACCGGTCGGACCGGACGACGATGACGCCTTCCTGCGCAATCTGGATCGCGAGCGCCGACGAACCCAAGAGGACACCCCTCCCAGCCCCCAGGAGAACCATGACCAGCCTGAGTGACTTCTCGGCCAACACGCTGACCGGTCAGGAGCAGGACCTCGCGGCGTACGCCGGCAAGGTGGTGCTCGTGGTGAACACCGCCACCGCCTGCGGCCTGACGCCCCAGTTCACCGGGCTGGAGTCGATCTACGAGAAGTTCGTCGACCAGGGTCTGGTCATCCTCGGCTTCCCGTGCAACCAGTTCGCCGGCCAGGAGCCGCGCGACGAAGCCGGGATCGGCGAGTTCTGCCAGAAGAACTACGGCGTCACGTTCCCGATGTTCGAGAAGATCGAGGTCAACGGCGACGACGCGCACCCGCTCTACCAGTGGCTCAAGTCCGAGAAGGGCGGAGCGCTCGGCAGCGCCATCAAGTGGAACTTCACCAAGTTCCTGGTGGGCAAGGACGGCCAGGTGATCAAGCGCTTCAGCCCGACGACCGCGCCGGAGAAGCTGATCCCGGAGATCGAGAAGGCTCTCGCCAGCTGATCAGAAAGCGTCTCCAACGGCTCGCACGGCCGAAACGCGAACGCGTGGGTGCGTCGCCACACGATCCGGGCAGCAACCGCCGCTTCCCTAGGGACGTCGCCGGGCGCTCAGGCGGCGGCCATCAAGCCACGGACGATCTGCGGCAGCCGCTTCAGCTCCGTCTTGGACACGCACACGGTCACCCCGACGGCGGACGCCGCGGCTTCGGTGTCACGGTCCAGGAAGGCGGAGAACAGCACGATCAGCTGCTCGGGATAGATGGAGAGCATCTTCTCGGCGACCTCGACGCCCGACAGGCCCGGCATCCGGTTGTCGAGGATGACCACCGAGGGCTGCGGAGGCGGGTTGAGCTCGGCGAACCGCTTGAGAGCCGCCGTCCCGTCAGCCGCCTCGTTCACCTGGAGACCGTCCATCTCGAGGAAGAGCCGGGCCAGCTCGCGGATATCCGGCTCGTCGTCGACGAGCAGGACTGAGGTCGCTTCGCTGCTGAGTTCTTCATTCATGCTGTCACGACACTATCGACTCGATCGGCGCACGGCAGTTCGACGATGAAACGTGCTGAGGTTCCGAGGGCGCTCTCAGCCCAGATCCGCCCGCCGTGCGCCTCGACGATCCGTCGGGCGATGTAGAGCCCGAGGCCGGTTCCGGTCACGGTTCCCTCGCGGGCGCGGACGAACTTGTCGAAGATGCGCGACAGCTGGTCCGGGTCGATCCCGGCCCCGTGGTCCACGACGGTGATCTGTGCGACCTCTCCGGTCCGCTGCAGCGAGACCTCGACCGGACTGTCTCCGGCGGAGTGCTTGAGGGCGTTGTCCAGCAGGTTCGCCAGGACCTGCTGAAGGCGGTCGGCGTCCCCGTTCACCATGACTTCGCCGTCGGGCACGTCGAGGATCACCTGGACCGGACCGCCTTCGTAGGTCTCGACCGAGGTCCGGACCTCGTCGACAAGGTTGATCGGGTGCCTCAGGTAGCCGAACTGGCCCGACTCGATGCTCTCGGTGTCGAGGACGTCGCGAGCCATCGCCTGGAGACGCCGCGCATTCGTGAAGGCTCGTCGTACCGCGCTGTGCCGTTCCTCGTCGCTCATCGACGGCCAGTGGTCGAGCGTGGTCTGCAGGAAGCCCAGGACCCCGGAGACCGGGGTGCGGAGCTCGTGGGAGACCACCGAGATGAACTCCTCCTGCGCACTGTGCAGCTCGAGCAGTCGCTTCTCCTCCTCCCGGGCCTGACGCAGGCGCCGGGACAGCAGCCAGGTCAGGGCCACCCCGACGCCCAGGAGCAGCAGGACCAGGACCAGGCCGGCAGTTTGCAGCGGGCCGGCCAGCGGCTTGACGAACTCCGAGCGGCTCTGGGTGAACACCACCCGCCAGCCGACGGTGGGGACGTCCGCCTCGACGACCAGGTCGCCACCGATGCGGTGCAGACCCGGACCGAGGCGGCGCAGCCGCTCGTCGGGCACCGGCATCCCGAGGCCGCTGTCCAGCGTCGTGGCGACCACAGTGCCGTTGCTGTCCAGGAAGCGCAGTGCCGCGGTGCTGTGCGAGCCTTTCAGCGTCGCCCGGATCTCGACGTTGAACGCCGAGTCGGCCGTCACCGCCTGCTCGAAGACAAAGGCGCCCCGGACGCTGGTCGGGCTCTTCCCACGGATCGCCACCGCGAACGCGTACGCGGGCAGCTCAGTCGTCACCGCATCGGTCGACACCGGCAGCACCACCGCGGGAGCGGATTCGAGGGCCTTGGACAGCCTGGCCCAGTTGGACGGATCGAACTTCGAGCCGAGACGTCCGGGACGCAGCAGGACGCCGCTGGTGATCTCGTCGGTGGCATTGACGAGGAAGTAGCCGGAGATCGCGTTCGGGTCGAGCGCGAAGGTCTCGAGCCCCGCTTGGTCGGCGGCGCTTCCCGGGGTCAGCTCCCAGGGCCGGGCGCCGAGCCCGCCGACGGAGGAGAAGCTTGCCGAGATGCGCGCGTCGAAGCTCGTTGCCGCCGACCGGACCTGGGCGACCTGCAGGTCCTCGAGTGCGTGCGTGCCCCTGGTGCTGGCGGTGCTCAGCAGGACGACGACACCCAGCGCCACCGCGAGCACCGCGACCAGCGCGGCACCCGGAAGCAGACGATCACGCTTGAACATGAGCCCCTCCGGTTTCGATCAGGTTCTCGTTCACGGGGCCGCTCACAGGGTCGATCACGGTCTCGATCTCGGTCTTGGTCTCGATCAACGGGTCGACCTCGAGCAGCGGGTAGGACACGACGAATCTCGCGCCGCCGCTCGCAGATTCCTCCACCCGGGCCCGGCCACTCATGGAGGCGGCGAACTCGACCACGATCGCCAGGCCCAGACCGGCACCGCGGGTGCGAACCACCTCGTCGCCGGATCCGCGGAAGAACGGGCTGAAAACCTGCTCGCGCTGGTCGAGGGGAATGCCGGGACCCTCGTCCTCGACCACCAGCTCGGCGCGCCCGTCCAGCTCCCGCGTGCTGACCCGGATGGTGCTGCCGGCCCCGGAGTACTTGGCCGCGTTCCCGACCAGGTTGACGACGACCCGGTCGACGGCTTGCCGCGAACCGGTGACCGGGAGTCCCGGGCCGGCCTGGTAGCGGACCTCGTGATCGGGCGCGACATCGGTCAGCTCGTCGAGTGCCCGCCCCACCTCGTCGGCAAGATCCAGCACCTCGTCGGTCGCGCCCGGGCCCTTGCCGGACTGCAGCCGTGAGAAGTCCAGGATGTCCTCCACCAGGACGTTCAGGCGCTGGGCGATGCTGTCGATCCGCTCGGCGTAGCCACGCGCCGCGTCGGGAGGGAGCACGTCCCAGTTCGAGTGCAGCAGGTTCGCGTACCCGGCCATCGTGACGACCGGCGTCCTCAGCTCGTGCGACGCGGTCGCCAGGAACACCGTCTTGAGCTGGTCCACCGTGCGCATCCGGTTGATCACCTCGGACTGCTGGGCGAACAGCTCGGCGTTGGCCAAGGCCGAGGTGAGCACGTCGCCGGCAGCGACCAGGGTCCGGACGTCGTCGGGACCCAAGGCTTGTCCGGCAGTGACCCGGAGGGTGGCCACCACCCGTCCGCCCCGCGAGAGCACCATCGCCAGCGTCGCACCAGCGTCCACCTCGTCGCGTTCTTGAGGCCGCACCTGCGGGTCGGGAGCGACACCCATGACGAACAGTGGACGCTCGCCCAGGGCGGTCGGCACGCTCAGCGACAGACCGCGCAGACCGAGCGCCGCTACGAGCTCGGTCGCCACGGCCGGGAGCACGTCCCCGAGGTCCAGGCTGTGCTGGGCCAGGGTCGCGACCTCGGCAACGGTGGCGCTCGTCTGCTGCAGTCCGCGCAGCTCGAGGCGACGGCGGCGTGAATCACGCTGGCGGAAGGCGACCCAGCTCGCCACCGCGAGTCCGAGCACGAGCAGCGTGGTAGCAGCCATCCAGGCGGCCGCCGGCGTCCGGGGCGACGTCGTCCAGACGGTGATCGTCCAGCCGGTCGCCAGGTCGGGCCCGAGGGAGGTGCTGAACGATGCCGCGGAGCCGGGCCCGGTCGCGGGGACCGACCAGATCTTCCGGTCCGGGCCGCTCACCGTGATCCCACCTCCGGACGGCACGAGTGCCTTCAGCGTGGGGGCCAGCTCCAGTGGCACGACGTCGTAGCCGGCAACCTGGTCACGCCGTTCCTGGACGTCGGGGGGAACGGTGGCACCGCGGTAGCGCGCCACGACGATCCCGGCGCCCGAGTCGTCGAGAACCGGCCGACCGGAGTCCCGGGCCACGGTGAGCGCCGACTCGGCGATGCCTTGCGCGACCGCGTGAGCAGCGCTCTGGCCGTCCTGGCCCACGACCGCGGACAGACCGGCGGCGGTCAGCTCGCTGCGGAGCTCGGCGGCCACGACGGTCACGGCGTCGGCGGCGGACGCTGCGGCCTCGCGCTCCGCGGTGAGCCGATCGGCGTGCCGGCCGACGACGATGACGGTGGTGGCGGCAAGGAGTGCCAGGAAAGCGACCAGCAGTGCACTGAACGGCATCAGCCGCTCGCGCCGGCTCACGGTGCCACCAGCGCGGACCGGAGTGCCTTGAGATTGCCCTTGGCCAGGAACGGCACCCCCAGGCTCGCCGCACGTTCCCGGAGCTCGATGCTCTGGTAGTTGCTGTAGATCAGGACGCGGAGCCCGGCGTGATCATGGGCCAACCGCGCTGCCAGGGACAAACCGTCCTCCCCGGGAGGCATCCGGTAGTCCAGGACGACCGCCTGCGGCGAGACGGCTTCGACGAGCAGCTCAGCGCCGGACGCGTCCGAGGCACCGAAGACCTCGTGCCCTTCCAGACGCAGGTCGGTCAGCGCGAGGTCCAGGGCATCGGCGTCGTTGTCCGCCACCACGACGCGCATCAGTGACCGGCGTCCCATCGGCGCTGGGCCAACTGCAATCCGCGTCGTGCCATGCCAAAACCCGCTCACCCCGTGCCGACGGGTCCCTCCCCCTCGACGACCCTTTGATCGTAGGCCCGATTTCTCCGGGATGCGCTGAAATCGACTAGTCCACCGAGCGGGTCAGGCGTAGGAGTGCTGGCTCCCGCTGCCGAAGAAGAAGTTGATGCCGACGAAGTTGAACCAGAGCGTGGCCAAACCGATCAGGGCGATGATCGCGGCGGCGCGCCCCTTCCAGCCAGCGGTGGCGCGGGCGTGCAGGTACGCCGCGTAGACGACCCAGGTGATGAACGCCCAGACCTCCTTGGGGTCCCAGCCCCAGTAGCGGCCCCACGCCGCCTGCGCCCAGATCGGGCCGGCGATCAGCGCTGCGAAGGTCCACACCGGGAACGCGAACGCGTGGGTGCGGTACGCCATCCGATCGAGCTCGTTCAGGCCGGGCAGCCGGGCGAGGTAACCGCCGGTGCTGGCGTCCTGCGACCCACCGCGCTCGAGCCAGCGCTCCTTGACCAGGTACAGCACCGACGCCATCCCGCCGAGAGTGAAAGCACCGGTCGCGGTGATCGCCGCGATGACGTGGATGACCAGCCACGGCGACTGCAGCGCATCGCGCAGCGGCACGACCGGGGTGTAGAGCAGCAGCACGTCGACCATCAGGGTGATCAGCACGAAGCCGGTCACCACCGGTGAGAGCCACTGCAGCGAGAACTTCTTGTACATCAGCAGGTAGCCGACGACGACGACCAGCGTGCCCGTCATCGTGAACTCGTACATGTTGCCCCAGGGCACCCGCACCGGGTCGGCGGCGAGTCCGCGGGAGGCGACCGCGACGAAGTGCACCGCGGCGGCGACGATGGTCGCGACCATGCCCCACCGGGCGAACCTCTCCATCTTCACGGCGGCCTCGTCGGACTCGTCGGCCGTCGCGAGCTCTGCCTCGATCGGGGCACCAGCACCGACCGACGCGGCGGCGGGCACCGCGGCCGGGACCGACCGGGCGACCGCCCACTCGGCGAGGTGGCACAGCAGGGCGACGAAGTAGAAGGCGCCGCAGACCGCGATGGCCTGGTTGCTCAGCAGCTCGAACTGGTCGTGGCTCACGTTCTCTTCTCCTCCAGCTGACCGATCAGGTCGTCGACCCGACCGGAGAGGTCACCACCGGCCGAGCGGTCCAGCCCGGCGACCTCCACGACAGTACGCGCGCCGTCGCGACGTACCGAGACCCAGATCCGGCGAGGCCGGATGAACAGCGACCCGAGCAGCCCGGTCAGGGCCAGCACCATGCCCAGCAGCGCGATCCAGCCGCCGGGGTTGCGACTCACCTGGAGCTTCACGAAACGGTCGACGCCGTTGAAGGTGATCGAGCCCAGACCGTCGGGCAGCTGCCTGGTCTGCCCCTGCGCGATGTCGACGCGGAAGGCCTTGCCTTCGGCCTTGACCTGCTCGAGCCCGGTCATGTCCAGGGCGTAGACCGACTGCGGCACCCCGCTGTCCATGCCGAGGTCACCGGCGTAGAGCAGCAGGGACAACGCCGGGTTCTTCGCGTCCGGGAACGCCGAGAACGGGCCGGTCGACATCGTGAACGCGTACGTCGGGTAGAACTCGCCGCGGAACCCCAGCTGCTTCGGCGCTGCGTCGGGGACCTTGATCACGCCGCTGGAGCGGAAGCTGCTGTCCTCGGGGGTGAACACCACCGGGCCCGAGAACGCGATCGAGCCGTCGGCGTTGCGCACCGTCACGTTCGGCGCGTAGCCGTGCCCGATCAGGTAGACCTTCGAGCCGTCGATCGAGAGCGGGTGGTTGACCTCGATGCGGGTGTGCTGCTGCTTCGCGCCCGGTCCGGTGCGGAAGTCGAGGCCGGCGGAGAACTTCTGGGCCATCCCGAGCTCGCGGCCCTGGTCGATGAACTTCACCTTGAAGTCGGTGAGCCCGAACGAGAACGGCGCGAGGTTCTTGGAGTTGAACAGGGTGCCCGGGTCGAACTCGTCGTACTGGCTGGCGACGTTGGCGAACTGGCCGCCGGTCACCACGATGACGCCGCCCTTGTAGCCGAGCAGCGAGCCGCTGGCGAAACCGACCAGCACGATCAGCACGGACAGGTGGAACAGCAGGTTGCCGGCCTCGCGCAGGTAGCCGCGCTCCGCGGAGATCGAGCTCTCGTGCCGGTCGACCCGGTACCCGCCCAACGCCTTGCGCGCCCGGTCGAGCACCGCGTCGGGCTCCTCGGCGGTCTCGAACGTGCGGTACTCCGGCAGCCGGGTCAGGTTGCGCGGGGTCTTCGGCGGCCGCGCACGCAGGGCGCGGAGGTAGACCCGGGTCCGCGGCAGGATGCAGCCGACCAGCGAGATCATCAGCAGCAGGTAGATCGCTGCGAACCAGACCGAGTCGTAGACCGAGAACAGTCCGAGCTTCGCGTAGACCGGCCCGAGCGACGGGTGGTCGCGGCGCCACTGGGCAGCCAGCAGGGCGTCGACGTTGTCCTGCGGGATCACCGAGCCCGGGATGGCGCCGAGCGCCAGCAGGAACAGCAGGATCAGGGCGGTGCGCATCGAGGTGAGCTGGCGCCAGGTCCAGCGCAGGAACTCGCGCGGCGCCAGCGGAGCGGCACCGGTCTCGACGTCGCGGGTGTGCCCGTACGCCGGAACGCCGGCCGGCTCCTGCTCCTCGCTCATCAGATCCCCACCGTGCTGCCGGAGACCCAGCCGCGCAGGTCGCCGACGAGGGCGTCCCACCAACCGGTGACCAGGAGGATGCCGACGACGATCAGCATCAGCCCACCGATGCGGGTGACCCACGCCTGGTGCTTGCGGACCCAGCGGACCGTGCCGAGCATCCGGCGGTAGGCCAGCGCGGCGACGATGAACGGGACACCGAGACCGAGGCAGTAGACCAGGCTGAGCAGCGCCCCGCGCTCCGCACTGCCCTCGTTGAAGGCGAGCGTGGTGATCGCGCCGAGCGTCGGGCCGATGCACGGCGTCCAGCCCAGGCCGAAGAGCACGCCGAGCATCGGGGCCGCGGCCAGACCGACCGCGGGCACCCGGTGGAAGCGCCAGTCGCGCTGCAGCCAGGGCACCGCGCCGAGGAAGGCGATGCCGAGCAGGATCGTCAGCCCTCCGAGCACGTAGGTGATCTGGTCCTGGTAGCGGTAGAGCCAGTCGCCGACGGCACCGAAGAGGGCGCCGTAGGAGACGAAGACGAACGAGAAGCCGAGCACGAACAGAAGCGATCCGGCGAGCATCCGACCACGGCTGCCCTGCTCGAGGTCGGTGCCGGCCAGTCCGGTCGTGTAGGAGAGGTAGCCCGGGAGCAGCGGCACCACGCACGGGCTGAAGAACGAGACCAGGCCGGCGACCAGCGCCACCGGGACCGCGAGCAGCAGCGACCCGTTCAGCACGGTGTCGCGGAACCAGCCGCTGGCCTCGAGGAGGATCACTTCGCGGCCTTCCCGGCGACCTCGTCGACGAGGTCGATCAGCGTGCGGGCGCTGGTGAGCTCACCGATGATGCTCGCCGCGACCCGGCCCTGCGCGTCGATGACGACGGTGCTCGGGATCGCGTTCGGGCTCAGAGTCCGGTGGAAGTTGGTGAGGGTGTCGCCGCCGGGGTCGAAGATCGAGGAGTACGGCACGTTCTTGCTGCGCTGGAAGGCCAGCGCCGTGTCCCGGCTGTTGTCGCGGGTGTTGATGCCGAGGAACACCACGCCCTTCGGCATCAGCTCCTCGGCCGCCACCGACAGGTCGTCGGCCTCGGACCGGCACGGCGGGCACCACGAGCCCCAGACGTTGATCACGACGATCTTGCCCTTGAAGTCGGAGAGCGAGACCTTCGTGCCCTCCAGCGTGGTGCCGCTGACCGGGTCGGGAGTCTTCCGCTTGGCGACCGGGAGCACGGTGATGGTGCCGTCGCCACCCTGGTAGCCGTGGTCGGAGGTTCCCGTCAGGCCCTCGCCGCAGCCGGCCGTCAGCGCCAGGAGGGCGACGACGGGCAGCAGGAAGCGGGCGCGGTGGGACATCGACTCAGCTGGCGTCCGGGTTCGAGCCCGGCTGGGCGGAGAGGTCGTTGGGCTCGGTCACCGCGCCCGCCACGAAGCCGGTGCCGGAGGAGAACGCAGCGCGGCGCTCGGCCTCGGGGATCATGTCGCCGGCAGGCTCGGCGTACCCGACGCTGGCCAGCTCGGTGCCCTCGAAGGTGAACGAGGTCAGGCTGCACAGGGTGCACTGGCGCTTGCGCGGGTCGTGCATGAAGCGACGCTTCTCGGCGTGCAGCCGGCAGATCCAGATCGGCAGCTGGTGGGAGACGATCAGCGCCTCGTGGCCCTCGGCTGCTGTGCGGGCGTCCTCGACGGCTGCCCACATCCGGGCCGCCACCTCGGCGTACGGCTCGCCCCACGACGGCTTCAGCGGGTTCCACAGGTGCTTCCACGCGCTCGGGCGGCGCAGCACGCCGTCGCCGACGGAGAACGGCCGACCCTCGAAGATGTTGGTGGACTCGATGACGCGCTCGTCGGTGACGATCTCGACCCCGCGGGCGGCCGCGATCGGCGCCGCGGTCTGCTGGGCGCGCTCGAGCGGGGAGGCGACGACGTAGCTGATGTCGTGCTCACCGATCCGCTCGGCCACCCGCTCGGCCATCGCGAGGCCGCGGTCGGACAGGTTGAAGCCCGGAGCGCGGCCGTAGAGGATCCCGTTGGGGTTGAAGACCTCGCCGTGACGCAGCAGGTGGACGGTCGTCGTGCTCATGCGTTTCCCTCACCGGTGGTAGAGCCTGTCGGAACCCGGCCGGCCGCAGCAGCAGCAGCGGGCAGGGCGTCCAGCACGTGCTGGACGGCACGGTCGTCGTGGGCGCTCGAGACGAACCACGCCTCGAACGCGCTCGGCGGCAGGTACACACCCGCGTCGAGCATCGCGTGGAAGAAAGCCTTGAAGCCGCCCACGTCCTGGGTCTGCGCGGTCGCGTAGTCGCGCACCGGCGGCAGGTCGCCGAAGAAGATCGAGAACATGTTGCCGTTGGCCTGCAACCGGTGGGCGACCCCGGCCTCGGAGAGCGCGGCGGACGCGGCCGAGGAGATCGTCGCCGCAACCTCGTCGACCCGGGCGTACACGGCGTCGTCGGCCAACCGCAACGTGGCCAGACCCGCAGCGGTCGCGACGGGATTACCCGAGAGCGTGCCGGCCTGGTAGACGGGACCCTCGGGCGACAGCAACGCCATCACGTCGGCGCGACCGCCGAACGCCGCGGCCGGGAAGCCTCCACCCATCACCTTGCCGAAGGTGACCAGGTCGGGCGTCCAGCCCTCGACGGCACCGTCGGTTCCCCACTGGCCACTGCGGCTGACGCGGAACCCGGTCATCACCTCGTCGGAGACGAACAGGGCGCCGTGCCGCGCACAGATGTCGGACAGGAAGGCGTTGAAGCCCGGCTCCGGGGGAACGACGCCCATGTTGCCGGGCGAGGCCTCGGTGATCAGGCACGCGATCTGGTCACCGTGCTCCGCGAAGGCAGCCTCCACCGCGGCGCGGTCGTTGAACGGGAGCACGATGGTCTGGGCTGCGGCGCTCGCCGGGACGCCCGGCGTGCTGCTCACCCCGAGCGTGGCCAGGCCGGAGCCGGCGCTGGCCAGGAGCGAGTCGACGTGACCGTGGTAGCAGCCGGCGAACTTCACGACCAGGTCGCGCTGGGTGAAACCGCGGGCCAGCCGGATCGCGGACATGGTGGCCTCGGTCCCGGAGCTGACCAGCCGCACCTTCTCGACCGGGGTGCGCGCCACGATCTCCTCGGCGAGCTCGACCTCGGTCGTGGTCGGGGTCCCGTAGGAGGTCCCGCGCGCGATCGCCGCACCCACCGCCGCGAGCACCTCGGGGTGTGCGTGGCCGAGCAGCATCGGGCCCCAGGAGCAGACCAGGTCGACGTAGGAGTTGCCGTCGACGTCGGTCAACCACGCGCCCGAGCCCGACGCCATGAAGCGCGGAGTGCCGCCGACAGCGGCGAACGCACGGACCGGCGAGTTCACGCCGCCCGGGGTGACCCCCCGCGCGCGGTCGAACCACTGCTCGGAGGCAGGGACGGAGGCGGGGGAAGACACCCGGGCATTCTCGCCGACTCCCCGCGCTGGCGACGAATTGCGGTCCAGGGCGTGACCGGGAGGAGCCCTGAGATTCGGATAAGGAATTTCCTCGCGGGTTCCGCGACACGATTTCGGTGCAGCTGCGTCTCAGGAGTACGTGGGGACGGAAATGGTCTAGCAGAAACTAGACATTTGTCTCAGCGTGACCCCATTCGGGGATAATCGTTGAAAAGGGTGACGCCCGATTTATCGCAATCGGGCCGATTACGCACGCCAGGGAGACTCACCGCATGTCAGGACTGCTCAAGAGCCGCAAGAGCAAGGCCGCCACCCTCGTTCCGCTCGCCCTCGTGTGCGCGGCGTGGACCGCCAGCCTCACTGGCGTCGACACCGCGTCGGCCAGCAAGACCACCGGCAAGGACCTGCCCGACGGGACCTCCGTGCCCAGCAAGGCCATCCAGGCTCCTGCCAGCGTCCCGATCCCGGGCTCGATCGCCCCGAGCGTCCCCGACGGCACCGCCGACTCCGTCGTCGCCGGCGCCTCGACCAGCGGCATCCCGTCCGCGGCTCTCTCGGCCTACCAGCGCGGCGCCCAGATCATCGACGCCGCCGACCCGACCTGCAACGTCGGCTGGGAGCTGCTCGCCGCGATCGGTCGCGTCGAGTCCGACCACGGCCAGTACGGCGGCAACACCCTCGGCTCCGACGGCGTCAGCAACCCGGGCATCTTCGGCCCGGAGCTGAACGGCGACAACGGCACCCAGGCGATCATGGACACCGACGGTGGCCAGCTCGACCACGACACCGTCTACGACCGCGCGGTCGGCCCCATGCAGTTCATCCCGTCGACCTGGTCGTCGGTGAAGGTCGACGCCGACGGCGACGGCCAGCGCAACCCGCAGGACATCGACGACGCCTCGCTGGCGACCGGCGTCTACCTCTGCTCCGGCACCGACGACCTGTCCAGCCGCGCCGGCCAGGAAGCGGCGGTCTACCGCTACAACCACAGCCGCGCGTACGTCGACCTGGTGCTGCGCATCATGGAGGCCTACAGCCAGGGCGACTACACCGCGATCCCGTCCGGCACCTACGGCGGCACCGTCTTCACCCCGAGCTACTCCTCGGCGATCCAGAACCGGACCCACAAGCCGGCCAAGGGCACCAGGACGACCGGCGGCACCTCGGGCGGCACCGGCGGTGGCACCCAGCAGCCGAGCGGCGACCCGACCGGGCCGTCGACGCCCACCACGCCGACCACCCCGGCCAACCCGCTGGCGCCGCTCACCGACCCGCTGACCAAGGGCCTCGGTGGCGTCACCCAGCCGGTCGTCGACACCCTGTCGACGCTGACCGAGGCACTGGACTTCTGCAACAGCCAGTTCGCGACCATCCCGGACCCGCTGCACCTGCTCGACGCTGCGAAGAGCAAGTGCGCCGCCAAGGTCCAGGGCATGACGCCGACCGACGCTGCTGCGCTGATCCCGAACACGCTGACGTCGATCCTGGGCTGGCTGGGCCTGGCCTGACGCGCCAACTGTCGCCACTTCTCGGACAAGCCGAACACTAGGCTTCGGTCGTGCTCCTTTCGATCCGTCGACTCCAGGCATCTGCCGCGCTGGCCGTTCTGACGCTTGTCGTGGTCCTGCTGGGCGGATGCAGCCCGTCGGGCGACAGACAGGCGGTCCAATCCGGGACCGTCTACGTCACGGACTCCCAGGACAACACGCTCTGGGTTATCAGGGCCGGTGACTCGAGCGGCACATCGATCAAGGTGGGACGCGGCACCGACAGTGTCGCTATCGCACCACCAGGAACACCCGCAGCTGGCACGGTCTACGTCTCGAACTCGAATGACGAGAGCGGCAGATCGTAACGAACGAAGGCGATCGCCGTCGCG
>JBJMIP010000309.1:0-3643 GCA_045806825.1 Marmoricola sp.
CTCGGGCGGTCCGATCGGCTGGGCCGTCGCCGAGGTGCTCGTCGAGGGCGGGAGCAGCGACCTGTGGACGCGCCTGAACAGGATGGCCGTGAACTCGGCCCTGACCCGTCTGGTCACCGGTTCTCGTGGCATCAACCTGCTCACCTACAACGACCAGTCCCACCTCGACGGCGTCGCCGGCGCGGTCACCTACCGATGATCTCGACAACGCTCGATCACCGAGGAGAACCATGACGAAGACCATTCTCATCACCGGCGCGAGCAGCGGCTTGGGCGCCGAGATGGCCCGCCAGTTCGCGGCCAAGGGTTACGACCTGGCGCTGTGCGCGCGGCGTACCGAGAAGCTGGACGCGCTGAAGGCCGAGATCCTGGCGGCCGACCCGGGCCGTCGCGTCGAGCTGCGAGCCCTGGACGTCACCGACGACGACCAGGTCTTCGAGGTCTTCCGTGCGTTCAAGACGGACTTCGGCACGATCGACCGGATCGTCATCAACGCCGGACTCGGGAAGGGCGCACCGCTGGGCACCGGGAAGTACTACGCGAACCGCGAGACCGCGATGACCAACTTCGTCGCCGCCCTGTGCCAGTCCGAGGCGGCGATGGAGATCTTCCGGGAGCAGAACGCCGGGCACTTCGTGATGATCAGCTCGATGTCCGCGGTCCGCGGGATGCCGAAGAGCCTGACCACCTACGCCGCCACCAAGGCCGGTGTCGCCCACCTGGCCGAGGGTCTGCGCGCCGAGCTCTACGGCAAGCCGATCAAGGTGACCGTGCTCTACCCGGGCTACATCGCCTCGGAGATGAACGACAAGATCGACAAGCCGACGCCCCTGATGGCCTCGACCGAGGACGGCGTGAAGGCGATGGTCTCCGCGATCGAGCGCGAGGTCGGCTCGGCGTCGGTCCCGGCCCTGCCGTGGGCGCCGCTCGGCCTGGTCATGAAGCACGCCCCGATGCCGGTGTTCAAGAAGCTCATCTAACGCTGGTTGAGGTGCTAGCGCCCTAGCGCGAGCCTCGAAACCTGGTGACGTGTGCGCCAGATCTGAGCTCGGTGGTTGAGGTGCGAGCGCCCTGGCGCGAGCCTCGAAACCTGGTGAGGATCTGCAGGGACGTCGCCCGATTTCGAGGCAGTCGCCAGAGCGACTGCACCTCAATCACCGTTGCAGGAACTGGCTGACCAACCCCGGGACCGCCGCGTCCGCGAGCGCGGTTGCTGCGTCCTCGTCCAGGTCCAGCACCTCGTAGGACTGCCGCCCCGCAGCGGTCGTCGCCGTGAGCGAGACCAGGCCCGCCCGGCGCTGGAAGAACGTCTGCTTGATGTTCCAGCCGATGATCCCGGACCGCTGGAGCGCGTCCCGGCGTCCGCGGAAGCAGCCCCACCGCATCACCAGGTACGACGGCGTGAGCGCGTGTCCGAGTCGGCGGTAGCGGTCGCGCGCCAGCGGCACGCCGAGCACCGGCAGCGGGAGCGTCAGGGCGACGAGCCACCACGGCGTCGGGCCGAGCATGACGAGCAGCAGCAGCACCAGCGGGACGAGCGCGACCGGCACCACCGCGCGGAGGTAGCGCCGCCGCTGCGCCGCCGGTCCGTGCTGGACGAGGTCCGCGTGCAGCGGGCCGGTCTCGGCGAGGACGTGTTCACCGACCCCGACGACGACCGTGCGCGGCGCCGCCGGAACCATCGGCGAGCTGCCCTCGGACCGGCGGTCGAGACCGGTGACGATCGCGTTGAGGCGACCGGCCGCGGCCAGCCGCAGGCCGAGGGGTTCGTGCACCTCCAGGCCGCGGAGGCGGTCGAGGTCGATGGTGGTCTCACGGGTGGTGAGCGCTCCGCGGCGTACGTGGTAGGTCCGCGACCGGTCGTCCCGGGTGAGCGTGAAGCCCCAGTTCTGCAGCAGGTACCCACCGCTCGCCAGCAGCGAGGACAGCACCACGAACCCGACCAGCAGGCTCAGCACCAGCACCGAGACCGCCACGTCGGCCAGGCTGTTCAGCGCGTCGGAGTTCGCGATGTCGGAGATCAGATTGCTCCCCGAGAGCGGGCCGCCGACAGCGCCGAGGGCGCCGACCGCGATCAGCACGCCGGACGAGGTGAGCGGCGCGTACCGGACCCAACGTGGATCGAACCGCAGGATGACCTGGGGGCTGGGCGGCGTGGCTGCTCCCGGGACCGTGCTGGTGGCGCCCGCGTCCGTGCTGGTCGAGCCTGCCGGGACCGGTGCCCGGTCCAGCAGCGCGGTGCGCAGCCGCTGGGCCTCCTCGCGACCGAGGGAGTCGAGAACCAGGCGGGAGTCGCCGCCCTTCTTCGCACTGCCGGTGCCGATCTCGACCTTCTCCAGGCCGAGGATCCGGTGGATCGGCGTCGCGGTGAGCTCCACGGTCCGCACCCGGTCCAGGGGAGCGGTGAGCACGTTGCGACCGAGGATCCCGCGGTGCAGCTCGATCTGGCCCGGGGTGATCCGGAACTTGGTGCTGGCGAACCGGACCAGGCCGATCGCGATCGGGACCGCGACGCCGATGTAGTGCCAGGGTCCGCCGTCCCCGCCGCCGGAGCCGACCAGGAAGATGCCGATGATCACCGGCAGGAACCGGATCACCTCGTTGACCGGGTGCACCAGGAGCATCCGCAGGTCGAGGCGGCGCCACTCGGCGTCACGCCTCAGCTCGGACTCGCTCACGTGGCGTCGCCGGCCTCGTCCTCGGCACGACGGGTCAGCTCGTCCACCAGCCGCTCGGCGGTGGCCCGGTCGAGCCCCTCGATGCGCAGCGGTCCGGCGGCCGACGCCGTGGTGACCGTGACCGTCGCCAGCCCGAGGATCCGTCCGACGACGCTCTGCTCGAGGTCGACGGTCTGGACCCGGGACATCGGCGCGATCCGGCGTTCGCGGGCGATCCACCCGGTCTGCGTGTAGACAGCGGTCGCGGTGGTCTCCCACCGGTGCACGCGGTAGCGGTAGACCGGCATCAGGATGACGTCAGCCAGCGCGATCACGACGTACGCGATCCAGACCCAGAGCGGCAGGTCCCAGACCTCGGTCAGCTGCAGGACCAGCGCCACCGCGAACGGGACGAGTGCGCGGATGGCGGCGCCGGTGCGCCAGACGATGCGGGCGCGGGGGGAGACCAGATTGGCCGGGTCGCGCAGCACCGGTGCCGAGTCAGCCATGCGTTCAGCCTAGGAGGTCCCAGTTCGCGACCACCGCTCCCGCCCCCGGGCCCGATGTGCCAATCTCCACCCATGGATGCTGACGTCATCGTCGTGGGAGCCGGCCTGGCCGGGCTCGTCGCCACCGCAGAGCTCGCCGATGCGGGCAAGAAGGTGCTGCTGCTCGACCAGGAGCCGGAGCAGAGCCTCGGAGGTCAGGCGTTCTGGTCCCTCGGCGGCCTGTTCCTGGTCGACAGCCCCGAGCAGCGGCGGATGGGTATCAAGGACTCCTACGACCTCGCGCTCCAGGACTGGATGGGCAGCGCCCAGTTCGACCGCGAGTCGGACTACTGGCCGCGCAAGTGGGCCGAGGCTTACGTCGGCTTCGCGGCCGGCGAGAAGCGGCAGTGGCTCTACGACCAGGGCCTGCGGGTCTTCCCGGTGGTGGGCTGGGCCGAGCGCGGAGGAGGCCTGGCCGGCGGGCACGGCAACTCGGTC
>JBJMIP010000310.1:0-2905 GCA_045806825.1 Marmoricola sp.
GCGGGCGCGGCCACCAACGGGCCGGTGAGGACGCGGAAGACGACCAACCAGGTGATCAGTCCGACGACGACGCCGAAGGTCGATCCGGCCGTCGAGTCCTTGAGCCGCAGCACCGACGTCACCCCGACGACCGCGAGGGCGAAGAAGACGACGTCGGGCAGCAGTGGACGGCGTCGCGCCTGGGTGCCGACCCACGCGCAGAGCACCAGCAGCAGCACGGTGGTGCTGGCGATCAGCAGCGGCTTGTCCTTGTGGCCGACCAGGTGCACCAGCTTCACGGCGAGGTCGCCGGGCGTCTTGTCGCGCACCGCGCTGGCCACCGCGACGATGGGGCCGTTCTTGGCCTGCAGGATCCAGACCGTCGCCTGGCTGGCGACCAGGCCGGCGATCCCGGTCACGACTCCAGCCACAGCCAGGGCGCGCTTGGTCGTGTTCACCTCACCATCCTCGCCCACGCGGGCAAGCAACGTGCGGCACCGTGCTTACCGAAGCCTTACCGCTGCTGCCCGGTGGTGCATGATCAGCGGTGTGGACCTTCGTACCGGGATCGGCACCGACGTGCACCGCCTCGTACCCGGGCGTCCGATGCGGATCGCCGGTCTCGACTGGCCGGACGAGGAGGTCGGACCGGAGGGGCACTCCGACGGCGACGTCGTGCTGCACGCCGCGTGCGACGCCCTGCTCTCCGCCGCCGGCCTCGGTGATCTCGGCAGCAACTACGGCACCGCCGAGCCCGAGTGGGACGGTGCGGCCGGCCACGCACTGCTGGCCGAGACCCTGCGGCGGGTGCGCGCCGCCGGCTGGGAGGTCGGGAACGTCGCGGTCCAGCTGATCGGCAACCGCCCGCGGATCGGTGCGCGCCGGACCGAGGCCGAGGAGTCGATCGCTGCGGCCCACGGGATCGTGCTGACCCTGTCCGCGACGACCACCGACGGCCTGGGGCTCACCGGGCGCGGTGAAGGCCTCGCCGCCGTCGCGACCGCGCTGCTGCACCGCGGCTGAGCGTGGCGCGCGCCCCGAAGTACCTGAGACACGGTGTGTCGGTTACTTCACATTCTGATCCCAACCCGGCTCCGACGAGGCACACTCGACTCCCATGAGGACCTTTGACGGGCTGCGCCTGGACGTGCGCACCTACGGACCCGAGGACGCACCCCTCGCGGTCGTGCTCGGCCACTGCTGGACGCTGAACCAGAACGACTGGACCTACCAGGTCCGCGACCTGCAGCGGGAGTTCGGCCACCGCATCCGGATCGTCACCTGGGACCACCGCGGCCACGGCGCCTCCGACCCCGCGCCCAAGGCCGACTGCACGATCGACAATCTCGCCCGGGACATGAGCGACGTGATCGAGACCTACGCCCCGAACGGCAAGCTCGTCATCGCCGGCCACTCGATCGGCGGCATGACGGTGATGGCGCTGGCCGAGCAGCGACCCGAGCTCTTCGAGCGCGTCGTCGGCGCGGCCTTCGTCGCCACCTCCTCCGGCCGTCTCGACACGGTCACGCTCGGCCTGCCCGAGATGGGTACGGCGCTGCGCAACCAGATCCCGCGGATGCTCGCCTTCCGTTCGCGCACGCTGACCCGCAAGGCCCGCCGCCGCGCGCCGATCATCGAGCGCCAGGTCGTACGCCGCTTCCTGATCGGCAAGCCGATGCGCCTGGTCGACGCGGCCATCACGGTCGAGGGCATCATCAACTCGCCGGCCGCGACCATGGTCGGCTTCTACGAGAACTGCCTCCAGCACGAGCGCACCGACGCACTGAAGGTGCTCGACGGCATCCCGACGCACGTCCTGGTCGGCACCCACGACGTGCTCACCCCGCCCGAGCACGCCCGCCGGATCGCCGAGAGCATCGAGGGCGCCGTGCTGACGATCGCTCCCGACGCCGGCCACATGCTGCCCCTGGAGCGCGACGAGCTGGTCACCGGAACCTTGATCAAGCTGATCCGACCGCACCTGTGAGCTCCGGTTCCGCGATCGTCATCCTGGGCGCCGGCGCCGGTAGCCGCGTCGGCGCGGACCAGAACAAGGTGCTGCTCCAGCTCGACGGAATCCCGCTGCTGGCCTACAGCGTCCGCACTGCGCTCGACGTCGAGGACGTGCACCGGATCCTGGTCGTCGTACGGCCCCAGGACCGCGACCAGGTCGCCGCCGCGCTGGCCCCGCACCTGGGGACCCACGACCTGTGGCTCGTCGACGGCGGTGCCGAACGGCACGATTCCGAGCTGCGTGCCCTGGAGGCGCTGCGTCCTGACATCGAGAGCGGCGAGATCGCCGTGGTCGCCATCCACGACGGCGCCCGACCGCTGGCCGGCGCAGCACTGTTCCGCACCGCGATCGACGTCGCGACCGCCCACGGGGCCGCGGTTCCGGCCCTGCCCATCACCGGGCTGACCGACCTGGACGGCGCCGCAGCGGGGTCCGACCTCGTCGGCGTCCAGACACCGCAGGCCTTCCGTGCGCCCGAGCTGCTCGCCGCCTACAGCCAGGCGTCGGCCGACGGGTTCGTCGGCACCGACACCGCCGCCTGCCTCGAGCGGTACACCACCGTCGAGATCCGGGCGATCGCCGGCGAGGCGACCAACGTGAAGGTCACCTTCCCCGAGGACGTCGCCCTGGCGACCGAGCTGGTCACGTCAGCGAACGGCTGAGCGCCTCCAGCACCACGAGGTCAGCAGGTCCGCTGATCCGACGACCCACAGCCGGCGCCGCCAGCCAGTGCAGCTCGGCGCTCGCGGCCAGGGAGCCGACCAGCGCGGGCAGGTCACTGGTGTCGACGGCGTCGAGCTCGGCCAGCACGGCAGCGGGGATCACGACCGGACTGGTCACCGACCGCAGGCGGCTGCGGTCGACGGTTGTCCCGAGCAGCTCACCCTCGCGGTTCTTGACGGTGTCGGTGAC
>JBJMIP010000311.1:0-6542 GCA_045806825.1 Marmoricola sp.
ACCGTGGTGATCAACACCGGCCACGGCCTCAAGACGCTGGACGCGATCAGCGACCAGGTCGGCCCGGCCGCGACCATCGCCCCCACCTACGAGGCGTTCGCCGCCGCAGGCATCATCTAGAGAGCCTCGATCGCTGATCGAGCCCAGTCGAGATCCAGGAGTCATCCGTGAGCGTTTCCGTCCGCATCCCCACCATCCTGCGCACCTACACCGGGGGCGAGTCGGAGGTGAGGGCCGAAGGTGCTGACCTGAGCGCGGTGCTGGCGGACCTCGAGGCCAACCACCCGGGCATCCGGGCGCGCATCCTGGACGACGGCGGCGAGATCCGCCGGTTCGTGAACGTGTACGTCGGCAACGAGGACGTGCGTTTCCTCGACGGCCTGGCCACCGCGACGCCGGACGGCACCCAGCTCTCGATCATCCCCGCGGTCGCGGGCGGTTCCTGAGGTGGTCGCGCTAGCGACCTTCTCGAAGGGTGGTTCCTGAGCGGTGAAATCCAGCACCCTGCCCGCCTTGGTCGGCGGTGCGCTGCTGGGTTGGGCCAGCGCCGGGACCGTACGCCGACTCGGCGGACGTGGCTCCGTCATCGGTGCCGGCGCCGCCCTGGTGAGCGCCGCGGTGATCTACCCGGCCGCCCGGCGCGACCACACGCCGTCCGCGGCACTCGCCGTGGAGGGCGCGGTCGTCGCGGCGACCACGGGACTGGCGATCGCCGCTGCGGGCACCGACGTGGCTCGCGGCCGTCGCTGGCTGGCGGCCGGCTGGGCCGCGCACGCACTCTTCGACTTCGGCCAGGGTCCGAGCGCGGACTCCCGCCTTCCCGACTGGTACGCGCCGGTGTGCGCGGGCTTCGACTTCGCCTACGCGGCCCGCTTGGTCTAGGTCCCCGTCCCGCTGGTTCGGTCAGGTCCACCCCCAGATACGGGACCTGACAGAACCAGCGGGTCGCACCGACAGAGTCGCCGACGCAGGTTCTGATACATGCGATCGCGACCGAGCCCCGGTCCAGGTCGGACCAGGGGCTCGGCTCCCGGCGATCAGCAGACGATGACGGCGTGGAATCCGACGTCCACCGGATCGTTGCTGTCGTTCATGTTGCGGGCCGAGACCAGGAACGTCTCTGGCTGGTTCTGGACGTTCGCGACACCGAGGTTCGCCTGCGGGGGGAAGAAACCGGTCGGCGAGGCCGGGGTGGCGACGATCGAGCATCCCTGGACGCTCTGCGGAAGCCTGACCCGGTACCCGCCCTCGGTGAAGTGGTCGACGCTGGTCACACCGCTGCTGTAGGCGATGGCGCCGTCGGACTTGACGCTGATGTTGAACACCGAGATGTCCAGGTTCGTCAGCGAACCGTTCTTGATGTCGGCACCCTTGATGGCGCCGTCGGCGATGTCCTCGCCCTTCAGCGAGCTGTTCTGGATGTCGGCGCCCTTGAGGCCGCCGTCCTTCACGTCCGCGCTGACGATGGTGCCGTTCTTGATCTGCGCGCTGGTGATCAGGCTGCCGGCGACGGCGGTGCCGCTGCCGAAGACGGCGAGCACGGCGGCCCCGGCGACGACGGTGGCGAACCGACCCTTGTTGATCTTCCTCATGTCCACTCCTGGTGTTCTGGCGAGCCGCTGCGGCGCGCTCGTTCGTCTGGCTGACACCGGTAGGAGGATCGGGCGGCCGAGTCCTTGCAACTTTTCTGCGACCTTCTTCCCTAGGCTGGCGAACGTGACCCGGGCCCGCTGGTTCCACCTGCTCACCTTCGTCGTGGCCACGGCCGCGCTCGGACTCCAGCTGGTGCTGGTCCTGCAGGGCCACAACGTGCTCGACGAGCACAACCGACCGGACGCCGGCACTCGGCTGGTGCGGTTCTGGTCGTACCTGACGATCTGGGGCAACGTGCTCGTCGCCGGGTCGGCGCTGGCGCTGGCCCTCGACCGTCCTCCGGTCTCCCGGGTCGCACGAGCCCTGCGCCTCGACGCGGTCGTCCTGATCGCGGTGATCGGCATCGTGCACTTCTTCTTCCTGCGCCCGCTCCTGGAGCTGCACGGGACCGACTACCTCGCCGACAAGCTGCTGCACATGGTGGTGCCGGTGCTCGGCGTGCTCGGCTGGCTGCTGTTCGGCCCGCGGGGGCGGGCGGCGTTCTCGGACCTGCCGCGGTTCCTGGTGGTTCCGGTGGCGTGGCTGGCCTACACGTTGGTGCGCGGCGAGATCGTCGAGTGGTACCCGTACCCGTTCACCGACGTGAACGAGCACGGTTACGCCGTGGTGCTGCTCAACTGCCTCGGGGTCGCCGTGCTGACCACGGCGTTCTTCGCCGGCGCGGTCTGGCTCGACGCGAGGCTCAGCCGATCCCGGCCAGCTGCTTGAGATCGGCTACGACGTCGTCGAGCCGCCCCATCAGCGAGATGTGCCCCTCGTCCTCGAACAGGTGGGCGCGTGCTCCCGGAACGTTCGCGGCGAGCCACTCCCCGTGAGCGAAGGGAACCATCGCGTCCTGGCGCCCCTGCCAGATGGAGACCGGTACCCGGATCTCGCTGAGCGGGAACTCCCAGGGACCCATGATGGCGATGCCGTCCTCCCGCCAGCCGATCACGCCCTGGGCAGCGGCGTGCCGGAACGTGGCGGCCAGCCAGTCGGCGAACTCGCCGGTCAACGCCGCCGCGTCCACCTCGGTGATCAGCTCACCGAGCGATGCCGCGACTTCGTCGGCGGTGACGGTCGCGAGCTGGGCGACCGGTTCGGCGAGGAACGCCGCGTACGCCTCGGGCCCGGCGGCGGCCGCCGCGAACTCCTCCACGTTCTCCGGTCCCATCCCGGCGGAGAAGTCGAGATCTGACGCGTCGCTCGGGGCGACGCCGGCGAGGGACGCGGCGGCCCGGCAGCGCCGGGGCAGCAGCGCCGCGCAGGCGAGCGCGCGCGGGCCGCCGCCGGACCAGCCCACCGTCACGAATTCATCGGCGTCGAGCGCGTCCAGGACGACGACCGAGTCGGCGAGGTCGTCGGCGATCCGCGGGCGGGGCCAGGGGCGCGGGGTCGAGCGCCCGTAGCCGGGGCGGGAGTAGGTGATGAGCCTGAGCCCGGCCTCGCGAGCCACCTGGTCGATGGCGTCCGAGGCGACCGCGGCGCTGGGCGTCCCGCCGTGGAACAGCCAGGGGAATCCGTCGGGGTCGCCCCCGACGAGGACCTCGAGGTGCCGGCCGTCGCGCGCGTCGATGAGGATCTCGTCCATGGTCCGACCCTAGGCCGTCAGTGGTCGGCGAGGCGGGCCGCCAGGTGCCGGCGCTCGGCGGCGTTGTCGCACAGCGAGATCGCCAGCTCCCACTGCGTGCGGGCCTCGGGCAGCCGGCCGGCCCGGGCCAGCAGCTCCGCGCGTGTGCCGGGCAGGCGGTGACCGGCCAGGTCGAGGCCGTCGAGCAGGGCGAGGCCGGCCAACGGACCGTCCGCCTCGGCCACCGCGACCGCCCGGTTGAGCCGGACGACGGCCGAGCCGGTCAGCTCCTCGAGCTCGGCGTACAGGGCGGCGATGCGTAGCCAGGCGGTGTCCTGGGCGCTGGGCGCCACGGCGTGCTCGGCGGCGATGAGGGCCTCCAGCAGCCAGCGGCTCGGGGCGGTGTCGACGAGCGGGGTGAGCAGGTCGAAGGCCTCCCCGGCCTCGACCACGTTCCATTGCGACCGGTCCTGGTCGGGCAGCAGCACCAGCTCGCCGTCGGTGACGCGGGCGTCGCGACGGGCGTGCTGGAGCAGCATCAGGGCGAGCAGCGCATCGAGGTCGGCCCGACCGGGAGCCACCTCGCGCAGCACACGGACCAGCCGGATCGCCTCTGCGGCCATGTCCGGACGGTGCACGTCCTCGCCGGTGCCGGGCGCGTAGCCGGCGGTGAAGGCCAGGTAGGCGATCCCGGCGGCGCCGTCGATGCGGTCCTCGGTCTCGGTGCGCGACGGCACCGCGAACCGCTCGCCGGCCAACCGGTGCCGCGCCCGGGTGAGGCGCGCGGCCATGGTGGCCGTCGGGACCAGGAACAGCCGCGCGATGTCCGGGGTCGGGACGCCGAGGACGAGGCGCAGCGTGAGTGCAGCGGCCGACTCGGGCGCGAGGCTCGGGTGCGCGCAGAGCAGCACCAGCCGCAGCCGCTCGTCGCGGACCTCCTCGCCGGGGTCGGCCATCACGCGTTGCGCCTCCTCCTGGAGATCGGCCTCGACCCCGAGGAGCGGCATCTTGCGGGCCAGCACCTCGTCCGACCGGAGCCGGTCGATGATCCGGCGGCGCGCTGCGGTGAGCAACCAGGCCGGTGCGTTCGCCGGGACACCCTCGTCGGGCCAGGTCCGGCTGGCCGCCTCGAAGGCCTCGGCCAGGCCGTCCTCGGCGAGGTCGAGCCGGCGGTACTGGGCGACGAGGAGGGCGAGCAGCCGCCCCCACTCGTCGCGCCAGACCTCTTCGATCCGTGCAGCCGGATCGGTCATACGTCAGGCGGTGTGGTCGACGGTGGCGCGCACCTCGACCTTGCCGCCACCCTCGGCGAGGATGCCGCAGATCTTCAGCAGGTCGTCGAGGTCGTCGGTCTTGACCGTGTAGAAGCCGGTCAGCTGCTCGGTGGTCTCGGCGTACGGACCCTCGGTCACCGAGACCTGGTCCAGCGATCCGGTGACCGTCCGCGCGGTGCTGCTGGCCTGGAGCTCGTTGCCCCCGGTGACCTGGTGGCCGCGGGCGGCGAGCAGCTCGGCGAACTTCATGTGCTTGGCGTACATCTCGGAGCGCTCCTCGGCCGTGGCCTGGGCCCACTTGCTCTCGTCGCCAGGAAGGAGGACGGCGTACTCGGTCATGGTGGTTCCTCTCGATCAATGGGGAGTCTGTCACTGCGATGACGGGCGGGACAGGGCTCGATCGACAGCTCCGGCAAAGAAATTCCAGGATCTTTCCGGGCCTGGCACGCTGACCCCATGACCGACCTGCCCGAGGGCTTGAGGATCGTCGACCCGCACATCCATCAGTGGGACCCGTTCACGACCCCGAGAGTGGTGTCGCTGCCGGCCAAGCTCGTACGCCGCCTGCCGTTGCTGCGGCCGGCCGTCCTGGGACTCGTCCCCAAGCGCGACCGCGAGTTCGTGGGTGACCCGGCGCACGTGATCGCGCCGTACCTCCCGGTCGACTACCGCACCGACGCCGGGGACCTGCCGGTCGAGGCCGTCGTCCACGTCGAGGCCGGCTGGACCGACCACCACGACGTGGCCGGCGAGACTGCCTGGCTGACCACGCTCCCGTTCGGGACCGACGGCCCCGGTCTCGGGGCCGTCGTCTGCCACGCGGATCCGCGGGCCGCCGACATCGGCGCGATCCTCGACCGCAACCTGGCCGCCAGCCCGCTGCTGCGCGGCGTCCGCTGCTCCGCGGCCCACCACGCCGACCCCGGCGTCCGGTCCTGGGGCGACGAGGGGCTGCTGGCCAGCGCGGACTTCCTGCGCGGCTTCGCCGCCGTCGCCGAGAGGGGCCTGAGCTTCGAGGCGTGGGTCTACTCCCACCAGCTGCCCGAGGTCGTCGGGCTCGCCCGGGAGTACCCCGAGGCCACCATCGTGCTCGACCACTACGCCACACCGGTCGGCCTCTTCGGACCGCGGGGGCGGGGCGTCGGGCGCACCGACGCGGACCGGCGCGCGATCCTCGAGCGCTGGTACGACGACATCGCTGCCGTGGCCGCGCTGCCGAACGTCGTCGCCAAGCACTCCGGGCTGGGGATGCCGATCCTCGGGTGGGCCGGGCCGGTGAGCACCGCCCAGTTCCGCGACACCGTCGCTCCGCTGGTGTCCCGGACCCAGGAGCTCTTCGGCGCCGACCGCACGCTGTGGGCCTCGAACTTCCCGATGGACAAGCCGATCGTCTCGCTCGCGGGCACGATCGAGGCGCTGCTGGAGATCCTCGGAGCCGACGCGGACCCGCAGCGCCTGCTGCGCGACAACGCCCGGCGGGTCTACCGGATCGGGGCGTGAGGATGACCGACCTGCTGCTGGCCACCTGTGCTGCCTGGCCGGACGGCGAGCCGGGGGCGCCGGTGCTCGACGCGGCCCTGGCCGAGCGCGGCGTCACGGCGCGCTGGGTTCCCTGGGACGACCCGGACGTCGACTGGGGCTCGGCCCTGGTCGCGGTGCGCTCGGCCTGGGACTACGACGCCCGGCGGGAGGAGTTCATGGCCTGGGCCGCCTCGGTGCCCCGGTTGCTGAACGGGATCGCGGTGTTCACCTGGAACACCGACAAGGCCTACCTCGCCGAGCTCGCCGATGCGGGGCTCCCGGTGGTGCCGACGGTGGTCGTCGACCACGAAGCCGACCTCGCCGCGGCGGCTGCGCGTTTCCCGGCCGCGGTGATCAAGCCGCGCGTCGGCGCCGGGGGACGCGGGGTCGTCATCGCCGGTGAGCAACCGCCCGGCTCCGGTCCGTGGGTCGTCCAGCCCCTCGTCGAGTCGGTCCGCACCGAGGGGGAGAGCTCGGTCTTCGTGCTCGGCGGCGAACCGCTGTCGATGGTCCGCAAGCTGCCCGCCGGGGACGAGATCCGGGTG
>JBJMIP010000312.1:0-15333 GCA_045806825.1 Marmoricola sp.
CGGCTGCGGTCCGTTCGGGGGTGGCCCGGACCCGCGCGACACGGCCGAGAAGACCGCCGCCGCCTTGCAGGAGGGCGACCTGTCCGGCGTGCCGTTCACCCCGGGGTCGAACGCAAAGGCTGACTACGAGCGGCTGGTGGCGCCGATCAAGGGCTTCCCCTCGAAGGTCTCGGTCGGCGAGGTCAGGCGTTCCGGTGACCGGGCCACCGCGGTGCTGCACTGGGTCACGGACGCGGACGGCGTCCGCTGGCCGCACGCGACCACGCTGCGGCTGAGCAGGCGTGCCGGGAAGTGGGCCGTGCACTGGGCCCCGTCGGTCCTGCTCGACCAGCTCGGTCAGGACCAGAAGATCGTGGTGACCCGGATCAAGCCGGTGCGTGGGGAGATCCTCGGTGCCGGCGGGAAGCCGATCGTGCAGCCGCGAGCGGTGATGCGTTTCGGCATCGACAAGACCTTGGTCCCGGCCGCGTCGGCCGCGGCTTCGGCCCGCAGGCTCGCCGGCGTCGTCGAGGTGGACCCGGACTCGTTCGTGAAAGCCGTCAGGGCCGCCGGGGCGAAGGCGTTCGTGCAAGCGGTGTCGATCCGGCGGCAGCAGGTCAAGCAGCAGCTCCTCGACCGGGTCGCGGCGATCAAGGGCGCCCGCGGAATCTCCGACCACCTGCCGCTGGCCCCGACGAAGGGCTTCGCGGCGGCGCTGCTCGGGACCGTCGGGCCGGTCACCGCCGAGCTGGTGCGGAAGAGTCGGGGTCGCCTGCACGCCGGCGACGACGCCGGGCTCTCCGGCCTCCAGCTGCGCTACGACGACCAGCTCTTCGGTACGCCGGGCATCACGATCGGCGTCGGGCCGAAGGCGGCGAAGACGGTGTTCTCCTCCCAGCCGGTCCGCGGCCAGGACCTCAAGCTCACGATGAGCATCGCGATGCAGACCGAGGCCGAGAAGCTGCTCACCCGCTACGGGCCGGCGAGCGCGCTGGTGGCGATCAAGCCGTCCACCGGGGAGATCCTGGCGGCGGCGAGCGGACCCGGGTCGAAGGGGTACAACACCGCGACCTTCGGCCGGTACGCGCCGGGCTCGACGTTCAAGATCGTCAGCTCGCTCGCCCTGCTGCGGGCCGGGCTGAAACCGACAAGCCCGGTGCCGTGCCCGGCGTCGGTCACCGTGTTCGGCAAGAAGTTCAAGAACTACTCCGACTACCCGGGCAACCGCCTCGGCACGATCACGCTGAAGCAGGCGGTCGCCAACTCCTGCAACACCGCCTTCATCTCGGAGCGCTCGAAGGTGCCGGGCACCGCACTCGGGAAGGCCGCGGCGGCGCTGGGCTTCGGGGTCGACCACGACACCGGCTTCCCGGCGTACTTCGGTCAGGTGCCGCCACCGGCCGGGAAGACCGAGGCTGCCGCTGACCTCATCGGGCAGGGCAAGGTGCTGGCCTCACCGATGGCGATGGCGACCGTGGTGGCAAGCGTGGTGAAGGGCGCGACCGTGCTGCCCTTCCTGGTCCCGGCGGCGAAGCCCGCACCGAGCAAGCCGGCCGAGCCGCTGACCGGTGCCGAGGCCGCGAGCCTGCGGCTGCTGATGCGGGCCGTGGTCACCGAGGGCTCCGGGGTCCGGCTGCGCTCCCTCGGCGACAACCCGCCGGTCTACGCGAAGACCGGCACGGCGGAGTTCGGCAGCAAGGCTCCGCTGCAGACACACACCTGGATGGTGGGCGCCAGGGGCGACCTCGCGGTCGCGGTGTTCGTGGACGTCGGTGAGTCCGGCTCGCAGACCGCGGGCCCGGTGCTCGAGGCGTTCCTGCGGGCAGTCTCCTAGGGCAGGCAGGGCGGCGACGGGCAGCGGCGCGGTGCCGGCCTGGCGGTGATGACGGTGCCGGGGACCGGCCGGCCCGGGTCGGCTGTCACATCCGCAGTGGGAGTCCCAGAGGGAGTCGCAGGAGGACTCGCAGTGTGAGTCCCGCGCGGCGTCTGTCGCACGGACGGTGTCGCCACGTCGGTCTTGGTGGAGAGCCGGGGCAGCACCGAGGTGCCGTTCAGCGCCAGGGCGACCACCAGCGCGACGGCGACGCCGGCGAGCACGACGATCCTGCGCATGCGGTGAGGCTAGCGGGAGAGGTTCGCGGACCAGCGCTCTTCGATGCGACCGAACCGCCAGACCGCGACCGAGAGCGCCCAGGCGAGCACGAACATCGCGACGATGCCGTAGCCGACGAGCTCGAGGTCGACGTCGGCCAGCCAGGCCAGCGGGCCAGCGGTGATGTCGAGCTTCTCGGCCACCATGCCGCCGAGGGTGACCACGCCGATGGTCATCGCGACCGCGACCGAGAGGCCGGTGATGACGATGTTGTAGTAGATCTTGCGGACCGGCCGCTCGAAGGCCCAGGCGTAGGCCACGTTCATGAACGCACCGTCGATGGTGTCGAGCAGGCTCATGCCCGCGGCGAACAGCACCGGCAGGGTGATCACGGCCCACCAGGGCAGGCTCGCGGCGACCGCGCCACCGGCGATGACCAGCAGCCCGATCTCGGTGACGGTGTCGAAGCCGAGGCCGAACAGGAAGCCCACCGGGTACATGTGCCAGGGCTTGCGGACGGCCTTGTTGACCGTGCCGAGCACCCGGTTGAGGAACCCGCGGCTGTTCAGGTGGTGCTCGAGCTCGGCCTCGTCGTACTCGCCGTGCCGCAGGTTGCGGAAGACCCGCAGGATGCCGGCGAGCGCCATCAGGTTGAGGAGGCCGATCAGCACCAGGAACACGCCGCTGACCGACGGGCCCCAGACCCCGGCGACCTGGTGCAGCGTCGAGCTCTCGTTGTCGACCCCGTCAGCCAGCGCCCGGACGCCGAGGGCGATGCCCATCACCATGACGAAGACCACCGAGCTGTGTCCCAGGCTGAACCAGAACCCGACGCTCATCGGCCGGTCCCCGTCGGAGATCAGCTTGCGGGTGGTGTTGTCGATCGCGGCGATGTGATCGGCGTCGAAGGCGTGCCGCATGCCGAGCATGTACGCCGTCAGGCCGAGCCCGACGCCGAGGACCCGGCCGCCGACCTCGTAGTGGTGCGGTCCGACGACCCCGACCAGCAGGCCCCAGCCCACCAGGTGCAGGAAGGCGACGAAGGCCAGGCACCGCCACAGGGCTGCCTTCTGGGGACCGCTCAACCGGGGCGCCGCGGGTGCGGCCGGCACGATTGGGGAGGTCACTCCTGAACCCTAGGACGGCCCGCCGACTAGTTGCAAATGATTCGCAATAGGTGGGAGTCGTCGGCAGGCCGTCCCCGGGCGTGAGGGTCGGTTCAGGCGGAGATGGGAGTGTCCTGGACCGGCCGTGCGACGGGCGGGGCGTCCCGCCGCTGGTTCGGGATCCGACCTTGCGCCGGCGTCCGGGTCGGGGCGGCGCCGGACTCGTGGTGGCGCAGCAGCCGGACCACGCCGGCGTTGCGCTCGACCAGCCGCACCCGCTGCTCCTCGAGCACGCCCTCGGGCAGGTGGGTGTCGAGCTGGGCGTCGCGGGTGACCTTGAGCCGGTAGCGCAGCGTGGCGGCCAGGGCGTCGCGATCGCCGAAGATCTCGGCGTACTCGGTGTTCCAGGGCAGCTCTTCGCAGCCGGCGCTCGCCAGCGCCTCGATCTCCTGCAGTGCCTGCCACCGGCGGTGCGTCTCGGTCCAGCTCATGGCGATCACCCTGGTTCTCGGTCGGGGAAGGTGCGGTGCTCCAAAAACTACGCAGCCGCAGGCCCGCGGACATCGCTCCGCGGGACCCATTGCGGCTACGACCCTGGTAGGAGTCGCCACGACACCGTGGACGGATGCCCCGGCGGCCCGCGCTGCCTACTCTTGGACCCGTGCGTGCTGACAACGACCCCACCGGGCTGCGGATGCCGTCGGCGTTCCTGTCCGGGGCGGAGGCGCTGAAGACCCGCATCGAGGAGACGATCGCTGCGCACGGACTGATCTACCCGTGGTGGATCCCGGTGCTGTCGGGCATCGGTCAGCTCGGCGCGGTGATCGCGGCGCTCAGCCTGCGCGACGCTCTGCTGCCACCGAGCCCGCTGGCGATCGCCGTGCTCGCCCTGGTGACGGTGCCCGCGGTGATGATGATCGTCGGCAAGAAGCACCTGCCGCACTGGGCCGAGACGCTCGCGGCCCTGGTCGCGGCCTATCTGCTGCTGGCCAACGAGCTCAGCCCCTCGCACACCTTCGACGTCGCCCCGGCGCTGCTCGCGGTGCTCACCGCCGAGGTGGTCGCCCGCGACGGCGTCCGCAACGGCCTGATCGTCGCGATGGTCTCCGAGGTGATGCTGGTGGCCACCCAGATCGGGCCGGGTCTGGCCGGGCTGCCGGTGCACGTCGTCGACATCTGGTTGGGCTTCGTCATCGGCTACACCCTGCGCTGGCAGATGCGCGCGCTCGAGGCCGAGCGCTCCGCCCGCGAGGGCGAGTACGCCCGCGCCACGCTGGCCGAGCGGGAGCGGATCGCGCGCGAGATCCACGACCTGGTCGCGCACTCGCTCAGCGTCACCCTGCTCCAGATCACCGGGGCGCGGCACGCGCTGCGGGACCTGGACGCGAACGTGCCCGGCGAGATCGCCGACGTCGACGACGCGCTGGCCGACGCCGAGCGGGTCGGCCGCCAGGCGATGGCCGACATCCGGCAGACGGTGAGCACCCTGGCCGACGGACCCGAGCCGACCGAGCCGCTCCCGGGCGGAGCTGACATCGGCTCCTTGGTGGCGCAGATGAAGGGTGCCGGCCTCTCGGTCCAGTACGACGAGTCCGGCGACCCGAACCGGCTGGCCCAGGCGACCGGGCTCGGCCTCTACCGGATCGCGCAGGAGTCCCTGGCCAACATCGCCAAGCACGCCCCGGCCAGCACCGCCCGGGTGCAGTTCGAGGTCACCTCGCAGCAGGCCCACCTGGTGGTGCGCAACGCGCTGCCGGGCGGTCAGGTCACCGACGGTCGCGGCTCCGGCCTGGCCGGGATGAGCGCCCGGGCCGAGCAGCTCGGCGCGACGCTCGCGGCCGAGGCCCGCGACGGCGACTGGTGGGTCGACGTACGGGTTCCGCTGCGTGAGCGCAACGGCCTCCTGTCCTGCCCGATGAAGTCCCGGAAGCTGGCGTGGTGAGCGACGAGGAGCGTGCCGAGACCCGGGTCGTGCTCGTGGACGACCAGGAGCTGGTGCGTTCCGGCCTGCGCCGGATCCTGCGCCGTCGCGACGGGTTCGAGATCGTGGGCGAGTGCGGCGACGGGTCGGAGCTGCCCGAGGTGCTCGCGACACTCGGCGGCGGCGTCGACGTGGTCCTGATGGACCTGCGGATGCGCGAGGTCGACGGCATCACCGCGACCCGGCTGCTCTCGGCGCGCGAGGATGCCCCGCCGGTGCTGGTGCTGACCACCTTCGACGACGACGAGCGGCTCTCCGGGGCGTTGCGCGCCGGCGCCGCGGGCTTCCTGCTCAAGGACTCCTCGGCCGACGACCTGATCCGGGCGGTGCGGGCGGTGGCTTCCGGGGACTCCTGGCTCGACCCCGCCGTCACCGGGCGGGTGCTGCACCGCTACCGGGAGAGCCCGAGCGCACCGACCGGGACCAGCAACCAGCACGACGTCCTGACCGCCCGCGAGCTCGAGGTGCTCTGCGCGATGGCGGCCGGGCAGTCCAACGCCGAGATCGCCACCAGCCTGTTCATCTCCGAGCTCACCGTGAAGAGCCACATCGGACGGATCTTCACCAAGCTCGAGCTGCGCGACCGGCCGGCGGCGATCGTCTACGCCTACGACCACGGGCTGGTGCGACCGACCAGCGCCAGTTGAGCTGCGAGCGCCCTCCGGGCCTCCGCTGGTTGAGGTGCGAGCGCGCTGCGGGCCCACGGTGGTTGAGGTGCGAGCGCGCTAGCGCGAGCCTCGAAACCCCTCGACGATCTCGAAAGCCCGCTCCGCCAGGGGCAGTGCCGTGGCGCGGTCCGCGGGCACCAGCCCGATCCGGGTACGCCGGTCGAGCAGGTCGTCGACGTCGGCCGCACCCTCGTGGGTGATGCCGAAGACCAGCTCGGCCAGGGTTGCCGGCACCGTCGGGCTGACCGGCGTGAGGGCGTCCGCCTCGGACAGCCCGAGCGCGAGCGCATTCGCGAGGACAGCCGGCGCCTCGGTACCGAAGCGGCGTACCAGGCGAGCCGGGGCGTCCACCCGGGCGAGCGTCGTCGCGTCGGCCGCCCCGAGCAGCGGGTAGGCCTTGGTCGCGCACGGCGCGGCGGTGAGTCCGGCGTGCTCGAGAGCTGCGTCGACCGCGTCCTGGGCCATCCGTCGGTAGGTGGTCAGCTTGCCGCCGACGATCGTCACGACACCGGTGCCCGAGATCAACACGGCGTGCTTGCGGGACAGGTCGGCCGTCGAGCCCTCGCTCTTGAGCAGCGGACGCAGGCCGGCGTACGAACCGACCACGTCCGCACGGCTGATCGGCTTCTCCAGCACCCGGGAGATCACCTGGAGCAGGAAGGTGACGTCCTCCTCCGGGACCTCGGGAACGTCGGGGATCTCGCCGTCGACCTCCTCGTCGGTCAGCCCGACGTAGACGGTGCCGTCGGGCTGGGGGAGCGCGAAGACGAAGCGGTTGGACGCGTTCGGGACCGGAGCCATGATCGCGCAACGGACACCGGGCAGGGTCTCGGCGCGCAGCACCAGGTGGGTGCCGCGGCTCGGCTTGAGCGTGATGCCCTCGACCAGGTGGCCCGACCACACACCGGCGGCGCTGATCACGACCTTCGCCGTGATCCGGCGCTCCTCGCCGGTGAGCTCGTCGCGCAGCAGCGCGCCGGTGCCGGTGACCTCCAGGACCCGGGTGCGGGTGTGCACCTTGGCGCCCGCGGCTGCTGCGGTCCGGGCGATCCCGGTGACCAGGCGTGCGTCGTCCTCGAGCTGGCCGTCCCAGGACAGCACGCCACCGCGGACGTCGTGACGGGTGACGGGGGCCAGCGCGCGGGTCTCGGTGGCGCTGATCCGTCGTGGCTTGGGCAGGGTGGCCCGCTTGGTACGGGCGACCCGGCGCAGCAGGTCGCCGGCGCCGACGCCCCGGCGGGCGAGGAACGCGTCGAAGGCGCTGAGGTCCTCGGTCAGCGGGATCACCATCGGCAGCGCGTGCACCAGGTGCGGCGCGGTCGACTCCATCAGGATGCCGCGCTCGACGGCGCTCTCGTGGGCGATGCCGATCTGTCCGCTCGCCAGGTAGCGCAGGCCGCCGTGCACGAGCTTCGAGCTGAACCGCGAGGTGCCCCAGGCGAGGTCCCAGGCGTCGACCGCGACCACGTCGAGCCCGCGGGTGGCGGCATCCAGGGCGACCCCGGTGCCGGTGACGCCGAGGCCGATCACCAGGACGTCGGTGTGCTCGGGGATGCCTGCCGTGCCGGCGGTGATCCGGCCGTCGTCGGTCGATTGGGTTCCTGAGGAGGTCGTTCTGCGACCGTCTCGAAGGGTCATGGCGTGAGGTACCTCTCGAGGAGCTGGGTGAGCTCGGTGTCGAAGGCCGCGTCGTCGCGCACCCCGTCGGTCATCGTCTGCACCGAGAGCGTGAAGCCGTGGGTGGCGAGCAGCAGCGACCGCGCGATCAGCTCGGGGTCGCCGCCACGGATCTCGGCGGCGTCCTGCCCGGCGCTGATCTCGCTGACGAGCAGTGCGAGCACGAGCTCCTGGGAACGTCCGGCGCGACGCAGCAGGTAGGGCAGCAGCATCTCCGGGTCGAGCTCGACGATCCGGTTGAACAGCTCGTTGCCACGCAGCGCCGCGACGGTGCCGACGACGCCGCCGACCAACCGGTCGCGGTGGTTGGCCTGCCGGGGGCCGAGGTCGACCAGGCTGGCCCACTCGCGGGTCATCAGGTCGGCGAGCAACGCGTTCATCTCGGGCCAGCGCCGGTACAGGGTCATCCGGGACAGTCCCGCGCGGCGGGCGATGTCGGTGAGGGTGGTCCGGCTCCATCCGACGGCCAGGATCGCGTCCCGGGCAGCGTCCAGCGCGAGGTCCTCGGTGGACCGGGACTCGGCGGCGGCGGTCATCGCAGGTTCCGGGGCTTGTGACAATGGGACGTCATGTGTCACACTGTAACACATGAGCCCGACGAACCCGAGCCCGATCTCCGACACGACCTCCGCCGAGATGCACTGGTCCCGGTGGGGCGACCCGGCTCACGCCGGCCCGCTGGCCGAGAGCGCGCACGCCCTGGTCGACACCTTCATCGGCACCTCGGACACCCCGGCGGTCGACCCCGCCGAGGTCCGGCTCTCGGCGCCGCTGGCGACCGAGCTCCTCGACGAGCTCGCCGGGATCGTCGGCGCCGAGCACGTCCTCGTCGACCACGAGTCCCGCCTCCTGCGCACCCGCGGCAAGTCCACCCCGGACCTGCTCCGCCTGCGCGCCGGAGACGGCTCGGACTCCCCGGACGCGGTCGTCCGGCCCACGACCCACGACGAGGTCGTCGCGCTGATCGACTGGTGCGTGCGCCGGCACGTGGCGTTGGTCCCCTTCGGGGGCGGAACCTCGGTCGTCGGTGGTCTGGCCGCGAAGCGGGACGGTTTTGCCGGCGTGATCTCGCTGGACCTGATGCGCTTCGACCGGCTCCTCGAGGTGGATCGCACCTCGATGACGGTCGTGCTCGAGCCCGGCCTTCGCGGTCCCGCGGCCGAGGCGCTGCTGGCTGCCGAGGGCCTGACGCTCGGTCACTTCCCGCAGTCCTTCCAGTACGCCTCGATCGGTGGCTTCGCCGTCACCCGGTCGTCCGGTCAGTCCTCCGCCGGGTACGGCCGGTTCGACTCGTTGGTCGTCGGTCTGAAGGTCGCGACCCCCCAAGGCACCCTCGAGCTCGGCAGCTCCCCGTCGAATGCGGCCGGCCCCGACCTGCGTGAGGTGATCATGGGGTCGGAAGGAGCGTTCGGCGTCGTCACTGCAGTCCGGCTCCGGGTCCGCCCGCTGCCCGAGGTGCGCAGCTACGAGGCCTGGCGCTGGGAGTCCTTCGCCGCTGGCGCGGCCGCGATGCGCACGCTGGCCCAGGCCGGTGTGATGCCGACCGTGCTGCGGCTCTCGGACGAGAACGAGACCGCGATCAACCTGGCCAAGCCCAGCGAGGTCGGCGGCGAGAGCCCGGAGTCCACGTCTGGCGGTTGCCTGATGATCACCGGCTACGAGGGCACTCCGGAGGCGGTGGAGGCCAAGCGGCTCGCGGTCACCGCGATCCTGACCGGCCTCGGCGGTGAGAACCAGGGCCCCGACAGCGGCCAGGCCTGGGCCGAGGGTCGCTTCCACGGCCCCTACCTGCGGGACTCGTTGCTCGACGTCGGCGTGCTGGTCGAGACGATGGAGACGGTCACCTTCTGGTCGAACCTCGACCACGTCTACACCTCGGTGAAGGACGCGCTCGTGGGCGCGCTCGGTGAGGCGACGCTGGTGCTCTGCCACATCTCGCACGTCTACGAGACCGGTGCCTCGCTGTACTTCACGGTCGCGACCAAGGCCTCCGACGACCCGCTGCCGCAGTGGCTCGCCGCCAAGGCCGCGGCCTCGGACGCGATGGTGCACAACGGGGCGTCGATCACCCACCACCACGCGGTAGGCCAGGACCACAAACCGTGGCTGGCCCAAGAGATCGGTCCGGTCGGTGTGCAGATCCTGCGCGCGGTGAAGGCCGAGCTGGACCCGACCGGGGTCCTGAACCCCGGGGTGCTGATCCCCTGATCGGTGGTTGAGGTGGTCTGGAGCGAGGAACGAGCGTAAGACCCTCGAAACCCGGGGACTGACCTTGCAGCCGGGTCACCCGGTTTCGAGGCGGTTGCTGCGCAACCGCACCTCAACCAGCGTCAGACGTTGCCGCTGGGGTCGGGCATCAGCTCGTCGCGGACGAAGAACCCGTCGCACTGGAGCATCCGGCCGGTGCGCGGGTCACCGAACCCACCCTCGAGGGCGAAGATGCCGAAGCCGGCGTCCCGCATCCGCTGGACCAGGTCCTCGAACAGCGGGCCGCCGTCGTACAGCGGCACCATCGAGAGCTCGAGCTGCACGGCGGCGAACTCGGTGAGCCGGTCGCCCGCGCCGTCGAGGACGGCGCCCTCGTAACCCTGGGTGTCGATCTTCAGCAGCGTCCTCCCCGGGTCGACGTCCTGGGCGGTGAGGATCTCGGCGATCGTCGTCATCGGCACCTTCTCGGCGCGGACGTACTCCGATCCTGGTGCGGCCAGGCTGTGGGCGTCAGCCATCGGCAGGATGGAGGAGGAGTAGGAGTTCGCGGAGACGTTGATCTCGATCTCGCCGGGCTCGCTGCCCACCGCCGTGTTCAGCGCGGTCCAGGACGCGTCGCTGCCGGCGCGCTTGGCCAGGTGCGGGTAGGCGTCGCTCAGCGGTTCGCAGGAGATGATCCGGCCCTTGAACCCGCTGGCCCGCAGCGCCGATCCGTACTGGCCGATGTTGCCGCCGATGTCGAGCACCGTGCCGAGGTTCAGGTAGGAGAGCGCCGTCGAGATCTGCACCGGGAAGGGGTTTCGGACCAGGTCGAGGTTCCGCTTCTGCAGGGCAGAGTGCAGAGCCATCTTGGCGTGGTCGACGATCCGGCGGGAGCCGCCTGCGGTCGGGCTGTTCACTGCTGCGTCTCCTCGGGGCCGGAATGCTTCGGCGAACGATACCGGCGAAGGCGATGACTCATACCCCGAAGGTCCATACCGCCACCGGGCCTGGTTCGAGGACCTCCAGCAGGCGCGCGTCGGCCCGGTCCAGGAGCACGCTGTCCCCGGCGCCGAGCTCGTCCGGACCGATCCGGAAGCGGCCGTCGACGACGAACAGGTGCAGCGCCGGTACGTCGGGGAGCTCGACGCTCGTGGTCGGCGTACCGAGCAGCAGCCGCGCGCCGGCGGTGCCGACGTCCAGCCCGTCCGGGCCGACGACCTCGGCCAGCGCGTCGCCGTGGTGACCCCGCGCGGTCGCGTACGCCGGTGCGCCGCCGGCCTCGTCCGGTCGCAGCCAGGTCTGGACGAAGCGGGTCTCGACCCCGGGCTCTCCCATCTCGGCGTGCACGATCCCGGTGCCGGCGCTGATCCGCTGCACGTCGCCCGGCAGCAGCAGGCCGGTCCGTCCCTCGCTGTCGCTGTGCCGCAGCCCGCCGGCAAGGACCCAGGTAACGATCTCCAGCTCGCGGTGGGGGTGGTCCGGGTACCCGGTGCCGGGCCCGAGCCGCTCGTCGTTGTGGGCGACCATCGCGGCGAATCCCAGGCGTGCCGGGTCGTGGTGCGCCCCGAAGGAGAACAGGTGCTGCGTGCTGCGTCCCTCGGCCCGGGTGAGGAAGCGGTCCTCGGACCGGTGGACGACCGCGCTCACGCGGCCGAGGTCCCGAACGGGAGCGAGCCGAGCACCCGGGTGCCGTCCTGGTCGGTCACGTAGAGCGCGGCGGAGGAGGCGTGGGCCGCGAGCGGCAGTCCGGGGACGAGCGCCGCGGTGAGCGCACCGATGTCCTCGCCCTCGACCAGCGGCACGGTCAGGTGCGGCACGATGTCGTCGAACGCACCGCCGTACGGGGGGAACTCCGGGAACAGGCGGTGCAGCTCGGAGGTCAGCCGCCGGAAGGTGGCCGCCGGCTCGGGAGCCAGGTAGGTCAGGCCGCTCGGGAACGCGCAGACGTCGGCGAGCTCGAAGCCGAACGGGGTGATGTCGGCGAAGAACGCGCCGAGGACCTCCCAGACCGGGTCGTCGATCCGGTCCTCCGGCAGGAACGGTGCGAGCAGGGTGATGTGGGCGGGGACCGTCTCCCAACCGGGCAGCCGTCGGGGGGCCCCGGACGCAGACTGCACGAACCGGTCGGCCTCGGCGACGGGGATGACGATCCCGGTGATCGGCAGGTCCTCCACGCGCCAACGGTAGACCTGATCCGCGCCCTAGTGTTGGCCGCATGGGAGCAGGTCACGCGCACGGGCACGGTGCCGGGCACGGTCACGCGTCCGGCCGTGCCGAGGACCGGCAGCGGTTGCTGCTCGTCCTGACGCTGACCTCGAGCGTCGTGGTGGTCGAGGCCCTCGGCGCGTGGTGGAGCGGCTCGCTCGCGCTGCTCGCCGATGCCGGTCACATGCTGACCGACGCAGCCGGGATCGTCATCGCGCTGTGCGCCTCGCTGATCGCGACCCGGGCACCCGATCCGCGCCGGACCTTCGGCTACCACCGCGTCGAGATCCTTGCCGCCCTGCTGAACGCGGTCGTGCTGCTCGGTCTCTGCGGCTACCTCGCGTACGCCGGCATCAGCCGGCTCGTCGACCCTGAGGACGTCGATGCCGGCAAGATGCTCGTCTTCGCGGTCGTCGGTCTGGTCGCCAACCTCACCTCGGTGGCGGTGCTGACCCGACGCAAGGACAGCTCCTTGAACATGAAGGGCGCCTACCTGGAGGTCCTCAGCGATGCGTTCGGGTCGGTCGCGGCCATCGTCGCCGGCGTGCTGGTGCTCACCACCGGCTTCGAACGGGCGGACTCGATCGCCTCGCTGGTGATCGCGCTGCTGGTCCTCCCGCGGGCGTGGCAGCTGCTCGCGGAGGTCCTGGGCGTCCTGCTCGAGGCGGCGCCTGCCGGTATCGACATCGAGGACATCCGCCACCACCTCGGTCACGCCGAAGGAGTCGTCGATGTGCACGACCTGCACGCCTGGACGATCACCAGCGGGATGCCCGCGCTGTCGGCGCACGTCACGGTCAGCGACGAGGCGCTGCGCACCCGCGGCGTCGGTCAGATCCTCGACGACCTGACCGCCTGCGTCGCGGACGACTTCGGCATCGACCACGCCACCTTCCAGGTCGAGCCCGCGTCCCACCGCGACCACGAGCTCGAGCAGCACCCGTAGTGGCCTTCACCTTCGAGACCGCGACCACGGCTCGCCTCGACGACGTGGTCGCGGCGGTCGCGTCCTGGCAGCACGACGGCGGGTCGGTCCAGGTCCACCCCGGTGACCTCGGGTGGAACTGGAGCAACGGCGCGGAGAAGCTGGCCGCGGAGGTCCGGGTCTGGCGCCGCGACGGCGAGGCTGTGGCGGTCGGCCTGGTCGACGAGGACTCCGGGCTCGTCCGGATGGCCCTCGCGAAGACCGCCGACCACGACGAGGAGATCGCCGACCGGCTGCTGGCCGACCTCAGCAGCGGGTTCCGCCTCGTCGAGGCCCGGTTCGGCACCGCGCTCCGGCACGGTCTCGCCCGCGACGGTTGGCAGGCCGACGAGGCCTGGGCGCCGCTCGTCCGCGACCTGGCTGGACCGGTTCCGGAGCACGGCCTGCGGATCGAGGTGGTCGGACCGGAAACGGCCGGGGCCTGGGTCGCCGTCCACCGGGCAGCCTTTGCGACCTCGACGTTCAGCCTGCAGCGCTGGCAGAGGATGGCTGCGTCGTCGGCGTTCCGGGGGGCCCGTTGCCTGCTCGGGTTCGACGACCAGGACGTGCCGGTGGCGGCGACGACGGTGTGGTCGGCCGGTCCCGGTCGTCCCGGTCTGATCGAGCCGCTCGGGGTCCACCGGGACCACCGGGGCAACGGTCACGGCGTGGCGATCACCCGGGCCGCGGCGAGTGCGCTGCAAGAGCTGGGGTCCTCGAGCGCGAGGGTGTGCACCCCGAGCGCGAACACGGGCGGGGTCGCGGCGTACGGCGCCGCCGGGTTCGACCGGTTGCCGGACGTCACCGACTTCCGTCGACCTGACTGACCAGGGGGCCGGACGCCGGCCGCACCACTAGCGGGCGTCGTCGGTCCGCTGCCGCAGCTTGCGTACTTCCTTCGCGAAGATCTCCTTGCGCAGCGCGTCGCCGGCGCCGACCGGCTCGTCGAAGAGCACGACGACCTCCTCGAACGCCGCCGGATGAGCGGTCGACCGGAGGAAGTCGAGGCGGCCCTTCACCGTGAAGTCCGCGGAGCCGAAGCGGAACTCAGCGACGACCTGGTCGCCGCTGCCGAGGAATCCGTCCGCTGCGCCGGCCTCGATCGTGCAGCGGAGCGCGGCCTCGCTCAGGTCGATCAAGGTGCCGCTGATGGACTCCGACTCCTCGGTGGCCGAGCGGACCACCACGGATCCGACCGCAGGCGAGCGCACGAAGCGTCGACGCTGGTCCCGCACCGCCGGACCGGTCACGGCCACCGACCAGAGATCGAGCGCACCCTCGGCGTGCGCCGAGAGGATGCGGGTCGGCAACAGGGTGCTGACGCCGGCGGCGTCGGCCCAGACGACGTTCACCTCGTGACCCGGGCCCAGCGGCTCGTCGGCCCGCAGGTCGAGTGGCCGGGCGACGACGAGCAGGCCGACGCTGACGTCCTCGACGCGGCTGCGGTACTCGCGGTCGGTCTGGTCGCGCAGAACGATCGGGTCGTTCACGTTGGGGTAGAGCTCCACGCCCCGAACCTACGGCTTCTGCGCGCCCGCGGGATAGGGAACGCGAGGACCGAGGGCGATGGTCCCGCTCAGGCCGAGGCGGCCGCCAGGCGGACGCCCTGCTCGATGGCCCGCTTCGCGTCGAGCTCGGCGGCGACGTCGGCCCCGCCGATGATCCGCACCGGGCGGCCGGCGGCGACGAGCTCGTCGTACAGGCCGCGCACCGATTCCTGGCCCGCGCAGATGACCACGTGGTCGACCTCGACCAGCTGCGGCTTGCCGTCGACGGTTATGTGCAGGCCGGCGTCGTCGATCAGGTCGTACGTCGCCCCGCTGACCTGCCGCACGCCCGACTGCTTGAGCACCGAGCGGTGCGCCCAGCCCGACGTTTTGCCCAGGTCACGGCCGATCATCGAGGTCTTGCGCTGGATCAGCGTCACCTGACGGGCAGGCGTCCGCGGCTCGGGGTCGGTCAGCCCTCCGCGCTCGACGTCCGGGTCGCCGACGCCCCAGTGCGCCAGCCACTCCTCGAGGCTCTCCTCGGCGTGGGTGAGGAAGACCGAGACGTCCACGCCGATGCCGCCCGCGCCGATCACGGCCACCTTCTGGCCGGGCACGACGGACCCGTCGAGCACCTGGGAGTAGAGCACCGCCTTGGTGTGGTCGATGCCGGGGATCGCCGGCACCCGGGGCTCGACGCCGGTGGCGATCACGACCTCGTCGAAACCGCCCAGCGCAGCGGCTGTCGCCTCGGTTCCGAGCCGCACGTCCACGCTGAGAACCTCGAGGCGACGGGTGTAGTACCGCAGCGTCTCGGTGAACTCCTCCTTGCCCGGGACCTGCATCGCGAGGCGGAACTGACCGCCGAGGTGCGCGCTCTTCTCGAACAGGGTGACCTTGTTGCCGACCTCGGCGAGCGAGACCGCGGCGCTCAGCCCGGCCGGGCCGGCCCCGACGACCGCCACCTCGCGCGGACGCCTGGTC
>JBJMIP010000313.1:0-12120 GCA_045806825.1 Marmoricola sp.
TCACGTCAGCGAACGGCTGAGCGCCTCCAGCACCACGAGGTCAGCAGGTCCGCTGATCCGACGACCCACAGCCGGCGCCGCCAGCCAGTGCAGCTCGGCGCTCGCGGCCAGGGAGCCGACCAGTGCGGGCAGGTCACTGGTGTCGACGGCGTCGAGCTCGGCCAGCACGGCAGCGGGGATCACGACCGGACTGGTCACCGACCGCAGGCGGCTGCGGTCGACCGTTGACCCGAGCAGCTCGCCCTCGCGGTTCTTGACGGTGTCGGTGACCTCGCGCCAGCCGACGACGACCTGACCGGTCGCGCGGCACGCCTCGACCGCGTCGACGAGGAAGTCCACCGGGGTCAACGGGCACAGCGGGTCGTGCAGCAGCAGAGGCCGGCCGGCGTGGCGCACCTGGTCGAAGCTGAGGCTGGCGTCGATCAGCTGGACCCCGGCCTCACCGACGGCCCAGGACGCCGCGGCCACCAGCGACTCCCCGTGCACGAGCGCGAACGGGAGCGAGCCACGCCCCTCCACGGGGACCCAGCCCAGAGCCGGTACGTCGTCCTCGAACGGGTCCTCCTGCATGGCCCCAGAATGCACGATGCCCCCAGCCGGGCGGCCAGGGGCATCGTCAGAGCAGCGCTGGGCTGCATCGCTTCAGGAAGCGAGCACCTCGTCGAGGATGGCCTCGGCCTTGTCCTCGTTGGTGTGCTCCGCGAGAGCAAGCTCGGAGACCAGGATCTGGCGGGCCTTCGCAAGCATCCGCTTCTCGCCGGCCGACAGTCCGCGGTCACGCTCGCGGCGCCACAGGTCGCGGACGACCTCGGACACCTTCATCACGTCACCGGAGTGCAGCTTCTCCAGGTTTGCCTTGTAACGGCGCGACCAGTTGGTCGGCTCGTCCGGGACGATCGCGCGCAGCACGTCGAAGACCCGGTCCAGTCCTTCCTTGTCGACCACGTCGCGAACCCCGACCAGGTCGAGGTTGCAAGCGGGAACACGCACCACGAGATCCTGCTGGGCAACGATCCGGAGAACGAGGTACTCCCGCTCTTCGCCCTTGATCGTGCGCATCTCGATGTCCTCGATGATGGCAGCCCCGTGATTTGGATAAACAACCGTTTCGCCGACGGTAAAGGTCATGTGTAGAAAACCCCTTTCAAGGTGACCAGTCTAACACGCACCCGGGAGTGTCGTTTTTGCGTTTGCGCAGGTCAGACGGCTAATGGGGGCTTGACAATTATCCGGCGAATATGCGTCGCGGAGGTTCGTCGATCGCATCCGCTGCTGAGTGGGAGCCGTGCAGGTCGCGTAGGTATGGGTAGTTTTCGTCCATGAGCGATGCGGTTCCCCTCGCCGGAGGGCGTGCCAGGGTGCGCGACCTGGTCCGTTGCGGCCACCCGAAGCAGGCGCTGTTCCTCGCCCTGACGATCGGCATCCTCGCCGCCCTCGACGGTCGTCCGGCGCGCGAGTTCCTCTCCGCGGGTGCTGCCGTGCTCGCCGTGCAGCTCGCCCTGGGGCTGTCCAACGACGTCAACGACCAGGCCCACGACTACCGGGCGCAGACCCCGGGCAAGCCGGTGGCCGAGGGCAAGGTCGCCGCGGCCACCGCCAGCTACTGGATGATGGTGCTGGTCCTGCTCGCCGTGCCGCTCTCGGTGCAGAACGGAGGCGTCGCCGGCCTGGCGATGCTGGCCACGCTGCCGATCGGCTGGATCCACAATCGCTGGCTGCACCGCACGCCGCTGTCCTTCGTCGGCTGGACGCTGACCGGGGCGATGTATCCGGCCTTCCTGGCGTACGGCGGTTGGGCCGGCGGGATGCACGGGGCGGCGCCCACCTGGGCGATCACCGGCGCGGCCGCCGCGGTCGGCTTCAGCGCCCACCTGGCCACCTCGCTGGGTGACCTCGTCGACGACAACAAGTCGGGCGCACGGACGCTGCCGTTGCGCCTCGCGGTCCGCATCGGAGCCCCCCGTCTGCTGCTGCTCACGATCACCCTGACGGTCGCCTCGGTGGCCGGTCTCGTGATTGCAGGGCTGTCGGTCGGCCTGCGCCAGTGAGACGGTAGGCTGCAGCCGGTTCAGATCAGCTCAACACGCCCGCCCGAGAGGACCCGAGGTCTCGTGAAGTCCCCGCTCAAGCGCCGCGTCGCGATCGCAGCACTGCTCCTCGCCCCGTTGATGACGGCCTGCGGCTTCAGCGCCCAGACCGATCAGGTCTACCAGGCTGCTGTCGGGGTGAACGACCGCGCGGGTGTGGTCGAGCTCCTGAACGCCCAGATCGTCAGCGCCGCCGACGGCACCGGCACCTTCATCGCCACGCTGGACAACAACGCGAACAAGGCCGACCGCCTGATCAGCGTGACCGGGTCGGGCGTCACCGCCACGACCAAGGGCATCGACATCCCGGCCGACGGCGTCGCGAACCTCGCCCTGCCGGCCGCGTCCGGCAACCCGGTGCAGGTGCAGGTCGACGGCACCGGTGTCCAGGCCGGCAAGTGGGTGCGGCTGACGTTCACCTTCGCCAGCGGCCAGTCGTCCGAGGTGCTGATCCCGATCGTCACCAGCGACTCGACGGACTACAAGGACGTGCCGCTGCCGTCCGCGGCGTCCAGCAGCTCCCCCGCCGCTGAGTGATGGCGACGCTGATCCTGCTCCGCCACGGCGAGAGCGAGTGGAACGCGAAGAACCTGTTCACCGGCTGGGTGGACGTGGCGCTGACCGACAAGGGTCGGGCCGAGGCCGTCCGCGGCGGCGAGCAGCTCGTCGAGGCAGGCCTGCTGCCGGACGTGCTGCACACCTCGCTGCAACGTCGTGCGATCACCACCGCCCACCTCGCCCTCGACGCCGCCGACCGGCACTGGATCCCGGTGCAGCGCTCGTGGCGGCTCAACGAGCGGCACTACGGCGCGCTGCAGGGCAAGGACAAGAAGCAGACCCTCGAGGAGTACGGCGAGGAGCAGTTCATGCTCTGGCGCCGCTCCTTCGACGTACCGCCGCCGCCGATCTCCGACGACGACCCGTACTCGCAGGTGAACGACCCCCGGTACGCCGACCTCGGTGACGAGCTGCCGCGGACCGAGTGCCTCAAGGACGTCATCGCCCGGCTGCTCCCCTACTGGGACTCGGCGATCGTGCCCGACCTGAAGTCCGGCCGCACGGTGCTGATCGCCGCCCACGGCAACAGCCTGCGCGCGATCGTGAAGCACCTCGACCAGATCAGCGACGAGGACATCGCCGGCCTGAACATCCCCACCGGGATGCCGTTGGTCTACGAGCTCGACGACGACCTGCGCCCGACGGTGGCCGGTGGGCGTTACCTCGACCCCGAGGCTGCCGCGGCTGCTGCGGCTGCGGTCGCGAACCAGGGGAAGTAGGCCTCGGCGGCGGCTGGCCAATTCACTCGTCGCCGCGTGAATTGGCCGCTTGACGTGCGAAATTTCGTACGCCAAGCGGCAGTTCCACACGTCACCGCGCGAATTGGCCGGCCCGTCAGTCGATGTAGGTCGGCTGCTCGCCGGTGACCAGGAAGACGACCCGGCGCGCGATCGAGACCGCGTGGTCGGCGATGCGCTCGTAATAGCGGCCCAGCAGGGCGATGTCGACGGCCGGCTCGACGCCGTGCTTCCAGTCCGAGCCCAGCAGCTCGCGGAACGACGAGCGGCGCAGCTTGTCCATCTCCTCGTCGACCTGCTCGAGCTCCTCGGCAGCGGCGACGTCGGAGTCGGCGATCACGTGCCCGACCTTGGCGATCATCACCTCGGCGACCGCGGCCATCCGGGCGATCGTGGGGACGACCTCGTCCGGGACGGCGAGGTCCGGGACGCGCAGGCGCGCGATCTTCGCGACGTGCACCGCGAGGTCACCCATCCGCTCGAACTCGCTGACCATCCGCAGCGAGGCGACCAGCATCCGGAGGTCACCAGCGACCGGGTTCTGCAGCGAGAGGAGCTCGAAGCTGTGGTCCTCGATCTTGACCCGCAGAGCGTCGACAGCGGCGTCGTCGGAGATGACCTGCTCGGCCAGGGTGGCGTCGCCGTCGAGCAGGGCGGTGGTGGCGTGCGTGACCGCCGTCCCGACGAGGCGGGTCATGGACAGCAGGTCCTCCCGGATCGAGTCGAGCTGGTCTGCATAGGCGTCGCGCATGGCCCCAGAGTAGTTGGAATCGGGTGAACGGGAGGCGACGCTGCGTGAACGGGGAGCGAACAGTCCCTGAAAGCGACCTCTAGCGGTCAAACAGCAGGTGAAACCATGCGTACGCTTTTGACGTGAGCCCGACGACCCAAGCACTGTTGTTCGCCCTGCTCGGCGCGACCCTCGGTGCCGGCGTCGTGCTGGCGTGGAGGGTCAGCGAGGAGCAGACGCGGCCCAAGGTGACGGCGTCCCCGACGCTCCCGCCGGGCGTCGCCGCGGTCCTGTCCGTGCTCCGCAGCAGCGCCCTCGTGGTGGATGCCAGCGACGAGGTCCAGAAGGCCTCGGCACCGGCGATCGCCATGGGTCTGGTGCGTGAACGCCGCATTGCCGTCAGGGAGCTCGAGGAGCTCGTCCAGCAGGTACGCCGCGACGGCCAGATCCGCGAGACCGAGGTCGTCATCCAACGAGCCCCCGGGGTCCCGCCGCGCCACGTCACCGCCCGGGTCGCGCCGCTGAGCTCGCAGCTCGTGCTCGCGCTGGTCGAGGACCGCACCCGCGAACGACGCGTCGAGTCGATCCGCCGCGACTTCGTGGCCAACGTCAGCCACGAGCTGAAGACCCCGATCGGTGCCATCCGGCTGCTCTCCGACGCCGTCATCGACGCTGCCGACGATCCCGAGGCCGTGCAGCGCTTCGCCGGTCGGATGCACACCGAGAGCGAGCGCCTCGCCCGGCTGGTCCAGCAGATCATCGAGCTCTCCCGGCTCCAGGGCGACGACCCCCTCGACGAGCCGGTCGCGGTCGAGGTCGACGGCCTGATCAGCCGGGTGATCGACGAGAACGTGACCGACGCCAGCGCCAAGAACATCTCCCTGGTCGCCAACGGCACCCAGGGGCTGAGCCTGCTGGGCAACCGGGAGCAGGTGGCCGTCGCGATCGGCAACCTGGTCGCCAACGCGATCGCCTACTCCCCCGAGGGTTCCTCGGTCGTGGTCTCGGCCAAGGAGTCCGACCTCACCGTCGACCTCTCGGTCACCGACCAGGGCATCGGCATCCCCGCCAGCGAGATCGACCGCATCTTCGAACGCTTCTACCGGGTCGACCCCGCCCGGCACCGCTCCACCGGTGGCACCGGACTCGGCCTGTCGATCGTCAAGCACGTGGCTGCCTCTCACGGCGGCGACGTACGGGTCTGGTCCGTGGAGGGCCAGGGCTCGACGTTCACCCTCACCCTGCCCCGCAAGTCATCCTTCCCCAGCCTGGAGGCAACCTCATGACCCGAGTCCTGGTGGTCGAGGACGAAGAGTCCTACAGCGACGCGCTCGCGTACATGCTTCGCAAGGAGGGGTTCGAGGTCGCGATCTCCGCGACCGGCCCGGATGCCCTGGCCGAGTTCGACCGGGCCGGCGCCGACGTCGTGCTGCTCGACCTGATGCTTCCCGGCCTGCCGGGCACCGAGGTGTGCCGCCAGATCCGGCAGACGTCCAACGTGCCGATCATCATGGTCAGCGCGAAGGACGACGAGGTCGACAAGGTCGTCGGCCTCGAGCTCGGCGCGGACGACTACGTGACCAAGCCGTACAGCCCGCGCGAGCTCGTCGCCCGGATCCGTGCCGTGCTGCGTCGCGGCACCGAGCCGGACCTGGCGCCGATGACGCTGGAGGCCGGTCCGGTCCGGATGGACACCGAGCGGCACGTGGTGACCATCGACGGCGAGGACGTTCGGCTCCCGCTCAAGGAGTTCGAGCTCCTGGAGATGTTCCTGCGCAACCCGGGTCGGGTGCTGACCCGCGGTCAGCTCATCGACCGGGTCTGGGGTTCGGACTACGTCGGCGACACCAAGACGCTGGACGTCCACGTGAAGCGGCTGCGCGCGAAGATCGAACCCAGCCCGGCCGAGCCGAAGTACCTCACCACGGTGCGCGGGCTCGGTTACAAGCTCGACCTCTGATCCTTCGAGACGGTTGCTTCGCAACCTCCTCAGGAAGCCAGCTGCACCACGGTTGCTTCGCAACCTCCTCAGGAAGCCAGCTGCACGACGGCTGGTTCGCAACCTCTTCAGCAAGCCAACTGCACTAGGGTCTGGCCGTGGCCCGATCCTCCTTGCTGCACGACGGTCTCGGCGTTCCTGATCCGCTGCGGCGCGCGCGTATCCCGCGCGACCTCGGCTCGGTCACGACCGTCGGCGAGGAAGCCGACCCGCTTCCGGTCGGGATGACCGGCGACAACGTCGAGGCCATCTGGAAGGCCGTCGAGCGGCTGTACCGCTCCGGGATCCACCCGGCGATCGCGCTGTGCGTCCGGCGCGACGGCGAGGTCGTCCTCGACCGAGCGATCGGCCACGCCCGTGGCAACGGCCCCAGCGATGCCAAGGACGCCGAGAAGGTGCTGGCCACGCCGGACACGCCCTTCTGCATCTTCTCCGCCTCCAAGGGGACGACGGCGACGCTGATCCACCTGCTCGACGAGCGCGGCCTGCTGCACATCGGCGACCCGGTGGCGGAGTACCTGCCGGAGTTCGCGCGCAACGGCAAGGCCGGGATCACCATCGGGCACGTGCTCTCGCACCGCTCGGGCATCCCGAACGCGCCGAAGGAAGCGCTCAGCCTGGAGACGATCAACGACTGGCAGGCCCAGCGGGAGTACATGTACGACGCCAAGCCGATGTCGCGGGCCGGCAAGCGGCAGGCGTACCACGCGGTCTCGGGCGGCAGCCTGCTCGGCGAGGTGGTCCGCGAGATCACCGGCAAGTCGATCCGCGACGTGCTCGCCGAGGAGATCCTCGACCCGCTCGGGTTCCGCTGGATGAACTACGGCGTCGCGCCCGAGGACGTGCCGGTGGTCGGGCAGAACTACCCGACGGGCCCGCCGCCGATCCCGCCGCTGAGCACCTTCCTGACCCGGGCCCTCGGCGTGCACCCGGACGAGGCGACGCGGATGTCCAACGACCCGCGGTTCCTGACCGGCGTGCTCCCGGCTGCCAACGGCGTCAGCACGGCGAACGAGCTCGGCCGGTTCTACGAGATGCTCCGGCAGGGCGGCGAGCTCGGCGGCGTACGGGTGATGGAGGAGCGGACGATCCGACGGGCGCGGATCGAGCAGTCCCACCTCGAGGTCGACCTCAGCCTCGGGCTGCCGATCGCCTTCTCCTACGGCTACATGCTCGGTGGCCGGGTGCTCAGCCTCTACGGACCGAACACCACGCAGGCCTTCGGCCACCTCGGCTGGATCAACATCATGGGCTGGGCGGACCCGGAGCGCAGGCTGTCGGTCGGGCTGATCACCACCGGCAAGTCGGTGCTGTACCCGGAGCTCGGTCGGTTCTGGGAGGTCGGGCACCGCATCGGCGTGGAAGCCAAGCCGATCAGCTGATCGCCTTGACCGGAACGGATACTGGGACCGTGAACATCGACGAGGTCCTGGGCGAGCGCCGGTGGACGGTGCTGACCGGCGCCGGCGTCTCCACCGACTCGGGGATCCCGGACTACCGCGGGCCGAGCTCGGTCCCCCGCACGCCGATGACCGGGCAGCAGTTCCGGTCCGGCCTGCCCGCTCGGCAGCGCTACTGGGCACGGGCCTACCTCGGCTGGACGGCCATGGGCACGGCACGGCCCAACCCCACCCACCGGATCCTCGCCGAGCTCGAGGGCACCGGTCAGGTCGAGGCCGTCATCACCCAGAACGTCGACGGGCTGCACACCGCGGCCGGCCAGCAGCGGGTGGTCGACCTGCACGGCCGCGTCGACCGGGTGGTCTGCCTGGGCTGCCAGGCGACCTCGGAGCGCGGCGTGCTGCAGACGCGGCTGCGCGAGCTCAACCCCGACTTCGGTACGGCGGACCTGGAGGTCCTCCCCGACGGCGACGTCGCCTTCGAGGCGACCGCGGGATTCGTCCTGGCTGACTGCATCGCCTGCGGCGGCGAGCTCAAGCCCGACGTGGTCTTCTTCGGGGAGAACGTCCCCGAGGCTCGCGTGCTCGCGTGCAAGGAGCTCGTCGACGAGGCCGAGGCGCTGGTCGTGCTCGGCTCCTCGCTGCACGTCTTCTCAGGTCGGCGGTTCGTCAAGCAGGCGCACCAGCGCGGGATCCCGATCGTCATCGTCAATCGGGGCGAGACCCGCGGCGACCAGCTCGCGACCCTGAAGATCGACGCCGGGTGCGCCGAGGTCCTGACGGACTACGTCACTCGGCCGATACGCGAGGACCTGGCATCGGCATAGAGCCGTCGTGCAGGCGATCGTCGCCCCGCGCGGCCCGCAGCCGCGGCCGGTTCGGTGTCGCAGCGAAGACGCGGACGGCGTTGATGCTCTCCATCCGGACCACGCTGTGCTCGGTCTCGGTCGTCTCCAGCACCAGGCCGACCCCGTCCGAGGCGACCACGCGGCCGGCGAGCCACTGGCCCTCGACGAGGACCTCGACGTCATGCCCGGCATCGAGGGCACGGCTCAGCGCCGTACCGATCGTGTACTGCATCGTCGAGTTGAAACCCGTCATGACCTGCCCCCGTCCGTGGGTCCACACCGCTGTGAGGATCCGTACATTCTGACCGTATTAGGGCTGAATGTCCGAACAGTCGGTCTGGTCGGGGACGACGGTCTAGGCCACGTGCCCCATGCCCAACGGGTCTGACGCTACTGCCGGGAGGGCGGCTTCGGTAGCAAAAGAACGGATGCGCACGGCAGAGATGTGCTCGATCTTGATCACGTACCGCTCGAAGCTGTCGCCGTCGAGGGCCACGCCCATCCCGTCCAGGGCGGCCACCCGGCCGCTGATCCAGATGCCCTCGACGAGGATGTCCACGTCCTGGCCCTGGTCCCAGGCGCGGCTGATAGCCGAGCCGACCGTCACCTGCATCGACGAACCAGAACTCATCGGAACCCTCCTCGCTGCGCTCGTGCACAGTCCCCTGATGTCCAGTATGCCTGATTTGCCGCATCTTGGGGAGGGGATGGCTATTCCTGGGCCGCGACTGCCGGTTTCGGCTTCTTGCGGGTGACCAGCACGCCGACCACGCACAGCGCGCCGCCGACGAACGCCATCGGTGGCGGAACCTCGTCGAGCAGCAGCCAGGCCATCACGGCAGCGATCGCCGGGACCAGGAACGTGGTCAGGGCCTGCTTGCCCGCATCGGTGTGCCGCAGGGCGAACGCCCAGGTACTGAACGCGACAGCTGTGGGGAACAGCCCGAGGTACCCGATCAGCATCAGGTTCTTCCCCGATCCGTGCTGCACCACGTCAACAAGGTCACCGGTCCAGGGCAGGCAGACGACGACACCGATCCAGCACGCGTAGGTGGTCACCTCGAGCCCGGAGAGCCGGCGCAGCAGCACCTTCTGGCAGACCACCCCGATCGCGTACGTCGCGGCAGCGAGCAGCGCGAGCACCACCCCGTCGAGGTCCGACCCACCGCTCCCGCGCATCGCGTTGCCGATCACCACGACGCCCCCGAACGCGATGCCCATGCCGAGGAGCAGGTAGCCGGTGAGCTTCTCGCCGAGGAAGAGCGCGGCCAGCAGGGCGATCAGGATCGGGCCGACCTGGACGACCATCGCCGCCGTCGCGGCGTCGATCTTCTGCTCGCTCGCGTTCAGGGCGAGGTTGTAGATCCCGAACCACGCAATGCCGCAGCCCAGCAGCAGCAGGACCTCGTTGCGGCTGAAGCGGTTGCGCGGGGAGCGCAGCAGCAACAGGGAGAGCGCGACCGCGGCGATGAGCAGCCGGCCCAGCGACAGCGCACCCGGCGTGACGTCATGACCGAGGTGCCGGATCGCGACGAAGGCCGAGGCCCACAGCAGCAACGTGACCCCGATCGCGGCGACTGGCTGCCACGCCGGCGGAATACCGGTGGCAGGAGTCGCGGGCGCGCGCGGAATCGTGGTCACGGGCCGAATCTAGGCGAGCCCACCGGTCGACGGCACGCGGATTTCGGCCGTCGTCCGTCGATATCCGGACTACTCGGAACGCGGTTCGAGCCAGCCGCGGAAGGCCTCCAGGTTCGCCGTCGACTCACCGTTCGCGATCCGCCACTCCCACTCCTTGCGGATGGACGAGGCGAACCCGAGCTCGAGCAGCACGTTGAAGGAGTCGTCGGCGTAGCTCAGCACCGAGCCCAGCAGACGGTCGATCTCCTCAGGACTCACCACGCTGAGCGGCAGCCGGGCGTCGAGGAAGATGTCGCCGACGGCGTCGAGGGCGAACGCCATCCCGAACATCTTCATGTTCCGCTCGAGCATCCAGCGGTAGACGGCCTCGAAGTTCTCGTCGGGCTTGCGGCAGACGAACGCGTGCACGCTCAGGGCGTGCGGGCCGACCTCCAGACGGACCGGGGTCTTGAGCTTGCGCTCGCCCGGCAGCACCACGTCGAAGACACCGGGCGCCGCCTCGACGTGCTCCAGCTCGCCGTCCGTCAGGACCTGCCGGATGACCCCAGCGGCATCGCTCACCGCACGGCCTCCGCAGCCATCCGGGCGACGGCCTGCCGGTACACGGCCAGGGTCGCGTCGGCGGTCCGCTCCCAGCTGAAGCCGGCTGCCTGGCCGACCGCACCGACCGACAAGGCGGCCCGCAGGTCCGGCGAGGCGATGATCGAGGCGAAGACCCGCGCGTAGTCGGCCGGGTCGTGCCCGTCGATGAGGAAACCGGAGCGCCCGTCGTCCACGGCGGTGGAGAGTCCACCGACAGCGGCGGCCACCACCGGCGTGCCGACGGCCTGGGCCTCGACGGCGACCAGCCCGAAGCTCTCGTTGTACGAGGGGACGCAGACCAGCGTCGCGGCGGCGTACCAGTCCACGAGCTCGTCGCGCCGGACCGGCGGCACGAACCGCACGATGTCGGTGATGCCGAGCGAACCGGCCAGGTCGACCAGCGCGGTCGGGTGCTCGAGACCGCTGCCGGAGGGGCCACCGATGACGGCGACGACCAGCCGGTCACGCAGCTCCGGCTCGCGGCGCAGCAGCTCGGCGGCGGCGCGGAGCAGCACGTCAGGCGCTTTGAGCGGTTGGATGCGACCGACGAAGGCGAGCACGGCAGCGTCCTGACGCAGGCCGAGCCGGGCCCGTGCGGCAGCCATCGAGGTCGGCCGGAACACGCCCAGGTCGACGCCCGGGTGCACCACCTCGACCCGCTCGGGGTCGGCGTCGTAGCTGCTGATCAGGTCTGCGGCCTCGGCGTCGGTGTTGGCGATCAGCATGTCCGCTGCGGCGACCACCTGCTCCTCGCCGATCACCCGGGCGTGCGGCTCGGGGGTGTCGCCGTCGGCGAGGAGGTCGTTCTTGACCTTCGCCATGGTGTGCATCGAGTGCACCAGCGGGACGCCCCAACGATCACGGGCCAGCGCCCCGACCTGTCCGGAGAGCCAGTAGTGGCTGTGCACGGCGTCGTAGTGGCCGAGGTCGAACTGCGCCTCGGCGCGGAGCACCTCGCGGGCGAACACGCACAGCTGCCCCGGGAGCTCGTCCTTGGCCAGTCCCTCGAACGGGCCGGCCACGATGTGGCGCACGTTCACGCCCGGCTCGACCGGGACCAGCGGCGGCAGCTGGGAGTCGGTGGCCCGGGTGAAGATGTCGACCTCGACGCCGCGGGCAGCGAGGCGGCGGGCGACCTCGGTGATGTAGACGTTCATCCCGCCGGCGTCACCGGTACCGGGCTGCTCCAGCGGCGAGGTGTGCAGGCTGATCATCGCGAGACGGCGAAGCGGCCCACGACCCGAGTACAGGTCCCGGGCGGGGTCGTCGAGCACGACATCGGTCATCAGCTTTCACCTCCGCCCTGCCACAACCTCCCGCGATTCTTCCCCATTCCCTCCGCGAGGAGCACAGCAGCGTTTGCGGTGGACCGATCAGCGGTGCGTGGGGCGGTACCCGTGCACCCCCTGCTCGTGGACGGCGGTGCGCCCGGTCAGGGCCGCGATCACCAGGACGACGATCCCGGCGAGCAGCCAGCTGGTCGCGTTCGCGCGCCAGCCGCTCCCGGCGTCGTGGATCGCCTGGTCGACCACCTGCCA
>JBJMIP010000314.1:0-78282 GCA_045806825.1 Marmoricola sp.
AAGGCTCTGTCGACGCGGCGCTCCTATGACGTCAACGGGACAAGGGCTCCACCTGCCGGGTCGGAGCAGGTGCATCGTGTTGCCGGCCAGGTCCTTATGCACCTAGTCGGCATCTCGATCGTCATCCCGAACAGCGAGATCTCCAACGATTACAGCGACAAAATTCGGCGACCACTCGTATGTGCCCGTTGTGGGCGACCCTTGGCACCGTGAGACAGCCACGTCCGCTGCCGACAAGTTGCCGACATGAGGGTGCCGGAGATAGTCGAAGGCAGTTCCTGGATGACCCAGGAACCGCCTCTGACCTGCAGTTTTGCATTTGTAGCGGGGGCAGGATTTGAACCTGCGACCTCTGGGTTATGAGCCCGAATTGGAGCCGTCTCACTCGTCCCGTCGCGAGTCGGATATGCCGCCTGGTCTGCGCGTATGCGTCTTGAGCGTTCCGCCGCGTCCCACTCAGAATCACCCGTTCCGCGGCGTTTGGGTCGCAGAATTGGTCGCAGGCTTGGCGGTCACGGGCCGAAGGCGGACGCCATGATGACCGTCCACAAGCTCAGTGCGGGCGACGGATACACATACCTGACTCGCCAAGTTGCGTCAGCTGACCAGCGGCGGCGACGCGGGCAGTCACTGAGCGAGTACTACGTCGATGCTGGCAACCCACCCGGTGTCTGGCTGGGCAAGGGAGCGGCTCAGCTGAAACTCTCCGGCTCCGAAGTGACCGAGTCACAGATGCGAGCCCTCTTCGGGCGCGGGCTCCACCCGGATGGCGTTTCGAAGCTTGGTGCGGCGTATCCCAACTATGCAGAGCTGGCACCATACGCAGATCGAGTCGCTGCACGAATCGAATGGTTTGCTCTTGAGAACGGCCGGCCGCCTTCTGAGGCCGCGCGCAACCGGATCGCAGCACTAGAGGCGCGTCGTGGCCGCCGGGCAGTGGCCGGCTACGATCTGGTATTCACGCCGGTGAAGTCTGCCTCCCTGCTCTGGGCGCTCGGCGGATCCGAGGTTCGAGAAGCGGTCGAGGGCGCGCATCACGAGGCCGTACAGAACACGCTCTGTTGGCTTGAAGAGCACGCCGCTTACACCCGCACAGGCCGCGGCGGTACCGCGCAAATTGATGCCACCGGGTTGGTCTGCGCCGCCTTCGACCACCGGGAATCGCGCGCCGGAGATCCGGACCTCCATACCCATGTGGCTGTCGCGAACAAGGTCTGCGGCATCGACGGAAAGTGGCGATCTCTCGACGCGCGGATCCTGTACGCGATCGGCGTTGCTGCCTCCGAGCGTTACAACACTCGGTTCGAGGACGCACTCGCTCGACGACTGGGAGTTCGTTTCGTCGACCGAGAGGGAGGTCGATCCGACAGGCGGCCAGTCCGAGAGGTTGAAGGCGTCCCGAACGAGCTGATCGGCCACTTCTCCAGCAGGCGTGCGGCGATCGAAGATCGCTACTCGGAACTGCGGAGCCAGTACCGGTCCGCTCACGGTCGCGAACCAGATCACGCCACCCAGCTGCGGCTCGCTCAACAGGCGACCTTGGAGACCCGCGAAGGCAAAGGACCTGGACGAGCCTTGACCGACCAGATCGATGACTGGATGCACCAAGCGCGCGGTCTGATAGGAAATCGGCGCTTTGCGCGATTCGTCCGGGACTGTGCGGGGAAGGTTCAGCAGGTGCGTCGGCCTTCAACGACGGAGATCACCGCATTGGCAGCACAAGTGGTGCGGCACGTCTCGGAGCAACGATCAACGTGGACCGTGTGGAACATCCATGCGGAGACCGAGCGGGTCCTTCGCTCTGTACGCCTGGCATCGAAGGGTGAGCGCGAGACCCTGACGCGGGCTGTCGTGGAGCGCGCGACAAGCCCTGATCTCTCCATCCGCATCCGCGAACCCGAAGTGATCGCCGAGCCGTCGGCGCTGATTCGGCAAAGCGACGGCGAAAGCGTCTTCATCGGCCACGGGTCAGACCGCTACACGTCGGGCGACATGCTTCTCGCAGAGGATCGCCTGGTTGCCGCAGCACTGGTACCGGGTGGCCCGCACATGGAACTCCTCGTGCTCGACGCCGCAGTGGCCGCGCACCAGACCCGGTCCAAGGTTCGTCTCGACAGGGGCCAACGAGCACTGGTTGAAGCGTTCGCAATCGGACCGGCTCGAATCGTCGTTGGAATCGGACCCGCCGGCGCTGGCAAGACCACGGCGATGATGGCCTTCGCGAATGCCTGGCAGTCGAACGGCGGCCGGGTCATCCCATTGGCGACGAGTTCTCGCGCTGCGCAAGTGTTGGGGACGGAGCTCGGCGTTCGAGCCGAGAATCTCCACAAGTTCCTGTACGAAGTTAAGCGGGCCAACGTCGATTCCGACGACTGGTTCCGTCTGGGCGAAGGTGACGTCGTGCTGGTCGACGAAGCTGGGATGGCCGGTACTTTACAGCTCGCCGAGCTGCTCGACTTCGCCGCGAACGCTGGGGCGGCTGTCCGCTTGCTCGGCGATCCGGCCCAACTCGCTGCGGTCGACGCAGGGGGCGCACTCCGGCTACTCGAGATCGAGGCCGGAGCCACCCATCTGACAGACCTTCACAGGTTTGTAGACCCAGCAGAGGCCGATGCGACCCTTCAACTCCGATCCGGCGATTTAAGGGCAATCGAGTTCTACGAAGCCAACGACCGCGTTCAATCGGGATCCCGCGACGCGATGCTCGAGGCTGCCTATGCGGGATGGGCTCGGGATGTCCGCTCCGGACGGCATTCGGTTCTCGTCGCCGCTACTGGCGAAGATGTGTGCGCTCTCAACGCCCGGGCACGCACTGAACGTGTCGTAGCGGGCCAAGTGGCATCCGGCGGGGCTCTACTTCGAGATGGGAATGTCGCCGGCGCGGGCGACTGGATCGTGACCAGAGCCAACGAGCGCACACTCCTCTACGGCAAGACACGATGGGTCCACAACGGCGACACCTGGCAGGTCGTTCGAGGTCACCGTGACGGCTCCATGACCGTTCAGCACCTGGGCAATCGCCGCCGAGTCCGATTGCCTGCAGCCTATGTAGAGACCGACGTCGAACTCGCCTACGCGTGCACAGCGCATCGTGCCCAGGGTTCGACCACCGATACCGCCCATGCCCTCGTCACCCCGGAGATGACCAGGGAGTCGCTCTACGTCGCCTCAACCCGAGGACGCGAACACACCACCTGGTACGCCGCAACCGAGACATACCTGTCAGCCGATTGCGACCACGAACCAGAATCACCACGGACCGCGCGCGAGGTTCTGACGACGATCTTGCGGCGCTCCGGCGCCGAGGATTCCGCTTCGTCCGCGATTCGCTCGACGGTTGAACTGGCGTCGGAACTTCCGACTCTCGTGGCTCGCTACGAGCACGCCCGCGATGTTGCCGCACTGGAGATGCTGAACCAGTCCCTGGCAAAGTTGCCGGTCGCAGACCGCGACCGGCTTCGCACAGACAAAGGCGCACCCAAACTCGCGCGAGTGCTGGCGAACGCAGCGGCTCGAGGAGCCGACCCTGGACAGCTGCTCGTCGGTGCCTACGAGCTCGAGTCGCGTAAGAACACAGGAGCGCCAGCAGCGGTTATCGCGTCGCGGATCGAAGACAACCCCCGTACGCTCGGCGTGCCCGACGTTCAGCCGAACGATCGACCACTCCCCTGGTTGCCCGCGCCTGCTGTCGGTCACGCTGCCTGGGACACCTACCTTCGCGATCGAGCAGAACTCATCGCGAATCGCGCTCGGGAACTCGGCGGGCTAGCCCCCGCTTACCGCGAGCAGTACGGCGTCACGACAGACGATCCTCGCGACCTCGGACCGCCCCCAGCCCCAGGCGACCCACGTACGGCCGCCTACGACGTAGCCCTTGGTTCCATCGCTGATCGGACAAGACCGACGAGCCCGGCCCCGGCCAACTCGCCGATCCCGCGGCAGCGCGCGGATGCGCGCGAGCCACATCGCCAGCTCACTCGCTGACCCCAGAATCTGCCTGCTGCACCCATCTCGGGAGGTGCGATGTTGCAGCCTGCCCTCGCGCGCCCCGACGGGCTCGCAGAAGAAGAAACGAGCACGTCCTACGGGGACCTGATCCGAGCCACGAGAGGCGCCGTTGACCAGGCGTTGCCCGTCGCGAGGAGCAGAGGCCTTCAGGCCGAGACCATCCATGCAGAACTGCTTGGGTATGAGCGGTTTCTCATCACGACTGCCAAGCACGTCGAAACTCTTCTCACACTCGCCGGAGCCGCACCGGAGACGCATTGGCAGTTCACTGCGCGCTTCAACAGGCGGGCTCGCCCGCTCTCATCTGTGGGCGCGTGGGACCGCGCTGCGACCACTCTCGGCGCTGCCCACGACCTGCTCATGACCCATCTGACTGGTGTGTTGGTGCCTCGAACTCCAGATGGTCACGAAGCCCTCCTGGGACCTTCGTCTGCGGCGTCATGCACAGACGTCACCATGTTGCTTCTCGAAGCGATCGAGTCGTCGCGGAAACTCATGCACCGCGGCATGCTCGCTCAGAAGCACCGGGACGATCACCCGATCCCGACCGAGATCTTTCGACGGATCAGGTATGCGAACCAGGCTGCCAGTCTTCATGCCCGCTCCACTTTGTGGGACCTGCGGCATGTAGGCGTGACGGGAGCGTCCCTCGCCGAGCTCAGGCCCGCCCTTGTCTGCGGCGAAGCACTCAGCGAAGCATTCGAGTCGACCCTCGGAGCACTGCGCGCGTTGCGGCAGCTCGCTCATTCGCAGGCGAGGTCAGGACTGCCGGCCAGCGCAGCGAGTTTGCGCGATCTGGCAGAGCTCGGGACTCGATTCACCGATGTCGACGCCATAACGCTGCCGGAACCCAGCAACGGTCTCGAAGCGGTCCAGCGCGCCCATGCGATGGATGGCCTCGAGGCAGCTCATAACGCCTGGCACCGGGCTCGCTCCGGTCTTGCGGAGTCGGTCCAAGGAACCACCAGAGCGCCAGCCGCGTACAACTACGCGGCGCGCACCTTGCTCTCTACCGATGTTTCACCTCAACTACAGGTCGCGGTCCTCTGCGCGCTCCCTCGACTTGGCACCGAAGCTGCCCAAATCGCGCAGCGACTCGGCTGCCAAGGAGCGCTGGTCACCCGCCAACGAGTCCCCGGCGAGCTGCGATCCATGTGGCTTCCCATCGAGTACGAGCGTCGGGTGGAGGTCTCGGCTCGTTTCGCTCGCGCTGCTGAAGCATCGGCGCCCGCCGCGGCCAGTGTGCAGGAGCTGCGGAGATCCACCGCGCCCAGTTCAAGCCTCAACTCCGAGCGAGTGAGTCAGTTGATGCCTGCTCTCAGCGTTGGCAGAGGGGGTGTGTGATGTCCGAGCCCGATATCACTGCGGAGCAAATTCACGCTGCCAATGCTGATGCGACCGAGTTCTTCCGCCGAAGCTTGCTGGGACCAGACGGACCTGGGCCTCGCGACTACCTAACGGACCGCGGTTTTGGCGTCCTGCTGGACGACACCCGTTGGTCCGTGGGCTACGCACCCAAGGGGTGGACCAGCTTGTACGAGCACATGACTGCGCTGGGCTACAGCGACACAGCTCTGCACGCAGCCGGCCTAATATTCACAAGCAAGCGGGGACGACCTCTGGACTTCTTCCGCGATCGCATCATCTTCGGCGTTCGAGATGAGGCAGGCAAACCGACAGGTTTTGTTGGTCGAAAGGCTCCGAACGGCTCGCCTACGGCACCCAAGTACCTGAACACGCGAAGCACAGTCATCTACGACAAGACCTCAGCGCTCTTCGGGCTTGGGGAGCTCCGCTCCAAAGGTCGTGACTTAACGATCATCTCTGAAGGTCCACTCGATGCCATTGCGTTCGATTTAGCGTGCGACGCAAGCCCTCACACCCTTTCGATGGCGACCTGCGGAACTGCTCTTAGCCGGCGCCATGCGACAGCAATATCGGAGTTCGACTCATCCACCGTCGTTCTGGCGTTTGATCCGGATACTGCTGGGAGCCGGGCACTTGCCGCCGCGTACCAGCTGCTCCCGGAGATTCCGCGTCTTCTCTCCTGGCGGCCTGCGGACGCTCTGGACCCTGCCGACCACCTGGCACAACGCGGAAGTTCCTCTTTAAGGGCCTCCCTCGAACGCGGCACCCGCCCAGCCGCGGACGCGATCATCGATCACCATTTCACCACCTGGCCAAGCACGAAGACAGGCGCCGAGGCTGACCTTTGCCTGCTCCGCGAAGCCCTGAGGTCGGTCCGAAATCTGCACGTGAATGATGTAGCACGGCAGGTTGCCCGCATTGCCGACCGACTTGGCATCACCTGCGAGGACGCAACCAGGGAACTACTTCAGTCCAAACCAAGCGGACCCGCAGTGACTGCGCTCTTTGCCAGCCGTCAGCACCGAGCCGCAGTTCATGCTTGCCACAGATAGTCGGGATCACCGTCACCATGGCCGCACGCTCCGAACCGGGATTGACGGAATCGCCGATCTTCCGGTGAACTCGAGAATCGTGGCTGCGATCAGTTCAGGTGAGTCGCTCATGGGCACGTGTCCTACATGCGGCAGCACAACGATCTCCGGCGTACCAACCTGTGCGGCCAGGCGTCGACGACTGGCTCGCGAAACCAGGATGCGATCCTGTCCGCCCCAAGCGATGAGGACCGGGCAGTCCAGGCGCGGAGCCCATTGAACGTCGCGGGCGGTGGGACGCCCGATCGAAAACTTCAGCGCGTCGCAGTGCGCGATGTTCTCGATCGTGTCCCGATAAGCCGCGTCGGTCACATTCTCGGGCCGCGCAACCGTGGGGAACAGAAGCGCCCGACGTACTCGTGGATGCTCACGCAAGCGCCGACCGCCTGGGCTGATCAGCCGACGAGCAATGCGATAGGCGCCGGAGAACTGCGCCGCAAGGAAGCGGTCGTAGGCACCACCGGGTGCCCACCCCCCTGCCGGCGACAGACAGACGACGGACGACGCTCGACCGCGACCCGCCAGCTGAAGCGCTGCCCAACCACCGAGCGAATTGCCGACCAGGTCAGCTGTTTCGATGCCCAGGCGGTCGAGTTCCGCCTCGAGTGCGTCCACGTAGAGCGAGCTCGTGAACGAGTACGGATCGAGAATCGGTGGGCCACCGAGGTGCCCCGCGAGGGTCACGACATGAACCGTCCGTGTCTCGGACAGCAACGGGACGACCGGATCCCAAGTCGCTGGGCCGGCCGACATCCCGTGGATCAGCACCAGAGGACGTGTCTCGACGTCCTCCCGTCGAGCCGAGCGCAACCGCCGGAACGAGAACGGCGTCCCGCGGGCATGCCGACCGGTCATCAGTAGGTCAGCCCACCGCGCTCGACGAGCTGCGCGGCGATCACGTTCTTCTGGATCTCGTTGGTGCCCTCACCGACGATCATCAATGGGGCGTCACGGAAGTAGCGTTCGACGTCGTACTCGGTCGAGTAGCCGTAACCGCCGTGGATCCGGACCGCGTTGAGCGCAACCTCCATGGCCACTTCGCTGGCGAAGTACTTCGCCATCCCTGCTTCCATGTCACAACGAGCCCCGGTCTCGTACTGCTCCGCCGCGTGCAGGGTGAGCTGGCGGGCGGCGGTGATCTTGGTGGCCATCTCGGCCAGGTAGTTGCCGATCGACTGGTGCCTCCAGATCGGCTTGCCGAATGACTCGCGCTCCTGCGCGTAGGCGAGGGCATCGTCGAACGCTGCCTGGGCGACCCCGAGCGCACGGGAGGCAACCTGGATCCGACCCGTCTCGAGCCCCTTCATCATCTGCGCAAAGCCCTTGCCCTCAACACCCCCGAGCAAGGCGTCAGCGGGCGCCAGGTACCCGTCGAACGAGATTTCACAGCTCTCCACGCCCTTGTAACCGAGCTTCGGAAGGTCACGGGACACGGTCAGCCCCGGCCCGTGCTCGACGAGCAGGATGCTGATGCCCTTGTGCTTCGGCTCGACCTTCGGGTCGGTCTTGCAGAGAAGCGCGATCAACTGGGAGCGCCGAGCATTGGAGATCCATGTCTTCGAACCCTTGATCAGGTACCCGTCGTCGGTGCGCGTCGCCACCGTGCCCATCGCCTGCAGGTCGGATCCGCCGCCCGGCTCGGTCAACGCCATGGTTGCCCGGACCTCTCCGGTGGCCATCCGAGGCAGGTAGCGGTCCTTCTGCTCCTGGGTGCCGTACTCGAGGATCAGCTTGGCGACAACGGTGTGGCCACCCATCGCACCGGCGAGGCTCATCCAACCGCGGGCGAGTTGCTCGGTGACTCCGACGTAGCAGGGCATCGAGACCGGAACGTCGCCCCAGGGCTCCGGAATGGCGAGGCCGTAGATCCCAAGCTCCTTCATCTGCTCGATGAGCTTCTCGGGATACTCGTTGGCATGCTCAAGCTCCTGAACCTGCGGTCTCACCTCGCGGTCGACCCAGTCACGGACCGCGCGAACGATCTCCTGCTCTTCGTTCGACAACGCCATGCTTCCTCCTGAGCCTCCGGTACGGTTTTTATTCTAACATAAATTTGATACCGCAACCTCGCTAGCATCCTCAAGCCAGCAGGTAGATCCCGGAGAGCACCACGAAAACGACCCCGACGTACGCCTCGACGATCAGCCGGAGCGACAGCGGGGCGTCGCGGACTTCCATGAAGTGCATCGCGACGAGTCGGACCTTGATGAAGGCGATGACCAGGAGCAGCAGTCCGACCACTTGGGATGCCCCGTGCTGCTCCAGTCCGAGAACAGCGGTGAGCACCGTGGCGGCGATCAGGAACAGCCAGACCGTGGTCTGGCGATCGGAGAGGACTCGGGGCATCGCGATCACCTGATCATGTAGAGCAACGGGAACAGGACGAGCCAGAGCAGGTCGACCATGTGCCAGTAGATGGCACCGCACTCGGCGAACTTCTGCTGGCCGGGCGTGATCTGTGGTCGGCGCGCGATCCTTGCGATGAAGAACACGACCACCGTGCCGATGACGAGGTGAACAAGGTGGATCCCGGTGAAGACGAAGTAGTACATGAAGAAGTCGTTGCTGCCGCCTGTGTGGCCCTCCCCGATTAGCAGCGCGTACTCGGTGGCCTTGACCGCCGCGAATCCCAGCGCGCACACCAGGGTCAACCCGAAGAATCGGCTTGCTACGGCCGTGCCGTCCCCGAGACGCCGTAGCCCGTGGATCACGAGCAGCGATCCGGTGAGCAGCAGCGCCGTGTTGACGATGCCCAGCACAGGGTGCAGCTCGTGCTGGGAAGAAGCGAACGTGACCGGGTCGTCCCCGCGGGTGACCAGGATCGTGCCGAAGAACAGGGCGAAGATGGTCATATCTCCGAGGATGAAGACCCACAGGCCCTCCTCACCGGGAATACGGCGGCCGCTCGGCGCCGGGGCGACCGGCGCCACTGCCGCTGTCGGCAGGCTCTGCGTGCTCATGCCGGTGCTGGCGTCTCGGAAGCGACGCCGAGGCTGCGGTTGGCACGGAGGCATGCCCACGACATGACGAAGAGAAAAGCGCAGTAGGTGGTGAGCGCGAGCCAGAAGACGAAGATCCCGTTCCACGCGAACGGACCGGACTTGAAGAAGTAGGCCAGTGGATCCACCAGGAACGAAACTGCGACGAAGAAGTTGACGAATGCCACCCACCGCGGCATCAGCGCGGCAGGGTCGCGCAGGATCGCGATGCCGACGGCGACGTTCTGCACGATGAAGGGTGCGATGCCGCAGAACAGCAGCAGGAAGGCCACGTCGCACAGCAGGACGACGTCGGACGGATCGCGGTCTGCACGGAATGCGGCGAGGGCGAAGATCATCTGCGGGAACATGTTAATCAGAACGGTCACAGCCGCGGCCGCGATCTGGATCACGGCCAGGAGCGGGATGCCTGACGGTTCCATCCGGCCCAGGTGCAGGGAGATGAGCGCGAGCTGCGGGATCATCAGCACGACACCGACGGCAGCGACCAGGAACCCGATCTTGACCCGGGTCGGGTCCTCGAGGAAGAACCGGGCGATCTCGTCCTGGTCCCCCGGCCCGAACGGCACTGGTAGGAGACCGGCGATCAACCACCCCAGGAGGGTGACGACGACGGCGAGCGGCCCGGTGAAAGCAGCGTAGTCAGCGAGCTTCTTCAAGGTGTCTCCTGCTTGGTTCTCGGGACGGGCAGACAAGCGCGAGCGGGGGCTCACCCGGTAGCAGCCAGGTCTTCGGCCTCGAGGCGGCGCAGTGCCTTCCAGGCGTACGGCGTGACGACAGCGATCATCACGAAGAACATGACGAAGACCGCCCAGAAGCTGATCAGCCCCTGCCAGGCGAACAAGCCGGAGCGGAAGAACGGCATCAGCACGAGCGGCAGGTATGTCGCCGCGGTGAGGAAGACCAACCACGCGGTCCACCGGGGGAACAGCGGCACTGCACGCTTGTCGCGCAGGATGGCGAAGCCGAGCCCGAGGTTCTGCAGCACCGAGCACATGAAGGTGATGTCGAAGAAGAGCCAGCCGAGGTCGTACAGCGTCTGAACCGTCTCGGCCGACCGTGCCTCGGCCCGGAAGCTTGCGGTCAGCCAGATGATGGCGGGCATGACCGTCACCCAGGCCGTCAGTAGGCCTCCGAGCAACTCCACCGTCGAGAGCACCCCCATCGGGCCCTCGATCCGGCCGATGATCTTGGAGAGGACGGCGCTCCAGACGTAGTAGCACGGAGCGCCGAAAGCCATCATCACCATGCCGATGCGCAGAGCATCGCCGCGATCGTTGAAGTACGCAGTGATCTCGGTGGCGCTCAGGTGCTCCGCGGGAGGCGGCCAGAAGCCGGCGAGTACGGCGAAACCGGTGAGTCCGAAGATGACGTACACCAAGACGGCGAGCAGACCCCAGCGCAAGGACTGGTAGTCACCCTCAACCTGATCGGCCGTGCTGACCTCGGCCCCGGCCGTGTGACGACTGATGTCTGGTGCGATGCTCATCGGTTCTCCTTGCACTGCGCCGGAGTCGCCGCGCGTCGAGAGGGATCGTTCGGACAAGGCACGTTGCGAGCGCCGCGGACGACCCGGGAGTCGTTGCTCGGTGCTGCGCAGTAGTACAGCGGCGTGTAGGCGTTGCCGACCTCGTCAGGAGCCCGCCACTTGCTGACCGGCAGGAAGCCCTTGGTGCACTCCGGCGGCTTGTTCGCATTGGAGACGGTGAGGCGCACGGCATCCAGGCCTCCGCGCTCGGGCAGCGTCACCGACTGCACGAGCGAGAGCGCGACGGGATAGTCGGACAGCAGCTGGGCGACGTACGCCTGATAGGTCGAGAGCACCCCGGTGATGACCTTCAACGGTGCCAGGAAGCCCGGGATCGAAGGCCCGATGTCACGCAGGAAGCTCGTGGTCTCGTCTGCGAAGCCGGGACCGTTCGCGAGCAGCGACCGCAGATCCGCATCGCCGGCCCGCAGCTGGTCGGTCACGCTCGCCAGCTTGGTCGTCAGCGAGGTGATGTGGGCCGCCGACCCGTTCACTGTCGTCAGCAGCGGCTCCGCATCCTGGATCAGGGACTTGGTCTGCGGGAAGCTGGCGTCCGCCGCCTGCAGGAACTCCTGGGATCCGTCCAGGATCGCCTGAAGGTCCTGGTCACGATCTTTCAACGCCGTCGACGTTTCGGTCAGCAGCTGGGCGAGCTGCTTGCGAGGCAGGCTGTCGACCAGGGCGGTGACGTTGTCGAGCACGGGCCCGATCTCGACGGGGACCGAAGTCCGGTCGACCTTGATCAGGTCTCCGCCATGCAGGTTCTCGGCAGAGGTCCGCTTGGCCGGAACCAGCTCGACGTACTGCTCCCCGACCGCCGACACCGAGTGGATCTCGGCACTAGCGTTGCTGGGGATCTTCGTTCCGTCCTTGATCGCCAGGCCGACCAGGATCCCGTCGTCGGTCAGCCTCATCGAACGCACCTTGCCGACCGGAGTTCCCAGGTAGTTGACTTGGGCGCCTTTGTACAGACCGGCACCTTGGCTGAATTGCACGTTGACCGTGTACCGGCCCAGGCCGAGCGTCTCCGGGATCCGGAGGAACACGACCGCGAGGATAAGGATGCCGATCGCGGAGGCGATCGTGAAGGCGATCAGCTGCTTGCGAATGAGCCTGCTGATGATCATCGTCCGCCTCCCAACAGCCCGTTGAGCAGTCCGGAAAGGCCGTTGCCGCTACTGGGCGGCTGGGTCACCGTCACCGAAGGCTGACTACTACTGGGTGCGGCGGGCGTCTTGGCCGTCCCTCCGGTGAGCCCGGAGGTGAGGCCGCCGAGAAGGCCACCGAGGGGGGACTGGCCCCCGAGACCGAGGAGGTTCAACAGTTCCTCGGTGGTGGGGAGCCCGGGCAAGCCGGGCAGTGAGGGCAGGCCGTCCTTGGTGAGGAATCCGTTGACCAGCGCGTTGTTGGTCAGGTCGAGGATCAGGTCCAGGTTGCAGTAGTCGCCACGGCAGGCGTTCTGCATGGTCTCGGGCGCGAACGGGAAGGTCACGGCGAAGCCGAGCCCGTTCACCAGGGCCCCGCCCGCAGAGTCGATCGCACGGAGTGCGGGCGCGAGGTCGCGAAGGTTCCCGACGAGGTCGGCACCGGTGGAGCGCACCAGCGGTGTCGCCACATCGCTGAGCTTCTTCAGGGAGCTCAACGCCGCGGTGACCTTGGGACGCTCCCGACTCAGGGTGGCGAGGGCCGGCCCGATCTGGTCGATCGAGCGGGTCAAGGTGTTGCGGTTGCGCGCGAACCGGGTGGACAGTCGATCGAGGCTCTCGATCGTGCCGTAGATCTGCTCCTTCTGAGCGTCCAGCGCAGTGACGAACGAGTTCACCCGAGGCAGCAGGTCGCGGACCGCGAGGTTGTTGCCGGTGAACGCCTTGCTGAGCTCGCTGGTGATTGTGCTCAACTGCTCTAGCCCGCCACCGTTGAGCACCACCGAGGCGGCCGACAGCACCTGCTCGGTAGCCGGGTACGCCTCTCCGTGGGCGAGCGGGATCCTGGTCCCTGAGATGAGCTGGCCCGTGGCTGGCTCCTCGGTCGGAGCCGACAGCTCGAGGTAGCTGGCACCCAGAAGGCTGTTCACGCCCACCTTGGCGATGGCGTTGGCCGGAAGCTCGGTCTTGGGATCCAGACTGATCGTGGCCACCGCATGCCAGTCGACCGCCTTGATACTCGTGACGGTCCCGACCGCCACGTCGCCGACCTTCACCTGCCCGTTCGGCGTCAGGGTGCCGACATCGGGCAGCTCGACCGTGACCTTGAGTGACCCGTCACCCGTGCCTACGCCTCCGGGCAGCTGCATGGACTGGACTCCCCCGAAGCTGCAGCCGCTGAGGACCACAGCACCGACGACCAGCGCCACTAACGCATTGAGCTTGCGCACGACCATCACCCGATCCCTAGGAGCTTCTCGAGAAGCTCGATGAACGAGGTCGTCTTCGGATTGCCGGCCGCCTGGTCGAGGAGATTGCCCAAGAGGCTCTGACAGAGTTTTCCGGCCGCAGGCACCGAGGACTCGGAGGCTCCCCCGATCGCGCCACAGATCAGCTGCCCGGGTGAGTGGATGTTGGCGGCGTGCAGATCGACGCCGACCGCGTTCTGGCGCTGGTGAACCGCCTCGATCAGGTTGCTCAGCGCATTCGGAGCCGCTTGAAGCGTCTGCGCCAGAGCCTCCTGCTGCTTCGCCACCACCGACGTCACATCCGTGAGACCGGTGATGCTGGTCTTGAGGGCGGCACGATTCGTCGTGACGAACCTTTCGACCTTGCGAACAGCGACCGCGAGGTTCGCGATGCTCGCACGGACCGAATTCTTGTTGTCGGCCAGCAGACCTGACACCGAGTCCAAGCGCGCCGTGAACGTAGCGATCTGTTGATCGCTCTCGGCCAGAGCACTGGTGAAGACCTGCAGGTTCTGCACCGTCGAGAAAGCATCTCCCGAGCCGTTCTGCAGGGTCTGGACCGCTCGGGACAGGTTCGCGATCGTGTCGTTGATCGTGTCCCCCACCCCGCCCAGGGCCTTCGAGGCCGACGTGACCAAGCTGGAGATGGCGCCTTTCCTATTCGCGCCGTTCGGCCCGAGGGCAACTGCCAGGTCGTTCAGCTGGTCCTTGATCTGATCCCACTCGATCGGCACCGCCGTACGGGACTGCGGGATGACCGCGCCGTCCTGGAGTGTCGGTCCACCGTCGTACCGCGGCGCCAGCTGCAGGTACCGGCTGCTCACCAGGGACGGAGCGACGATCACCGCCTTGGCGTCAGCGGGAACCTTGACTCCGTGGTCGAACTTGAACTCGACCCGGACCCGGTCCCTCTCTGCGGTGATCTTTGTGACCTTGCCGACGGGGACACCGAGGACTCGCACCTCGTCGCCGGCGTAAATGCCGTTCGTGTGTGCGAAGTAGGCGACAGCGTCGGTGGACCGCATCCCAGGGAGGAACACCAGGAGTGCCGCGGCCAGCAGGCACGCCAGTACGACCGCGACGCCGCGCGGGCCGCTCGCCATAGTGAGCGCCCGGCTTACTGCGCTCGATCGACGACGACTCATCACTGCCTGCCCTTCTGGATGACCGGAGGGAGCATGTTCCCTGGAAGCAGGTTCTGCAGGTACGCCGTGAAGAACGGCCCGCTGCCGACGACCTCGCCCAGTCCGGTCGCGTAGACCGCGAGCCCTCGCAGGGATTTGTCGATGTTGGTCTTGTTGGCCTGCAACGTCCGGACCACGCCGTTGAGCTCGCGCAGTGCTGGCCCGATGACCTTCGCGTTCTGGTCGACGAGTGCGCTCAGCTGGCGCGACATCCCGGAGACGTTGGTCAGCAGGGTGCTGATGTCCTGCCGGCGGTGAAGCAGCTCGGCGAACAGCAGGTTGCCGTCCTTGACCAGGGCGGTCAGGTCGTCGCTGCGATCGGCGAGCACCTTCGAGAACGAGTTCGCGTGGTCGAGCAGCGCGCGCAAGGTCGCATCGCGCGATCCGATCGTCTCGGAGAGCCGGCCGATACCCGTAAGGGCCGCCTTGAACTCCGGAGTGACACCGTCGAGGGTTGTCGAAACCGTATTGAAAGCCTTGGCGAGCTGATCGATGTCGATCTTACCGGTCTCGACCGTGAGCTGGGACAACGCCTCGGAGACGTCGTACGGAGAGGTGGTGCGTGACAGCGGGATTCGACCCTGCAGGTCGCCACCGCCGGCGGACTTGAGGACCAGCGCCTTGTCGCCGAGCACGGTGGCCACCTCTATGGCCGCCGTGGTCTTCGAACCCAGATGGATGTCGCCGTTGCTGATGGTGAACTCGACGATCACACCCTTGGCACCGAGCTTCACAGAGCCGACATGGCCGACCTTGAGTCCGCTGACGCGCACCGGGTCACCCTGCTTGATGCCACCGGCCTCGGCGATCTCCGCCGAGTAGTGCCGGCCGAACAGCCCGACCACGTTGTTGATGTTGAGGACCAGCAGGATCACCAGGACCAGGCTCACGACCAGACCCAGACCCAACGGGAGCGGGTCCCGTTCTCTGAACGACTTCATGTCAGTTGCACCTCTTCACGGGCGACTGGATCCGCGGCGTACTGATCGGGTTCTTCTCCGGACCAACCAGGACCTGGACCGAGCAGAGGTAGAAGTTGAAGAAGGATCCATGGGAGGCGACCCGGTCGAGACGGTTGTAGACGTCGGGAAGGAGGCTCAACGTCTTGTTGACGCGGGCCGCGTTCTCGTTGAGCGTGCTGCTCACGCCCAGCAGACCGGCGAGGGTCGTCGCCAGCGGGGTGCGCACATCCGTGAACAGCCCTTGCAGCGTGCCGGTCAGCTGACTGACGTCGCCGAGGGCTTCGCCGATCGGGTCGCGGTCGGTGGCGAGCCCGCTGACCAGACCTCGCAGCTGGATGATCGCCTGGGTGAATTGGGTGTCATGGGCATCCAGGGTGCTGAGCACCACGTCCAGATTGGTCAGCAACGACCCGATCGCCTTGTCGCGGTTCGCGAGACCGTTCGTCAGCGAGGCTGTCTTGGCCAGCAGGGACTGGATGGTGCCGCCCCGCCCCTGGAGGGTGTTCACGATGCCCGTCGCCAACTCGTTGACCTGGTTCGGTGCGAGGCCCTGAAACAGCGGCCGGAATCCGTTGAGTAGGACGTCCAGATCGAGTGCAGGCGCGGTCCTCGACCTCGGGATGGTGGAGCCGGACTTCAGCACTGTCCCGGAATCCGGTGGCTGGGCCAGCTCGAGGTAGCGATCTCCGAGCAGGTTCTCGTACCGGACCAGGACGTGGGTCTCGTCCGAGAGATACTGGTCCTTGGCGACGTGGAACTTGACCTTGATCTCGTTGTCTTTGCCCACCGAGAGTCCGTCGACCTGGCCGACACGGACCCCGGCCACGCGGACGACGTCGCCTTTCTCGAGGCCACTGACGTCACTCATCACGGCGTCGTACGAGTTCGAAGGACCGATCGTCGACCGCGCAAGCGTCAGGTAGAGCAGCACGGCAGTGACCAGCCCGAGGGTGACGAAAATGGCTAGCTTGGTCGCCTCAGCTCGGATCCTCACTGGGGTGCACCCCTCTCCGGGAACGGAAGCTGACCGGACGACAGCAGCGGCAGGCCCGCACAGGTCGGGCCCGTGCCGTGCGGGTAGGTCGGCAAGTCCTTCGGGAAGGTGTACGGCGGCAACGCCCCGCGCAGCGACACCTTGCCGATCAGCGCGGCGGTCTTGCCTCCGATGACGTCGGCCATGATGTCCCTGGTCTTCGACAGTCCGCGCAGGAAGCACGGCAGCTCGGTCGAGTACGCCGCCAAGGTGCGGGACGTCGGGCGGAGGTTCTTGAGAACCGAGGCAAGAGCGGACGAGTTGATACCCAGGACCTGCGCACCCTCTCCGCCGAGCACGCTCAGGCTGACCAGCAGCTGATCAAGCGCCTGGTGCTCGGTCACGATCGTCTTTCCGGTCACTGTGGCGTTGTCGAGGATCCGCAGCAGCGCCGGCGAGATCCGGACCCCGAGGTCACCGAACCGCGCGAGCTGCGCCAGGTCGCGCCGGATCTGCGGCAGCAGCGGCTCGAGCTTGGTGAGGTAGGCATCCGCCTCGGTCGCGATGGCCGCAATCGTGTCGCCGCGCCCTCGCACAGCCTGAGCCAGGGTCGTCAGGGTGACGTTGAGGTCGCTGACATTCACGCTGGCGAGGACCCCGTCCAGACTCTTGAAGACGGTGTTGATCTCGGTCGTCACACCACTGTTGTCGATCACCGCACCGGCGCTGATCCGCCGCTCGTCGGGATCCGCCGGAATGCTGAGATCGACGTACTTGGCCCCGAAAACCGTGGAGGACTTGATCGTTGCCACGACATTGGCGGGGATGTGATTCACCTGGCCACGATCCAGCTCCAGCTTCAGCACCGCGGTGCCGTTGCTGCGAGCGTCGATCGACTTGACCCGACCGACCGCGATGCCCCGCATCTTCACAACGTTTCCGGGATCCATCACGAGCCCGGTCCTGCTCGTCACCAACGTGACCTCGAGCGGGTTCGAGAAAGCGTGGTTGTACAGCGCTGCCGTCAACCCGAACGCTGCGAGCACAGCGAGAACCATGCCGACACCGGCCAGACGGACGAGGGACTTGGATTCGCGCATCACTCAACCCGCCAGGTGGAAGGTGTTGAAGTTCGCGTAGATCGACATGCCGATCAACAGGTTCACGATCATGACCCCGGAAAGGGAGGCGCGAACCGAGCGCCCGACGGCCTCCCCCACGCCCGCCGGCCCGCCCTTGGCGGTGTAGCCGTAGAAGGTGTGGATCATCATCACGACGATGACCATCCCGAGCACCTGGATGTAGGAGAACACGATGTCGAGCGGGCTGAGATAGGCGAAGAAGTAGTGGCTGAAGTTGCCCGCTCCGGTGTCGTAGAAGAACACCAGCAGCAGGTAGTCAGCGAGGAAACCCGCCAGCGTCGCGAACACGTAGAGCGGGGTGATCACGATCATCCCGGCGATGACCCGCGTCGTCGCGAGGTACGGGAGTGAGGGGATCGACATCACCTCGATCGCGTCGATCTCCTCCGCGATGCGCATCGCGCCCAGCTGGGACGTCGTCGCCGCTCCGAGGGTCACGGCCAGCGCAACACCCGCCAGCAGCGGCGTCGACAGACGTGAGGTGAAGAACGCCGCCAGGATCGGGCTCAACGAGCCGACGCCGATGTTCGAGGAAGACTCGAAGCCCTGGGCCGCTGCGACCGCGCCCGCGAAGAACGTGATCGAGGCGACGATGACCACCGAGCCCCCGATCAGAGCCAGTGCGCCGGTCCCTGTGCCCAGCTCAGCGATCAAGCGGATGATCTCGCGGCGGTGGCGTCGTGACGCCCGCGGCACACTGGCGATCACCCGGGCGTAGAACAGTCCTTGTTCGCCGATCGCCTCGAGTGCCTGCCCCGGCTTGGCGCTGGCCGTTCGCAGCCGTTCGGACACGGTCGGTCCGGGGATCGCCTCGGCCTCGACTTCCTTCACCATATGCATCGGTATCCCCCGTCAGAGAATCGCGAACTGGATCAGGCTGATGGTCAGACTGATGGGGACAAGGACAGCGACGGTGATGACGACCGCTTGGTTGACCGCGTCGCCGACACCCTTCGAGCCGCCTTTGACGTTCAGCCCCATGTAGCAGGCGATGACGGCAGCCACGAGGCCGAACACGAAGGCCTTGATCATGCTGACGGCGAGCTCAGCGGGACCGGTGAACAGAGAGACGCTGGCGACGTACGCGCCGGGCGTAGCGCCCTGGAGGTACACCGAGAAGAAGTAGCCACCGATCAGGCCACCCGCGCAGATCAGGACGTTGAGGAACAGCGAGACGGCGACGGCGGCCACGATCCGCGGGACGACCAGCCTCTGGATCGGGTTGATCCCGAGGACCTTCATGGCGTCGATCTCTTCACGGATCGTCCGGGCACCCAGGTCGGCACAGATCGCTGTGCCGCCGGCGCCTGCAACGACCACGACCGTGACGAACGGCCCGATCTGTTGGACCGACGCGATGCCGGCGATGCCACCAGCGAGGTCCAGTGCACCCAGGTCCTTCAGGAGGAGATTGACCTCGAAGATGACCAGCAGGGTGAAGCCGAGCATCACCAGCAACGTCGGGATCAACGAGACCCGGGTGATGAACCAGGCCTGCTGCACGCATTCGCGCCAGGAGAACGGCTTGGTGAACAGGGTCACGACGGCGTCGAGGAACATGCCGACCACGTCGCCCAAGGCACGCATGGGCTTGGCTGCGGTGGCTATCGCAGTGCTCATGAGACCTCCGGGCCGGTGAGAAATCTTGGACCAGGGGGTACCAAGATTTTTGAATCTGGATTAACGTAAGTCAAGTTACGGTGCATGTCAAGCATCACACGGGGCATTACGCTCGCACCATAACTTCACTTATCTTTTTGGACCTGAGCGGCAAGGAAGGCACCACCATGGGCGTCGAGATCAAGATCGAGCACCTGACCAAGAGCTTCGGTAAGTCGCTCATCTGGAAGGACGTCAGCCTCACCGTTCCTGCGGGTGAGATCAGCGTGATGCTCGGGCCGTCGGGTACCGGCAAGTCGGTGCTGCTGAAGACGATCATCGGTCTGCTGAAGCCGAACGAGGGCTCGGTGATGATCCAGGGCATCGACATCGCCTCCTGCCCGGAGAAGGAGCTCTACGAGATCCGCAAGCTGTTCGGGGTGCTGTTCCAGGACGGCGCCATGTTCGGCTCGATGAACCTCTACGACAACGTCGCGTTCCCGCTGCGCGAGCACACCAAGAAGTCCGAGTCGGAGATCCGCAACATCGTCATGGAGAAGATGGACCTGGTCGGTCTGCTCGGAGCCGAGGACAAGCTCCCCGGTGAGATCTCCGGCGGTATGCGCAAGCGCGCCGGCCTGGCCCGGGCCCTGGTGCTCGACCCCGAGATCGTGCTCTTCGACGAGCCGGACTCCGGTCTGGACCCGGTCCGCACCTCGTTCCTCAACCAGCTGATCATCGACCTGAACGCGCAGATCGACGCGACGTTCCTGATCGTGACCCACGACATCAACACCGCCCGCACCGTGCCGGACAACATCGGCCTGCTCTACCACAAGCACCTGGCGATGTTCGGTCCGCGCGAGATGCTGCTGAGCTCCGAGGAGCCGGTGGTCCGCCAGTTCCTCAACGCCCAGCGGGTCGGCCCGATCGGCATGTCCGAGGAGAAGGACGCCGACGAGCTCGAGGCCGAGAAGGACCAGGAGCTGCCGCCGCTGCCCCCGATCCCGCTGCAGCAGGAGCCGTCCTCCGGCATCCCGCGCAAGAGCCAGCGCGCCCCCGGCCAGTGGTGCGCCGAGAACGGCGTCACGCCCCCTCCCGGATCGTTCGCCCCGAGCATGTCGATGGCCGTGGCAGTCTGATATATAATTGAACTTCGATTAAGGAGTCCAGATGAGTGCCTCCCCAGTAGCGCCGCGGAGCTGCCTGAGCGTCCCCGGCTCCTCGTCGCGGATGCTCGCGAAAGCGTTCGCGTCCGACGCCGACGAGATCGTGATCGACCTCGAGGACGCAGTGGCACCGGACGCCAAGGACGACGCCCGCGTCGAGGTGGTGGCCTTCCTGGCCGCCGCGGTGACTGGCCGTCGGGTAGCGGTCCGGGTGAACGCGGTCGGGTCCCCTTGGTGCCACGCCGATCTGATCGCGCTCGGCGAGCTCGAGCGCCCCCCCGAATCGGTGGTGGTCCCGAAGGTCGAGTCGGCCGGTGACCTCGCCTTCGTCGAGCGGCTGCTGACCGGCGTGACCGGGCGCAGCCCGGGAACGGGGATCCGGCTGCAGGCACTGATCGAGTCGGCCGCCGGACTGGTTCGGGTCGACGAGATCGCCGCCGCCGGAGGCAGCGTCGAAGCCTTGATCCTCGGGTACGCCGACCTGTCCGCAAGCCTCGGCCGCGAACCTGACGGCGCCAGCTGGGACTCCGCCCGGGAACGGCTGCTCTGGGCCGCCCGGGCGAACGGGCTGCGCGCGGTCGACGGACCACATCTCGGGGTCAGCGTCGACGACGACTTTCACGCCGGCGTGGGTGCGGCACGCGCGGCAGGTTTCGATGGCAAGTGGGTGATCCACCCCGGCCAGATCGCGGCCGTCAACGCTGCCTTCTCCCCGGATGCCGCCCAGGTCGACTGGGCGGAGCGGGTGCTGGCCGCCCTGGACGCCGGCGAGAAGCGAGGCCTGGGCGCCGTCGAGCTCGACGGCGCCATGCTGGACGAGGCGATCGCCGTTCGGGCTCGTCGAGTACTCGAACGCAGCGGCGGCAATCCATGATCACGGCACGAGGGCCGTACTTCGACGAGCTCGAGATCGGTCAGATGTTCAGGGACGCTCCCGGCATCACCCTGACCGAGGGCGGTGCGGCGACGCACCAGGCGATCGTCGGGGATCGGCTGCAGTTGGCGCTCAACCACGAGCTGTCCCAGCGCGTCACTGGTCGACGCGGGCTGGTGCACCCGGCGTACGTGTGGAACACCGCCATCGGCCAGTCGACCTTGGCCACCCACCATGTGCGCGCCAACCTCTTCTACCGCGGTCTCGCCTTCCACCATGCGCCGTACCTCGGCGACACCCTAAGCTCCACGACCGAGGTGGTCGGCCTGCGGGAGAACTCCCGACGACCGGGTCGGGCAGCAACCGGACTTGTCGGACTGCACATCGTCACTCGCGACCAGCACGGTGAGCGGGTTCTCGACTTCCACCGGTGCGCGATGCTGCCGCTGAGCGACGAGTCGGTCAGCACCGGCCACGCCGACGACTTCGACGCGCTGGGTCCCGATCTGGGCGCAGCCGACTTCACGTCCGACTGGGATCTGTCCGCGTGCCGGTTGCACGATGCGGTTCCCGCGCTGACCACCGGAACGGTGATCCAGGTCGTCGGCGGCGACGTGATCTGCTCGGCTCCGGAGCTGGCCCGGCTCACCGGCAACGTCGCCCAGGTTCACTACGACGCCCGCGCGGCAGGTGGCACCCGGCTGGTGTACGGCGGACACACGATCGCCGTGGCGCTGGGTCAGATCAGCCGGGCCCTGCCCCAGGTCGTCACTGTCCTGGGCTGGCAGGGCTGCGACCACCTCGGCCCGGTCCACGAGGGCGACACCCTGCGCAGCACGGTCGAGGTCCTGGCGACCCGTTCCCGGGACGGAGGCGGGAACCTGGTCGACCTGCACTGCAAGGTTGCCGCAGACGTTCCGGATCTGACTGCTGAAGGCCGCCCGGTACTCGACTGGCGTTTCACGGCGCTCGTGTCCGACTCCGGCAGTCCTTGACCCTAGGATAGAAAAATGGCCCGCAAAGCAGCAGCTCCCGACGGACGCGGCAAGACCGCCGACGGTGAGAGCGAGTCCAAGTCAGCCCGCACCCGGACCCGAATCCTCGACTCCGCGGCGCACGTGCTCAGCATCAAGGGGTACGCCGGCATGCGACTCTCGGATGTCGCCGACCACGCCGAGCTCCAGGCGCCCGCGATCTACTACTACTTCCCGTCCCGCGAGGATCTGATCGAAGAGGTCATGTGGGCCGGTATCGCCGACATGCGCGACCACCTCGTCGAGGTGCTTGCAGCAGCGCCGGCCGACGCCTCACCGATGGACAAGATCCTTCTCGGCGTCGAGGCCCACCTCCGCCACGAGCTCGACATCTCCGACTACACCACTGCCTCGATCCGCAATGCCGGTCAGCTGCCCGAGAAGATCCGGAAGCGGCAGGTAGCTGAGGAGGCCCGTTACGGCGAGCTCTGGCGCAAACTATTCAAGGAAGCCTCGGAGCAGGGCCAGATCCGCGCCGAGCTCGACCTCTACATCGCTCAGATGCTGGTCTTCGGTGCCCTGAACTGGACGGCGGAGTGGTGGAACCCGAAGCGAGGTTCGCTCGAGACCGTGGTCGCAATGGCACAGACCTTCGTCCGCGAGGGGTTGTCGCCCTCCTGATCCGTCAGACGGCTGCAGCAGCCAGCTTCGCCGCGTGCAGGTCGGCCCGCTTGGCCGCGAACTCGAGGGCTTCGTCCCAGGTCGCGCCCCTGGTGATCATCCCGCGGTACTTCATAATCTCGGTCTGCCCGTTGACCGTGAGGGCGCCGATCAGCCGCTCACGCTCGCGGTAGAGCGCCACCCAACGACCTTCCTCGGTGACGTCTCCCTCGACGAGGCGGACCTCGTCCGCCTCCGGAGCGCCGACGAACTGGATCCGGACGTCGTACCAGTCCGACCAGAAGTACGGAACCGTGCCGTAGGCCTTGGCGTTCTCCGGGTCGAGGGCGTTCCGCGCTGCGGCGGCACCCTGCTCGGCGGCCGCGGTCCAGTTCTCCATCCGCTGGCGCCGGCCGAGCGTGGGGTTGAACCAGTTCGCAACGTCGCCGGCCGCGTACACGCCCGGTACGCCGGTGAACAGGTTCTCGTCGCAGATGATGCCGTTCTCGATGGTCAGCCCGGAGCCAGCGAGCCAGCCGACGTTGGGGGCGACGCCGATCCCGACGATCACCAGATCAGCCGGGAGCACGGTGCCGTCGGTGAGGACGACCCGTTCCACGGTGTCCTTGCCCTCGATCGCGGCTACGCCGTTGCCGCAGAGCAGGGTGGTGCCGTTGCGCGCGTGCAGCGACGCGATCGCGTGGCCCATCTCGGTCCCGGTCGCTCGGACCAACGGCGTCGGCAGCGCTTCGACGATCGTGACGTCGACGCCACGCTTCTGCGCCGAGGACGCCACCTCGGAGCCGATGAAGCCGGCTCCGATCACGACGGTGCGGGCGCCCGCGTCCAGGGCGGAGCGGACGGCGACGGCGTCGTCGAGGCTGCGCACGGCGTGCACGCCCTGGAGGTGTTCGGAGCCCGGGATGGTGCGGGCATCGGCACCCGTCGCGATCACCAGGGCGTCGTACGGGATGGTTCGTTCACCCACGTGCACGGTCCGCGCGACCACGTCCAGCCCCGTCGCGGGCGCGCCCAGGGCCAACTCCACGCCCAGCTCGTCGACGAGGTGGGTGTGCTCGCGGAAGAACGGGCGCTCAGGTTCGGAACCGTCCTCGGTGACGGCCAGGAAGTCCTTGGACAACGGCGGCCGGTCGTAGGGCAGATGCTCCTCGGCGCCGATCAGCGTGATCGGCCCCTCGTGGCCGGCCTTGCGCGCCGCCTCGACGGCACGCAACCCCGCGAGCGAGGCTCCGACGACGACCAGGTGAGTCACGGCCGGCTCAGCTCAGGATGCGCAGGGCTTCGGTCGGGCAGCCTGCGACGGCTTCCTCGACCTCCTGCAGCTCGGCGTCGGTGATGTCGGCCTTCAGCAGTACCAGGTCACCGTCGTCGTTGACCTCGAAGAACTCGGGGGCGAGGGACTCGCAGATCCCCAAGCCGGTGCACTTCGCGAAATCGACTTCGACCTTCATGACTCCCACCTCTCTCATCCGTACTTCGGATAGCATAACTCTACTTATGTTTTGGGAGAGGTCAAGAGATTCAGCGCAAGAATTTAATTTGAATTCGACTAGAGTCAGCCGATGGGGAACTCCGTCAGGATCTTGCCGGCGATGATCTCGGCGGTCTCGGCACAGGCCGTGGTGCCGCCGTTCGCGTACTCCTTGACCGCGTCGCCGACGTTCCACAACCCAGTCACCGAGGTGTCGTGCGGCAGGTCGTAGCCGGCCACCGCCCGCTGCGGAGGCCAACCTTCGCGGGTCGTGACGATCGACAGGATCCGGGCGTCGGCATCGAAGCCGGGGATCTGCTCGCGCAGGTCTTCGAGCAGCACCTTGGTTTCGGCCGCCTCATCGAAGTCCCCGATCGCCGGTTCCGGCACCGCAGTACCCACGTACAGGTTCCAGCCCTCAGGAGACATCTCCGGGCAGATGTCGGTGTAGTTCGCGATGTAGGCGAGCCGACGCGACTTGGCGAAGCTGAGCATCCCGGGTGCCGCGATCAGCCGCTTCCGGCTGGCGAAGTTCACCGTGATCATCGAGCAGGGTCGGTACTCCGCGTCGACCTCGTAGCCGGCCAGGTCGCCGGTGGCCCACGGGCCGACATTGCTGACCACGACCGAGGCGTCGATGTCGACGCTCCGACCGTCCTGCTCCAGCGTCACGCCGGTGACGGCGCCGTCGGCGGTCCGGATCGCGGTGACCTTCGTCGAGAGCACGATGGTGCCGCCGTTGGCCTCGATCGCCTCGGCCAGGGCGTGCCAGAGACCGATCGTTCCGGCAGGGTGGAAACCGAATCGCTTGAAGGCGCTCTTCCGGGTGAAGTAGGTCAGGAAGACCCGCGCCGGGAGCTCCTCGGAGCTGACCGCGAAGACCGAGGCGCACATGTTGCGGAAGATCCCGTGCACGCCCTCGTTCTTGGTGTATTTCCGCACCCAGTCCGCCGTCGAGATCTCGTCCTCGGGCAGGCCGGAGTCGTTGCGGGCTGCGCCGATACCGGTGACCAGCTTGGCGCCCTGGCGGGTGAGCTTGCCGAGCAGGAAGCCCCAGCCCCCGCCGGTGACGTCGACGTCCTTGCCGCTGATCCGGTACAGGATCGGCGGGCTCGGCTCGCGGATCTCGAACTTCGCGCCGACCTCTTCGCAGGTGGCCTGGGTGATCCCGCCGACCTCGATCACGATCGCGCCGTCGTTGACCTTGAAGCCGTCGATCTCGGTCGTCGATGCGCGACCGCCAACCTTGTCGAGGGCCTCCACGACCAGGGTCCGGTAGCCGGCGTGCGACAGACGCGCGGCGGTGAACAGGCCGCCGGCACCGGCGCCGACGACGATCGCGTCGTACTTCTTCTGGATCTCAGTCATGGGTCAGTCCGTTTCTTAGTGAGGTCAGTAGGAGCGCGGCAGGCCAAGGGAGGTCTGAGCGACAAAGTTGAGGACCATTTCGCGGCTCACCGGAGCAGTCCGCATCAGGCGGGTGACGAACCAGAGCTCGGAGAGCCCGTACTCCTTCGACAGCCCGTTGCCGCCGTGGGTCTGGATCGCCTGGTCGAGCGCCTTCAGGGCAGCCTCGGACGCGACGAACTTCGCGATGTTGGCGGCTTCGGCGGTCCCCGCGCTGCCGGAGTCGAACTCCCGGGCACTGTGCATGGTCGCCAGCCGGCTGACCTCGACCTCCATGTGCGCCTGGGCGATCGGGTGCGCCACCCCCTGGTGCGCTCCGATCGGGACCGACCAGACCTCGCGCTGCTTGGCGTACTCGGTGGCCTTCTCGATCGCGTAGCGACCGACGCCACCGCAGATCGCGCCCACCAGGATCCGCTCCGGGTTGAGCCCATCGAACACCTGGCGGAGGCCGGCGCCGGTCTCGCCGACCAGTGCCTCTGGCCCGACCCGGACCTCGTCGAGGAAGACGGTGAACTGCTTGTCCGGCGACACTATGCTGGTCTCGATCTGCTGGAGGGACAGGCCAGGAGCGTCGGTCGGGACGACGAACATCGACAGTCGACTCTTCTCCGGGGTCGACAGGTCCCCATCGCGGGCGATGATGAGCACCGCGTCGCACTGGTCGATGGCGGAGATGTAGTACTTCTGCCCGGAGATCACCCAGCCGTCGCCGTCCTTGCGGGCGGTCGTGCTGACCTGATGGCTGTTGGAACCGGCATCGGGCTCGGTGAGCCCGAAGGCGATCTTGCGGCTGCCGTCCGCGATCCCGGGGAGCCAGGCCTCCTTCATCTCCTCGGAAGCGTGCGCCGCCAGGATGCTGCCGACGATGGCCGGCGAGATCACCCAAATCAGCATCGGCATCCCGTGCGCGGCGAGCTCTTCGACGACGACCACTGCGTCAGCCATGCCACCTCCCCCACCGCCGTACTCCTCGGGCAGGTGCACGCCGAGCAGGCCAGCCGCACCGAGCTCGTCCCAGAGCTCGTCGATGTGACCGTCACTGCGGCCGCGCTCGAGGAAGTACGCCGAGCCATAGCGGTCGGCGATCTTGGCGACGCTCTCCCGGATCGCAGCATGCTCGTCGTTGTCCTGGATCAGTCCTGGCATGCGATCAGTGCCCTTCGAAGGATGGTTTGGCCTTGGCGCGGAAGGCGGCGATGCCCGCCGCCGCGTCCTCGGTGTCACCGGACGCCGCGACGGCGACCGTCTCAGCGGTCAGCTGCTCGCCGAGTTCCCGTGTCGAGGTACCGCGGAGCAGCCGACGCATGTGGCCGTACCCGGCCGTCGGTCCCTGGGCGAGTCGGGTGGCAAGCGCCAAGGCATGGTCGTAGACCTGGTCCGCGGGTACCAGCTCGTTGACCAGGCCGAGCTCCAGCGCCTCGGTCGCTGCCAGCGGGCGGTTCAGCAGGTACAGCTCCATCGCCTTGCGCGGACCTACCAGTCGCGGCAGGTGCCAGGTACCGCCGCCGTCGCCGGAGAGGCCGATCCCGGCGAAGGCGGTGACGAAACGCGCGTCGTCGGCTGCCACCACGAGGTCGGCGGCGAACAGGTAGCCGAGCCCGCCGCCGGCGGTGCTGCCCTGGGCAGCGGTGACGATTGGGGCGTCGATCCGGTCCAGGATCCGGAACGCCTCGTGGAACGGTCCGGTCATCCGGGCGAACAGGTCGCCGTAGGCCCCGGGTTCGGCGTTGTCCACGAAGTAGTCGATGTCCCCACCAACGGTGAGATCCGGACCTGCGCCGGAGATCAGCACCGCCCGGACGGAGTCGTCCTCCTCAATCATCCTGGCCGCGACCAGGGTCTCTTCGGCCACCTGGAGACTGATTGCGTTCCGCACGTCGGGGCGGTTCAGCCGCAGGTGCGCGACCCCGTCCACCACCCGGTAGTCGATGGTCTCCAGCCGCCCGGCGGCACCGAGCGCTTCGGTCCAGAGGTGTGTGTCGGTGAGCTGCTCGAGCCGGGTGATCCGGTCGCCCTCGACGGTGATCACGTGCACGAAGGCTGCGTCGAGGGGCACCTTCGAACGCCGGGCGCGGCCGACGTACCGGCCAGCGACATAGAGCCTGCCGTCGTCGAGGAGGTGGAACTCGGCCGGTTCGGCACGTACCTCGAACTTCCGGCCGATCTGCCACCAGACGTTCTCGCGCATCGCGTCGGGACCGTGCTGCTCCCCGGACGCAGCGACGACCAGGCCGTCCGCGGCGCGCCCGACGAAGTCGGGAGCGAGCACCTCGGCCAGCGCAGCCGCGTCGCCAGTGGCGAGCGCCGCGTAGAGACGGGTCGCTGCAGCGGTCGCGTCCTGAAGAGCAGATCCAGACATGTCCTTATTCTATATTAAAAAATAAAGTCGTCAACGGGTCAGCGACCTCGTTCGTTGCCGACGACCGAGACGAACGACACACAACCGCCCGGACGACCGCCGAGATTGTGGGTCAGCGCGGTGTACGGATCGACGAGCTGCCGCTCCCCCGCCTCCCCGCGCAGCTGCAGCCACGCCTCGTAGAGCATCCGCAACCCGCTTGCGCCGACCGGGTGCCCGAACGACTTCAGGCCGCCATCGACGTTCACCGGCAGTCGGCCGTCGGAGTCGAAGTCACCGGCCAGCACGTCCTTCCAGGCCTGACCGGCCGCGGTGAACCCGAGGTCCTCCATCAGCACGATCTCCGTCGGCGTGAAGCAGTCGTGTACCTCGGCCAGCGAGAGCTGGGCAGCCGGGTCGGTGATCCCGGCCTGGGCGTAGGCGTCCCGGGCCGAAGCGAGCACCTCGGGGAACGAGGTGAAGTCGTACGCCGGGTCGAGACCGCCGCGCATCGGTCCCGAAGCCAGCGCCAGCGCCTTTACGAAGATCGGCCGGTCGGTGTAGTCGTAGGCGTCCTCGGCGCGGACGACCAGCGCCGCGGCCGCACCGTCGGAGACCCCGGAGCAGTCGAAGATGCCGAGCCGGCCGGCCACCCGCGGCGCTGCGTCGATCTTCTCCTTCGACACCTCCGACCGGAACTGCGCCTTCGGGTTGCGGGCACCGTTGACGTGGTTCTTCCAGGCGACGTGGGTCATCGCGGCGCGCATCTCCGCCGGGTCGACGCCGTACTTTGCGCAGTACGCCGGGTCCAGCAGCGAGAACGCCGCCGGCGCGGTCAGCGAGAGCTCGGCCGCCGTGCCGTCCGCGGGCGGGTCGGCGCGGAGCAGGCCGGAAGAGCCCGAGTCCTTCAGCTTCTCGACGCCGACCGCCATCACCCGGTCGTAGGCACCGGAGGCGACCGCGTAGCAGGCGCTCCGGAACGACTCCGAGCCGGTGGCGCAGTAGTTCTCCACCCGGGTCACCGGCTTGTAGTCCAGGCCGAGGGGACGACTCAGCGTCAACCCCGACTGACCGGAGCCGAGCGTGCCGAGCCAGAAGGCGTCCACGTCGTCCCGGGCGATCCCGGCCGAGGTCAGGCACTCACCGACCGCGTCGAGCAGCAGGTCGTCGGTCGACGAGGTCCACAGCTCCCCGAACTCGGTGCAGCCCATCCCGACGATGGCGACCTTGTCGGCGATTCCGTTGCTGCTCATCAGCGCACCTGAGCCTTCCAGAAGTAGTTGTGCACGGCGCCGGCGGTGAACAGCGAGCGGAAGGTCAGGCCGACCTCGGTCCCCACCGCGATCTGCTCCGGATCGGCGTCCGCCACCTCGAGCGAGGTGCGCCCGCCGCCGGCGAAGTCGACGACGACGTCGACCACCGGAGGGGACTGGGAGAAGGCCAGCCGGTCGACCGTGAAGGTCGCGACAGTGCCAGTCAGGTCTGCTGCCCGGACCGACTCCATGGCATCTGCGGTCGAGCACTGCCGACAGACCCGCAGCGGCGGCAGGTGCAGGAACCCGCACGCGGTGCAGCGCGACCCGGTGAATCCGAACTTCCAGCTCGCGGCCCGGGCGGACGGCGGGCCGGCGGGGCGGTCAGGCTCCGGTCGCCGCGGCAGTTCCCGCTCCAGCAGGCCGCGCCAGGACAGGTAGGTCAGGTACGGGACCGGTCGGCCGGCAGCGAGCTGGTCAGCCAGCGGGGTTGCCTGACGACGGGAGGGCAGCAGCTCGGTGGTCAGCAGCACCCAGGCGTCGCAGCCGTCAACCGCGGAGAGCAGCAGGATCGTCTCGCCGGGACCGGCAGTGTCCAGGACTCCGGCCAGGGCGACGGCCAGGTCTGCCGCTCCCAGGAACCCGACAGGGTTGCCGCCGGTCGACAGCCGACCCTTGACCAGGCTGCCGGCTCGCTTGGAGATGCCCGCGTTGGGCGAGGTCAGCACCACGTGGTCGGCCTCGGTGATTCCGGCTGCGTCCAGCGCGCGGTCGGCCGCGGTCCGGACCAGCCCGGCGTACTGCTCGAAGCCGAAACGCTCCTCCCACTGCTCGCCGGTCTTGCTCTGCGGTGAGCGCCAGCGGTCCAGGAACTCGGCGCTCTCGGAGACTTCAGCGAGAATCTCGGCGATGACGTCGCCGTCCCCGAAGAGCAGCGCGGCGGCACCGTCAGCGCCGCTGCGCTCGTCAGCCGATCCGGGCTTGCCGACCCGCACGTCCGCGCTCACAACCAGCCCGCCGGTCAGTCGAGCAGAGCGGATCCCAGCAGCGGTGGAACGACCGGTGCCGACCAGGTCGCTGGCGAAGACCGTGCTGGGCAGCCCGAGGGCAGCCACCAGGGTGGTCGCGTTGGTCTTGTCGGCGTACGCCGGGGTCGAGGTGGAGAAGTAAAGGTGCTCAGGAGACGAAGCATACGCGAGCGCGGCAGTTGCCGCGGCGACGCCGAGGGTGTTGCTGTCCTCGTCGAAGGAGGCCACCACCCGATTCTTCTCCATCCGGCCGACCGGCAGGTAGGTCGCGTACCCGATCAGGCCGGTCACTGGTGCACCCCTCGGAACAGCGCCGCGATGCCCTGGCCGCCGCCGACACACATCGTCTCCAGCGCCAGCCCGCCACGACGGCGGTCCAACTCGTGCAGCATCGTGGTCAGGATCCGGACCCCGGTCGCCCCGATCGGGTGGCCGAGCGAGATGCCGGAGCCGTTCACGTTCAGGCGGCTGTCCACCTCCTCGAGCTTCAGCCCCCAAGCGGAGAGGACCGCCAGCACCTGGACGGCGAAGGCTTCGTTCACCTCGATCAGGTCCAAGTCGTCGAACCCCACCCCCGTGCGGATCAACAGCTTCTGGACCGCACCGACCGGGCCGAGCCCCATCGTGGCGGGCTCGCAACCGACGGCGGCCCAGCCCTCGAACCAGGCGATCGGCTCGAGCCCGAGCTCCTCGAGCTTGTCCTCGGTAACGACCAGGCAGGCAGCGGCGGCATCGTTCTGCTGCGCGGCGTTGCCGGCCGTGACAGTGCCGTCCTTGCTCACCGTGCGCAGCCCGGCCAGCGTCTCTGGAGTTGTGCCCGGCCGGACGCCTTCGTCACGATCGAAGACAACGTCGTCCCCACGGCGCTGCGGCACGTGCACCGGCACCACCTCGTCGGCGAAAACTCCGGAGTCCCAGGCGGCAGCAGCGCGTTCGTGGCTGCGGACGGCGAAGGCGTCGGACTCCTCGCGGCCGATCCCGAAGTCGCGGGCCAGGTTCTCGGCGGTCTCGATCATGCCGCTGATCCGGCCGAACCGGTGCTCGGGCTGGGAACGCTCGCGGCCGCGGTCGAGGCGGTCGTACAGCACCTGGTTCCCCGACCGCGAGCCCCAGCGCGCTGTGGTCGTGTAGTGCTCGATGTTGCTCATCGACTCTACGCCGCCGGCGATCACGACGTCGGCCGCACCGGTCTGCACCGTCATTGCAGCGTTGATCACCGCCTGCAGTCCCCCACCGCAGCGGCGGTCCACCTGGTAACCCGGGACTGCGATCGGCAGACCCGCGTGCAGCGCTGCCCAGCGACCGATACAGGGAGCCTCGGAGTTGGCGTAGGACTGTGCGAACGCGACGTCCTCGATCCGCTCCGGGTCGACCCCGGACCGGCTGACCAGTGCCTTGATCACCTCGGCAGCGAGATCCTCGGCGGGCATCGGAAGCAGGCTCCCGCCGAAGGTGCCGACCGCTGTTCGTACCGGGCTCACGATCGCTACGCGACGCATCTCGTTCCTCGATCCATCTGGAGTGGTGGCCATCAACTGGCCAAGGTCTGCTCGGCAGCCAGCGCGAGCCCGTCGCGGACGGCGGGGTCGGCGATCGCGAGCATCCGCTCGACCCGCTGCTCCAAGGCCAGCCCGCGGAGGTCGGCGACACCGTGCTCGGTGACCACGACGATCTCCTCCGAGCGCGGGGTCGAGACCGGGCCGGAGAGTTTGGCGACGATCCGGGTCGAACCCTTGGTCGTCGAAGGCAGGGCCACGATCGGTACGCCGCCCCGCGACCGGGCAGCGCCGCGGAGGAAGTCGACCGCACCGCCGATCGCACCGACGTAGCGGCCGGCGGCGACCTCGGCGTTCACCTGCCCGGTGAGGTCGACCTCGAGCGCGGCGTTGATCGCCACCAGCTGGTGCGACTGGGCCAGCACCGCCGGGTCGTGGGTGTAGGCCGTGCTGCGCAGCTCCAGCCGACCGTTGCGGTGGGCGTACCGGAACAATGCCTCGGTCCCGCCGAGCAGGCCCCCGATGGCGACCCGCCGGTCCAGGGTCTTCCGTTCACCGGTCGCCACGCCCTTCTCGATCAGGCGCAGGGACGCGTCGTTGATGATCCCGGAGTGGATCCCGAGATCACGGTGCTGGCCGAGCTGGTCGAGCACCGCCTCGGGGAGAGCGCCGATCCCGAACTGCAGCGTCGCGCCGTCCTGGACCAGCCCGGCAACCTGTCGGGCAACAGCTTCCGTCTGGTCGCTGACCAGCGGCGTCGGCATCGTTCCCGGGGTCCGGGACGTGTGAATCATCGCCTCGCAGTGATGCGCCATCAGGGTGCGCGCACCGTAGGTGAACGGCACCTGGTCGTTGACCTCCGCGATCACCGTCCGCGCGGTGCCGATCGCAGCGGAGAAGTAGTCGTCCGCTAGCCCGAGGCTGTGCCGACCACTCTCGTCGGGCGGCGACACCTGCACGAACACGACGTCAGCCCGAAACGATCCGGAGGTGAGCATCGCCGGCAGATCGGAGTAGTGCGCAGGCACGATCTGCAGCCGGCCGGCATCGTGCAGGGCGGCGTTCGAACCGGCACCGCAGTAGGAGAGCACCTCGAGGGTCGGGGCCGCGGCGACCGACTCTGCGGTGACCGCGCTGTCAGCCGGGATCCCGACGAAGCAGCGGACCGGACCGATCCGCTCGGCCTGCGCGACCAACTGCTCAGTGAGGGTCCGTGGCTCGCTGCAGGCCTGGCCCCACACGACGAGGTCACCCGGCTTGACGAACCGGGTCAGGTCGATGACGGAGTCAGGCATCATGACGCCAACGGTCGGCCGAAGGGTCGAGCAACCGGTCCAGGCGGTCCTGCGCCAGGTGCACCAGCGCCTCCAGCTGGAGGGGGTCCAGGAACCCAACCTCGCCGGTGCGCAGGTCCTCGACGCGGAGCCGGGCGGAATTGCCCCCACCGTCGATCCGGACCGAGACCGAGGCGAACTCGTTCTCGACCAGGCCTACCGGGACGTCACTCATATCAAGAAGGCCATCGTTGGGATCGCCTTGTCGTTGTCGACCAGGACGACCTTTTTGTAGGCCAGCCGGAGTTCACCTTCGATCCGACGGATCCGGTACGTGGTTCGGCCGCCCCACAGCTCGTTGCCGCGCTGGCGGGACTCGAACGCCAGGAAGTTGGCGCCGACCTCGAGGTCGACACCACCCTCGGCGTTGGCCCGGCCGCCGAGCAGCTCGATGTTGCCGATGATCCGGCGCAGGTTCGACGGCGGAGCCTGGGCGTAGCGCTTTCCGGTCCGGACCTGCTTCATCCGGGTCGAGATCCGGTTGCGGTTGTCATAGATCACCGAGACCTGGTTGATCGGGTCGATGTCCGCGCCGCCGGCCGGCACCCAGTACAGGGCGTCATCGGTCCAGAGCGCTTCCCAGGAGTCGTAGTCGTTCTCGTCCGCGAAGCGCGCCTCTCGGAAGAGGAACTGCTCGACCTCGCGCAGATCCCAGCCCTCGGGCACGGGCAACAACTCGTCGGTGGCGGTGTCGATGACCGTCATGTCACGCCTCCATCAGGGTCTTGTAGTGCGCCCAGAAGCCGCGCATGCCGGTCTCGTCGGTGGCGGTGCCGATCGTGAATCCGTTCTCGTCGGTCTGCTCGCGATGCAGTCCGCGGCGTACGTCGAGCCATTCGGGGCGCAGGGTCTCGACCCCACGCTGGTTGCGCTCGTACATCTCGGTGTCGTCGGCCAGCAGCATCCCGGCCGGGCCGACCGACCCGATCGACTGGCTGATCATCCGCTTGTTCAGCTCGGGAGCGCCGGCGAGCTGGACCGCAGTGGAGTACTGGACACACTCGCCGACCGCGACCGGCTGGATGTTGAAGACCTGGATCTCCGCGATGAACAGGTTCGGGAAGATCATCACGTGCGGTGCGCCCTCGACCATCCGTCGTTCGGCGTCCACACCGTGCGTTTCGCGCATCGCGGCGACGTAGTCAGGCACCCGGTCAGCGGTGGTACCGAACCAGCGCATCGGCTCGTCGAACTTGCGGAACTCGGGACGCAGGTCGTTCTCGCTGTGGCCGTTGCCCAGGTTGCGGGTGACCGCGGTCGAGGAGTCGCTGTACAGCGCGCCGATCGGACTTCCGGTGACCCCGAAGATCGAACCGTGCACGAACTGCGGGTGGTAGCCGTCGGTCTCGTTCTCGGCGAGCAGCTTCCAGTTCGCCTTGGTCTTGTGCTGCAGCCACCCGGCCGTCAGCTCCACCTTGCCCTGAGGCGACAGCCCGACCAGCCGGTCGATCTCGCCCGCGGCGGCACCGAGGTGCTCGACCAGGCTCGGACCCTGCTCGGCGAAGCTGCCGAAGACGAAGCCCCGGTACGACGCCACCCGCGGCACCTTGCCCATCCCGAGCTCGAGCTTGTTCTTACCGCCGTAGCCCTGGTTGTAGGGGTAGCCGAGCAACTCGCCAGTGTTGCGGTAGGTCCACCCGTGGTACGGGCAGCGGAACGAGCTGGAGTTGCCCTTGTCGTCATCACAGACCTGATTGCCGCGGTGCGCGCACCGATTGAGCAGCAGGTGCACCTCGCCGTCCTTGTCGCGGGTCATCACGACGTCCTGGAGCCCAAGCCGCTTGCGGACGTAGTCGTTCGGCTCCGGAACCTCGCTCTCGTGCCCGACGAAGACCCAGGTGGTGTACCAGATCTTGGCGAGCTCGCGGGAGAAGATCGACCGGTCGGTGTAGAGCGAACCGTGCACCTTGTCGGGCCGGATCAGCTCGTCGAGCTCGAGCTGCGGAGGGAGTAACGCGGTCATCGGGTTCCTTCCGTGACGCTGCTGACCAGGTCGACCAGCTTGAATTTCTGGACCTTGCCGGTCGCTGTGGTCGGGAGCTCCTCGGCATCGAGGAAGACCACTCGGCGGGGCACCTTGAAACGGGCGAGGCGGTCCTTGCAGAAGGCGATCACGTCGTCCTCGTCCAGCTGCGACCCGGGAGCGCGAACGATCACAGCGCACCCGATCTCACCCCAGCGGTCGTCGACAAGACCGATCGCGAAGACCTGGCTGACGCCCGGGTGTCCCGCGAGGATCTCCTCGATCTCCTTGGGCATCACCAGCTCGCCGCCGCTCTTGTAGAGCTCCTTGCTGCGCCCGGTCAGCTCGAGGTAGCCATCCGGACGGACCCGACCGAGGTCTCCGGAGTACAGCCGGTTGCCGCGCAGTGCGAGTGCGGTCTCCTGGGGCTTGGCGTAGAAGCCGAGCATCGTGGTCGGACCGGTCGAGAAGAGCTCGCCGACCTGGCCATCCGGGAGCACCTCGCCGCTCTCCGGGTCGGCGGTGCCGTAGACCACCAGCGCATCGGTCCCGTCCACCCCTGCGGAACCCGCAAGCTTCGGTCGGCCGACCGTGGTCGAGGTGAGCACCAGTGGGTCCTCGGGCAGCGTGAGCGTCATCGCGCCGCCGCACTCGGTCATCCCGTAGCCAGTGACGATCTCGCTGACACCGAAATCCTTCTCGACCTGCTCCCAGAGCCAGACGGGAGCTGGAGCGGAACCGCAGAGGATCGCGTCGAGCGAGGAGAGGTCGGTAGTCAGCCGGGCCGGGCTCTCGACCAGGGCGACTGCCATCGTCGGGACGCAGAGGATGTCGTGCGCGCGGTGGCGCTCGATGCCGGCGAGGTAGCCGGCTGCGGAGAACGTCGTCTGCGGAATCACCGCTCCCCCGACGTACATCACCGAGAGCAGACCTTCGACGTACCCGAACATGTGGTAGCAGGGCAGCGAGAAGAGCACCCGGCGGCCGTCGTCGTACGCCCGGGTGAGCGCGGAGGCGTAGGCGGTCCTCAGGACGGCGTCGTGCGTGACGAGCACACCTTTGGGGGAACCTGTGCTGCCTGAGGTGTAGAGCATGTCGCCGACGTCGGTGGGCAGGTGGTCGGCACCGCTGCTCGCGCCGGGGTAGGCGTCGCCGAGGGCGGCGAGCCCCGCGACGTCGAGCGCTCCCTCTCGGACTGGGGCGTCGGTGGCCAGCTGGACCACGTGCTCCAGGCGCGTCGGCGCGACCTCGTCGAGCATCGCCAGGTAGTCGAGGTCCATGAACTTCGTCATCGTGATCAGCACCGAGCAACCGGACTGCTCGAGCACGTAGCCGAGTTCCTCGGCACGGTAGAGGTAGTTGAACGGAATGGCGACGGCACCGGTCCGGGCGATCGCGAACTTGAGCGGCACGAACTCGGGATAGTTGGCCATCAGCAGCCCGACCCGGCTCCCCGGCCCGACCCCGAGCGCGGCGAGACCGTCCGCCAGGCGCTGGGACTCGCGCGCGACGTCGGCATAGGAGCAGGTGGCGTCGTCGGTGATCACGAACGGTCGGTCGCCGTACGCCGTGGCGCAGACGTCGAGCCACGCGTCCAGTGTGCGCGGCTGCCAGGTGGCGAACCGCGACCGCAGATCACTCCGTCGGGCGTCGATCGTTCGAGGCATCAAATCTCCTTTAATCAAGATTAGAATAAGACTCTACCCGACGACTGGCAAGCCCTGTTCGCGGGGTGAACAAGCACGTTTCGAAGAACCTTTGAATCTCAACTCAATAATTGACGCCCGTAAATTATTGGGCTACCGTCCTGCCATGCTTCGCACACTCGACGCCACCAAGGACCTCCTCCTCGGCCTCTCCCCCTGGGTGCCGGGCCACGGCCACTACGGCCTGGACTCACTGACCACCGAAGAGCTCGAACGAGCCGTCCGCGGACCCGTCACCGGCGCCCGCCTGCACGGCCACCGCGTCGAGATCGACTCAAGAGGCACGACCGACCGCGCGCGCCTGCACCTCGACTGGAACGACATAGGCCGCAGCGCCGGACTGCCGACGACGGCGTTTGCGAAGGGCACATCGTCGGGGCTGGCCCCGCGCGGGATCGTGTCCGGCTTCGGATGCCACACCTACGAGACGCGGTTCTTCCAGCAGATCCAGCCAGCAGTCGAGGACCTGACCATCACCCCGTACTTGAGCCGGGCCGGGATCGGCGGACGGTACGTGGTCGCGTTCGAGGACCTTGCGCTCCGCGGTGACGTGACGTTCTTCAACGCTGACGACGAGTGCACCAAGGCGCACGCGGAGGCGATGATGGACCTGCTCGCCAAGCTGCACGGTCGGTTCTGGCGCTCGCCCCGGTTCGACACCGACCTGGCCTGGTTGGAGACCTACTCCCGTCGTCCTGGCTACCCGTTCATGGCACAAGCGTTCAAGCTCAGCGAGCGTAGGTTCATGGGTCAGGACCGCGAGGTCCCGGACGCCGTCCGCCGCCTGACCAGGACCTACGTCCGCAACCAGTCGGCGCTGGTGAAGGTCTGGGAAGCGATGCCGCAGACCCTATGCCACGGCGACGACCACCTCGGCAACACCTTCGCCAACCCGGACGGCACTGCGGGCATCTACGACTGGCAGGTCTTCCACAAGATGAACGGGCTGCGCGACGTCGCCTACTTCCTGATGCACTCGATCCCCACCGAGCTGCGCCGCGCCGAGGAGAAGAACCTGCTCGAGCGCTACCTGCACGGGCTCGCCGAGTACGGCGCCGGAGCCGAAGCACCGACCCTGGCCGAGGCCTACGACAGCTACCGGCTACTCACCATCGACGGCTGGATCATCATCGTCTTCACGCTGGCCGCCGGCGGGATGCAGCCCGACGACCGGATGGAAGTCACAGCCGTCCGCGCGATCAACACCCTGATGGACCTGGACGTCGAACAGGCGATCAACGCGGCTCTGACCTAGGTTCGTCCCATGGTGACCAAGGGCGACCGCCGGCGGCAGCGGATCCTCGACGCCGTCGCCGAGCTGCTCGAGACCGAGACCTTCGAGGAGATCTCGATCGCGGAGATCACCCGTCGTGCCGACGTTACCCGTCCCGGCTTCTACTTCTACTTCCCGACCAAGGGCGCCGCCGTTGCGTCCTTGATGGAGGGCCTGTTCGGCGAGTTCATGGACGCCGCCGGGGTCTGGTACGAGCATCGCGAGGCCGACCAGGAAACGGGGCTCCGAGCCGGGATGGAGGCGACCGTCGACCTCTGGCGCAAGCACGCGGTCGTCATGCACGGGATGGTTCAAGCCGCCGCAGCAGAGAAGGAGGCGCGCGAGATCTGGCAGCGCTGGATTGCCGCCTTCACCGCGCGAGCAGTGCCGACCATCGCCGCCGACCTCGGAAGCACCCGTACGTCGCCTCGCGCCGAGGAGATCGCCACGTTCCTGGTCGATGCGACCTTCGCGGCAATGCAGCGGGATGTTCGCGCATTGGTCGAGGAGGGCACCGGTATGCCGAGGCTGGTGGACTCCATCGTTCATGTGTGGGTCCGGACCCTCTACTCGCGCTGAGTCAGGTCAGCTCGCGCAGGCCGGCTCGTGCGATCTTGTCGACCACAGCGAACTTCCGCACCTTCCCCGTCGGCGTGACCGGGAGCTCCTCGGCCACAAACCACCGGGAGGGCACCTTGTAGGGCGAGAGCTTCTCCTTTGCGTGCGCACGAAGCTGCTCACCGAGGTTGGCAGGCTCCTCGCCGCGGACCCGAACTACGGCCGCCACGATCTCGCCGAGTGCGTCGTCCGGGAGACCGACAACGGTCGCTTCCAACACTGCTGGGTGCCCGACTAGGCAAGACTCGATCTGGGCCGGCGCGATGTTCTCGCCGCCGCGGATGATCAGATCCTTGAGTCGTCCGGTCAGCGTCAGGTATCCGCGTTCGTCCATCGAGCCCTGGTCCCCGGTGTGCACGAAGCCGTCGGCGTCAACGCACGCCGCGGTCGCCTCCGGGTCACCGAGGTACTCGATCAGCTGCTGGTAGCCGCGGGCGCAGATCTCACCCGGTACTCCGAGCGGGACCACCGCGCCGGAGGCGTCCACGATCTTCACGTCGACTTGGGGCAGCGGGTGACCAACGGTGCCGAGCTGGTCCTCGCGGCTGTCGCTGCCGCGGGTCGCGGTGAGCACCGGAGAGAGCTCGGTCTGACCGAACAGGTTGGTGACCTGTGTGCCGAAGACCTTCTCGACCTCCTCGATCATCGAAACCGGCAGCGTCGCCGCTCCACCGATCACGCGTTCGATGTGCGGGGCCGGTTGGTCGCCCGAGCGTTGCGCTTCCAGCAGCGCCCCGAGCACCGCAGGTACGTTGAAGAGCACGTCGGGCTGCTCACGACGCAGCACCTCGAGCACCGGACCGGGCGCGAACTGCTCGATCAGGATCTCGGTGCCACCGAGCCACAGGGGGCCGAGGGTGCCGATCACGCAGGCCGCAGTGTGGAACATCGGCAACGGGTTCACCGTGACGGCACCCGGCTCGACGCCGACGAACTCCATCGTCAGCTTCGCGACGTTCACCAGCGACCGGTGCCGCAGCAGTACGCCCTTCGGGTTGCCCGTGGTCCCCGAGGTGTACTGCAGCATCACCGGCAAGGACGGGTCGGTCGGCGCTGCGGCGACGACGGTCTCGTCGATCTCCGCGGCCCGCCAACCGCTGTCGCTCAGGCTGATCGTGCGCAGCTCCGGGAAGCCCGGCGCAACCGAAGCGACCACAGCGGCAAGGTCGTAGTCCCGGCTGCGATCGGCGTGGATCAGCACCTTCGCGCCGGAGTGCGTGAGCGCGTACTGGAGCTCGCTCGCGCGGAGCACCGGGTTCAGCGCTACCAGGACCACCCCGGCCATCGCGGCACCGTGCTGGATCACCGGCCACTCGACGACGTTCGGTGCCCAGAGTGCGACGAAGTCACCGGGCCTCGCGACGGCGTCGATGGCGGTGGCGACGTGCTGCGCCTCGGCGTACAGCTCAGCCCAGGTCAGTCGGACCTCTCGACCGTCGTCGTGCCGCGTACCGACCAGAGCCGTCGTCTCCGCGCAGCTCGCAGCACGCTCGGCGAGCAGTGCCGGGATGGTCAGCTCGACCAGCGGGAGGGTGTCGTCAGCCAGCCGGTACGAGGTGCTGAGAGTCATCCCCTGAACACCGGCTGTCGCTTCTCGTTGAAGGCCGCCACACCTTCGGCGAAATCGTTGGTGTCGAACAGGTCTGCCTGGAGGTCGACCTCCCGATCTAGCACCTCGTACGGCGAGCGTGGCTGACCGGAGAGCAACTCCTTGATCCCGCCCAGCGCCAGCGGTGGACCGGCGGCGAGCCGTTCGGCGTCGGCGAGCGCACGCTCCAACGCCGTCCCTGGCTCGACGACCTCGTCGACGAGTCCGAGCTCGCCCGCCTCGACGCCGGAAAGCCGTCGCGGGAGCATCATGAGCTGCTTGGCCTTCGGCGCACCGACCCTGGCTGGTAACGAGGCGAAGATGCCCATGTCCCCAGCGAGACCGACGGCGGAGAAACTGGTCGAGAAGACCGAGTCCGAGGCCGCGACTACCCGGTCGCAGGCCAGCGCGAGCGCCGTGCCAGCCCCGAAGGCAGAGCCCTCCACGGCAGCGACGACCGGTTTCGGCGTACCCCAGATCGCGCGCACCACCCTGGCGGCGGCCTCGGCACGCGGCAGCGTCTCGGCACGTGGCTGCCTGGTCATCGACGAGATGTCACCACCGGAGCAGAACGAGGTACCGGCACCGGTGAGCACGATGCAGCGCACGTCGGGATCGGCGGCGGCCTGTTCAAGCACCTCGGCGAGAGCGACCCGCAGCGGGACGTCGATCGCGTTCCGGACGGCCGGACGGTTCAGCGTCAGGACCCTCACCGACCCGCGGTCCTCGGTCAGCACCAGCGGGGTGATCATGACCCGGTGAACCTCGGCGTACGACGCTCGATCACGGCTGCCAGTCCCTCCCGCGAGTCCGCGGTGCCCGAGAGCTCGGAGACCACCCGAGCCTCCTCGGCGAGCCGTCCCTCGACGCTGGAGCCGAGCCCGCCCCACACCAGGCGTTTGGTGGCGGCCAGTGCCAGCGGCGGCTGCTCGGCGAGGTGGACAGCCAGCTCGGTGACGACCTTGCCCAGGTCCTCGTCGGGAACCACCCGGCTGACGATGCCGAGGTCGCGCGCTTCCGTCGCGGTCAGGGTGGGGTTGGTCAGCAGCAGGTCCATCGCCTTGCGCAGACCGACCAACTGGGTCAGCGTCACGGTGGTACCCGCGTCCGGCGCCATCCCCACGCGGACCGCACCTGAGAACAGCTTGGCCGACTCCGCGGCGACGACCAGATCGGAGGCACAGACCAGACCGAAGCCGGCGCCGCCGGCCGCGAACCCGTGCACGGACGTGATGACCGGCGCCTTGAGCTGGATCAGAGCAGAGGTCGCGATCTGCAGCCAGGCGGTGGCCTCGCGCAGGTACTCGGGCAGGTCCTCGCCCTTGGCGGCGAAGGTCTTCACGTCCCCGCCGGCGCAGAAGTTGCGACCCTCACCGGAGAGGACGACAACACGTACCGACGGCTCAGCGTGGCAGGTCAGGATCGCCTCATGCAGCGCCTTGAGCAGCGGTACGTCGACGCTGTTGGACGCGTCCGGGCGGTTCAGCCGCAGTCGTGCGATGCCGTCCTCGACGTCGAGGAGGACGGGGCCTTCAGAGATCAGGCTGGTCATGGTCAGGCTCCCTTGCGTCGGAACGAGGTGACCCCGTCCGCACCAGCTTCTCCGGCGATGTGGTCGATGACGGCCTCGAGCTCGGCGGCCAGGCCGACCTCGACGCCGCGGGTTTCGCCGAACCGGACCAGCTGCTTGATCGTGGCCAGCGCCTCGGGTCGACGGGCAGCCAGGGTCGCGACGAAAGCCTCGACCTCGGCGTCGAACTGCTCGGGGTCGATTGACCGGTACGCCAGTCCCCAGTCAGCTGCCTGCTGGCCACTGATCCGGTCCCCGCTGAGCAGGTGCCCGAGGGCGCGCTGCCGGCCGACCAGCGGCAGCAACCGCTGCGAGCCACCGCCGCCGGGCACCTGTCCGAAGTTGATGTGGTTGTCGCATAGCCGGGCGTCCGAGCTGACCAGCGCGACATCGGCCGCCTGCATGAACTCAAACCCGCCGGCCATCGCGAACCCCTCCACCGCGGCCACCACCGGTGGCGCGATCTCCGCGACGGCCCGGCAGGCTGCGCCGAAGTTGGCGAACAGCGGGCGGAGGGCGTCGGCGCCACCGGCCCGCAGACGCTGGACCTCCTCGAAGTCTCCGCCGGCGGAGAAGTTCCCGCGAGCACCACGGACCAGGATGACGTGCACGTCGGCGCGGCTGCCGAGGTCGCGCAAGGCTTCCTCGAGGGCGGCCCCCAGCTCGACGGTGATCGCGTTGAGGGCCTCGGGGCGGTTCAGGGTGATCCGGCCGACGCCTTCGTCGACGGAGGTGAGCACCGTGCCGACTGCCGGGCTCACATCCCTCGCCCCCCGGCCACTTCGAGGACGGTCCCGGTCATGTAGCTGGACAGGTCGGAGGCCAGGAAGACCACCGCACCGGCGACCTCGGCCGGGTCACCGGCACGACGCATCGGGATGGTCGCCTCGGTGGCCGCGAAGGCCTCCGGCTTCATCGCCGCGGTCATCGGCGTCCTGATCAGGCCGGGCTGGATCGCGTTGACCCTGACGCCCTTGTGCGCGAGCTCCTTGGCGGCCGCCTTGGTGAGCCCGACGATGCCGGCCTTCGCCGCGCTGTAGTTGGTCTGCCCGGGGTTGCCGGTCTTGCCGGACATCGAGGAGATGTTGATGATGCTGCCGGATCCCTGCTCGCGCATCACCTCGGCCGCGGCGCGAACGCCGAGCCAAGTGCCCCGCAGGTGCACCCCGATCACGGTGTCGAAATCTTCGACGGTCATGTTGCGCAAGGACGCGTCCCGGGTGATGCCGGCATTGTTGACCAGGATGTCGAGCCCGTCGTGCGCGAGCACGGTCGACTCGACCAGGGACGCCATGTCGGTCTCGGTGGTGACGTCGCACCCGACGCCGAGCGCACCGTCCCCGAGCTCCGCCGCAGCGGCCTCGGCGCGGTCCTTGTCCAGGTCGGCCAGGACGACCCGGGCTCCGTGCTGGTGAAGCAGCCGCGCGATCTCCAGTCCGATGCCTTGGCCGGCTCCGGTGATGACGGCCGAACGACCTTCAAGCAAGCCGGTCATCGGAAGAACCGCGCGATCGACTCGACGACGGCGGCCGGCTTCTCGACGCCGTCGATCTCGAACGTCGTGGAGAACGTCACCTGCACGGCACCGTCGAACTCGACCACCTCGGTGATCGTCGCGGAGGCTCGGACCTTCGAGTCAACCGGGACCGGAGCCAGGAACCGGACCTTGTTCAGGCCGACGTTGACCGCCATCCGCACGCCTTCGACGGTGTATAGCTGATGCTGCAGCACGGGGAGCAGCGACAGCGTCAGGAAACCGTGCGCGATGGTCCGGCCGAAGGGACCCTCAGCCGCGCGCTCCGGATCGACGTGGATCCACTGGTGGTCACCGGTCGCGGCTGCGAAGCCGTCGATCCGGGCCTGGTCGACCACGATCCAGTCGGAGACACCGAGCTCCGTCCCGGCCGCTCCGGCAAGGTCGGCAATTCCGTTGAAGGTCTTCACTGTTCGTTCTCCGCTCCGGGCTGTATCGTCTTATTCGAATCTAAATTAGACTAACAAGTACGTCAATGCAGGAGGGTGTGATCTTCGTGGAGCTGGGACTTCGGAACGCACGGGTCGTAGTGACCGGTGGCGCCTCGAACATCGGGCGCGGGATCGTGCACGGCTTCGCCGCTGAGGGCAGCCGCATCGTGATCTGCGACATCGATGAGGTCCAGGCGGCCAAGGTCCGTGGCGAGGCGCTGGAGCGCGGCGCCGCAGAGGTGGAACTCGCGATCGTCGACCTCACCGATCCCGACGGCGCAGCTCGAGCAGTCGGCGTCGCCACGGACGCCTGGGGCGGGCTCGACGTGCTGGTCAACAACGCTGGCTGGAGCGTTCCGGGCTTCGTCACCGAGGACACCGATCGCGCCCGTTGGCAACGGCTGGTCGAGGTGAACTTCTTCGGGGCAGTGGCAGCGACCCAAGCCGCCCTCGGTCCGATGGTCGAGCAACGCTCCGGGGCGATCGTCTACGTCGCCAGCGAGGCCGCGTTCGGGCAGATCCGCCAGGCCGTCTATGGCGCCACCAAAGCCGCCGTCGTCGCGCTCGCGCGCACGACAGCGCGGGAGCACGGCCGGCACGGCATCCGGGCGAACATCGTCTGTCCCGGCCTGGTGATGCCGGAGAGCCCCGACGCGGTCGGGGCCGACAGCCTCTGGGCAGTCGGCGAGGACAACGTCTTCAACGACAAGCAGAAGGAGTTCCTGCTCAAGGACACCCCGCTGCGGCGCCTCACCACGGCTGAGGACATCGCGAACTCCGTACTCTGGCTGGCTTCCGACTCGGCCGCCCGCCAGGTCACCGGCCAGCTGTTCGCGGTCAGCGGCGGCTACACGATGCCATGAGCCAGGCAGGGGTCGAGGTCGTCGAGGGCACCCGGGACCGGCTGCTGCACGCCGCCGCGGTGGTCCTCAGCCGGCGCGGGTACACCGAGGCCAGGCTCGGCGAGATCGCCGCTGTCGCAGACCTGAAGGCCCCGGCGATCTACTACCACTTCACCGGACGTGACGACCTAATCACAGCAGCTCTCCGCGAGGGCCAGATCCTGGTGCGCCAGCACGTCCTGGCAGCCCTTGGCGTACTGCCCGAGAGCGCGTCGTCCGAGGAGAGGATCCTCGCAGCGGTGGACGCGCACCTACGCGTCGAGCTGGAGCTCTCCGACTTCGCCAGCGCTGTCGTGCGTACGGCAGGACACGTACCCCCTCCGATCCGCGCAGACATCGAGGGCGAGATCACCGCGTACCACGACGTGTGGCGCGAGTTGCTCGCCAATGCCGAAGAGGAAGGTCGACTGCGTTCCGGCCTCGACCACTCGGTGGCGCGGATGCTGGTGATCGGGTCGCTCAACTGGGCGGTTGAGTGGCGGACCGAGGCGACGTCGGTGGACGACGTCGTCGGCACCGCCGCCACCCTGGTCCGAGGAGCCCTCTTCTCCAACTGAATACCTGTTGGTTCTGTTTCGAATCTATGTTAGATTTTAGAGACAAGTTTGAGCAGGTACAGCCCAGAGAGGAACCACCCATGGCCGAGGCCTACATCGTCGACGCAACCCGCACAGCTGTCGGACGACGCAACGGCGGATTCGCCGACGTCCACCCCGCTGACTTCGCCGCGCACACGATCCGTACCGTGGTCGAGCGCAACGACTTCGATCCGACCCTGATCGACGACGTGATCCTGGGCTGCCTGGACAACATCGGCGCCCAGGCCGGCGACATCGCCCGCACCGCGGCCCTTGCCGCCGGGCTGCCGGAGAACGTCCCCGGCGTCACCCTCGACCGGCAGTGCGGCTCGGCGCAGCAGGCGGTGCACTTCGCCGCCCAGGCCGTGATGAGCGGTACCGCCGACCTGATCGTGGCCGGCGGCGTCCAGAAGATGAGCCAGTTCCCGATCCTCTCGGCCTTCGCCGCCGGCGAGCCTTACGGCTCGGTGGACCCGTGGACCGGTTCCGAAGGTTGGGCAGCACGCTTCGGCGACCAGGAGATCTCCCAGTTCCGCGGCGCCGAGATGATGGCCGAGCGCTGGAAGCTCACCCGCGAGGACTGCGAGAACTGGGCTTTCCAGAGCCACCAGCGTGCCCTGGCCGCGATCGCCGTCGGGCACTTCGAGCGCGAGATCACCGAGTACGCGGGGATCAGCGTCGACGAGGGCCCGCGCGCGGACACCTCGCTGGAGAAGATGGCCAGCCTGAACACCCTGGTCCCCGGCGGCGTCCTGACCGCCGCGGTCGCCAGCCAGATCTCCGACGGGTCCGCGGCGCTGCTGGTCGCCAGCGAAGCCGCCGTCGAGCAGCACGGGCTCACCCCGCGCGCTCGCATCCACCACATGAGCGTGCGCGGCTCGGACCCGGTGATGATGCTCGAGGCGCCGATCCCCGCGACCCAGCACGCGCTCAAGCGCGCCGGGCTCACGATCGAGGACATCGACGTCGTCGAGATCAACGAGGCCTTCGCGCCTGTCGTGCTCGCCTGGAACCACGAGCTCAATGCCGACCCCGCGAAGGTCAACCCGAACGGCGGAGCGATCGCCCTCGGCCACCCGATCGGCTGCACCGGCGCCCGGCTGATGACCTCGCTGCTGCACGAGCTCGAGCGCACCGGCGGACGTTACGGCTTGCAGACGATGTGCGAGGGCGGCGGCCAGGCCAACGTCACCATCATCGAGCGGATCTGAGATGGAGCGCGGGCTCTACACCGAGGACCACGAGGCGTACCGGGAGACGGTGCGTGAGTTCCTGGCCCGCGAGGTGGCTCCGTTCGCCGATCAGTGGGACGAGGACCGCTGGATCCCGCGCGACGTGTTCGCCAAGGCCGCCCAGGCGGGCATCTACGCCCTAGCGGTGCCCGAGGAGTACGGCGGTGCCGGAGAGCCGGACTACCGCTTCCGGATGGTCGTCTGCGAGGAGATCGCCCGGATCAACGCCCTCTCCTTCGGCCTGACCATCGCGCTGCAGGACGACCTGGTTCTGGCCTACCTGCTCGACATCGCCGACGAGGAGCAGCGCAAGCGCTGGCTTCCCGGCTTCGCCTCGGGCGAGATCATCGGCGCGCTGGCGATGACCGAGCCCGGCGCCGGTAGCGACCTGCAGGGAATGCGGACCAGCGCTCGCCGGGACGGTGACGACTGGGTGATCAACGGGTCCAAGACCTTCATCTCCAGCGGCATCATGGCCGACCTGGTGGTGCTGGCCACCCGGACCGATCCGGACGCCGGCTCGCACGGCTTCACGCTGTTTGTCGTCGAACGCGACACCCCGGGCTTTGAACGCGGCCGGAAGCTGGACAAGATCGGCCTGCCCGCGCAGGACACCGCGGAGCTGTTCTTCTCCGATGCGCGGGTGCCCGCACTGAACATGCTGGGCGAGGAGGGCCAAGGCCTCCAATACCTGATGAGCCACCTCCCCCGCGAACGGCTCGGCGTCAGCGCCAAGGCGATCGCGACCTCGCGCGCGATCCTGGACCGGACGATCGAGTACTGCACCGGCCGGACCGCCTTCGGCAAGGCGATCTCGGACTTCCAGAACACCCGGTTCGAGCTGGCGGAGATGGAGACCGAGGTCGACATTGCCGAGGCGTACGTCGACCGCTCGGCGTTGGCGTACAACGCCGGTGTTCTGACGCCGGTCGAGGCAGCCAAGGGCAAGTGGTACGTGAGCGAGCTGCAGAAGCGGGTCGTCGACCGGTGTCTCCAGCTGCACGGCGGCTACGGCTACATGACTGAGTACGCCGTCGGCAAGGCGTACATCGACACCCGGATCCAGACGATCTACGGCGGCACCACGGAAATCATGAAGGAGCTGATCGGGCGCGACATCGTCAAGCGCTGATCGCATTGCACCGGCTTACAACTGAATAGCAACTCCCTCTCGTGGCACGCGCTCCCACAGCTGCACTGCGCTCCACGACACAGCGGAGGCCGCCCGGTTCCCCCGGGCGGCCTTCGTCGTACTGCGGGTGTTTCAGCCGACCGGGTTGCTGCCGAGGACGGCGTCGGACATGTCGCTGATCTTGTCCCAGTTGTCGGCCACTTCGTCGACGGTGGGCGGCGTCGTGAACACCACGCCGGAGTTCTGGAACTGGGCGACCCGGTAAACCTTCCCGCCGCCGACCACGAAGACTGATCCGTTCTCCTCGGACTCCTCGGTCATCAGGTAGCCGACCACCGGTGAGACGTGAGCGGCCGGGAGCTGGTCGAGGACCTCCTGCGGCGCGATGTCGGCAGTCATGCGGGTCGCGGCCATGGGAGCGATCGCGTTCGCGTGAATGTTTGCCCGACCTCCCTCGATCGCGAGGGTGTTCACCAGACCAACCAGACCAAGCTTGGCGGCACCGTAGTTCGACTGTCCGAAGTTTCCGAAGAGTCCGCTGGTGGAGGATGCCATCACGATCCGGCCGAACCGCTGCTCCTTGAAGTGCGGCCAGGCAGCCTTGGTCACGTTGAAGCCGCCGTACAGGTGGACCTGGAGGACGAGGTCCCACTCCGCAGCCGTCATCTTGATGAACGACGTGTCGCGCAGGATGCCGGCATTGTTCACGACACCGTGAATGCCACCGAACGAATTCAGCGCAGTTTTGACGATCGATTCCGCGCCTTCCGTCGTCGCGACCGAGTCGTAGTTCGCCACGGCCTCGCCACCTTCGGCGATGATCTCGGCGACGACGGCGTCCGCCATGTCGGACCCAGCGCCGGAGCCGTCACGGGACCCGCCGAGGTCGTTGACGACCACCTTGGCGCCTTGGTTGGCCAGCAGCAGGGCGTAGTCGCGCCCCAGTCCCCCACCGGCTCCGGTCACGACGATGACCCGACCTTCGACTCCGGACATGACAACACTCTCCTTCAGCTCGCGGGCTCTCCGCACAGCACTAATTCTATCCTATGTTAAATTATGTGGAACCCCTGAGGAGTCCCATGACGAGCATCACGCCTGTGACGACGGATGTCGTCGAACCGGTCAGCGCTTCCGTTTACCGGATCGAGCTGCCACTCCCGTTCGACGACCTGCACATCGTCAACGCGTACGCGGTCCTCGGGGACACCGGCGTTAGCCTCGTCGACCCCGGCTGGTCGAGCCCGGAGAGCGAGGCCACCCTGCTGCGCGGGCTAGCCTCAATCGGCGCCAGCCAAGGCGACGTCCGGCGAACCCTGGTGACGCACGCCCACCCCGACCACTTCACCCTCGCGGTTGCCTGGCAGCGCGATCATGGAATCCCGATCCACCTCGGGTCCGGAGAGGCACCCAGCGTGCTGGCCTTCGACCCGACCTCGACCCGCTTCCCGTACCAGGCCGAGCTCCTGGAACGCGCCGGTGCCTCTGAGCTGGCCGCCGTCATCCGCGATCTGCCCCTTGAGGACTTCGAGGCCGCGATGACCTTCGCCGCACCGCAGGTCTGGCTCACCGACCAGCAGGTGATCGACTGCGACGGCGAACTACTTCTGGCTCACGCGACCCCCGGGCATACCCGCGGTCACGTGGTCTACCAGCAGATCTCCACCGGAGCGCTTTTCACCGGCGATCACGTGCTCCCCCGAATCACCCCGTCCATCGGCCTCGAGCTCGTGCCCGAGGCGCTGCCGCTGGCCAACTACCTGGCCTCACTCGAGCTGCTGCTGCGGATCGATGACGGTCCGATGCTCTCGGCACATGGGCCGGTCACGGCCAGCGTGCACGAGCGGGTGCGCGAGCTGCTGACGCATCACCAGGAACGGTTCGCCACGATCAGTACGCTCCAGGCGTCAGGCCGGACGACGGCCTACGAGATCGCCGGGGCGATGACCTGGACACGCCACGAGCGCGCGCTGACCGACCTCAACGAGGTCCACCAGATGACCGCGATAGTCGAGGTGCTCGCGCACCTCGATCACCTGGACTCAGGCTAGTAGGTCGGCGCGGCCGGCTGCCGTCAGCCGGTCGACGTACGCGGGAAAGAGCTTCTTGCCGAGCGGAGCGAGCTTGAGCAGGCTGGCGATGTTTCCCTCGACCTTGATCTTGCCGCGGGCCATCGCCAGCGGCAGATTGACCTTGCCCTGCCAGTAAGCGCTACCCAGGTCGCTGGTCATCGCCATCACCGCGGTCGGCTCCGGCTGGCCAGTACCGTCGCCGACTGTTGCACCGATCGTGTCCACGACCAGGCTGGTGTCCGGGTCGGTGAACTTGAAGCCGAGCACAATGCCAGTCGACTTGAGCTTCGGGCCGATCTCCGGGTCGTCGAAGGCGACCGAGAAGACGCTGCCGATGTAGTGGCGGACTTCGTCCGCGTCCTTGAAGGCCACGACGGACTCCCTTGTACGAGTAGGAAATGGATCTGGTTCTGAAGGGGTTGCCTCCATAACGAACATTATCATAAGTTGACTTATGCAAGACTGTCGCGCGCCGGATTTCTCGACCCACCCTTAGACTTCCGACGACGAGCCGAGGAGTACGGATGAGCACCGAGGACCTGAAGCAACGCTTCTTCGACGCTGCCCAGGAGATCCTCGCCACCGACGGGTACGGCGGGCTCAAGCTCGCTGCTGTCTGCAAACGGCTCAAGGTCACGACCGGCGCGTTCTACCACGCGTTCGAGAGCTGGAACGAGTTCACCAGCGAGTTCCTGCTCAACTGGCGGCGGGAGCGGACCACGCTGATCGTCGAGTTAGCCCGATCGACAAACGACCCCGTCGGCCAACTGGAAGCACTCCTCGCCGCGACCCTCGACCTCCGGCACGGCAGTGAGGCCGCGATCCGCGTCTGGAGCGCGGTCGATCCCGAGGTCGGTGCGGTGCAGCGTCAGGTCGACACCGAGCGTTACGAGGTCGTCCTCGAGGCGATGAACAAGCTTGCCGGCAAGAAGGACAGTGCCCGCTTCGCGAACTGGGGGCTGAACGTGCTGGTCGGCTACGAGATGTCGACGAACGGTCAGAGCCCCGCCGACCTGGAGTGGGAGCTTCGCTCCGTGCTCGAGGCTGCCGTCGCCGCGAACGACGCGCGCAAGAGCGCCCGGCGCCGCACCGCATGACGCGGGCGGTTCAGAACATCCGGCGCAGCAGCTTCTGGGTCTTCTCCGAGTACGGCGGGTAGACCATCCGCAGGTCGGGCTTGAACGGCTTGACCGCGACCGACTTGCGGTGGCTGAACGCCTGGAAGCCCCACTCCCCGTGGTACGAGCCCATACCGCTGGCGCCGACTCCGCCGAACGGGAGGCTCGGCAGCAGGTAGTGGATGGCGCAGTGGTTGATCACCGCACCACCCGCCGGGATCTGCTCGACGATCCGGTCGGCGACCTTCGTGTCCCGACTGAAGACGTAGAGCCCCAGCGGCTTGGGCCGGCTGTTGACCAGCCGGATCGCTGCGTCGAGGTCGGTGTAGCCGATCACCGGCAGGATCGGCCCGAAGATCTCCTCGGTCATCGCCGGCTCGTCGAGGTCCGGGTCTACCAGGACGGTCGGGGCGATCGCGCAGGCGTCAACGTCGATATCGCCGCCGACGGCGACGGTGCCGCGGGTCTGTGCCAGGTAGCCGCGCAGCCGGTCGAACTGCCGCTCGTTGACGATCGGCCGCACGGCCGGCTCGCCGACGCTCATCTCGGCCAGGCTGCTTCGGATCTTGGCGACCAGCTCGTCCTTCACCGACTCGTGGACGATCAGGTAGTCGGGCGCGATGCAGGTCTGACCGGAATTGAGAAGCTTGACCCAGGCGATTCGCCGCGCGGTCACGTCGAGGTCGGCGTCGGGTGTCACGAAGACCGGGCTCTTGCCACCCAGCTCGAGGATGACCGGGGTCAGCGTGTTCGCCGCTCCGGCCATGATCTTGCGCCCGATCTCGGTCCCACCGGTGAAGAAGGCCAGGTCGAAGCCCTGGGCAAGCAGCTCCTGGGTGACCACGCCGTCGCCCTCGACCACCGCGACCGCGTCGTTGTCGAGGTACGCCGGCAGCAGCTCGGCCATCAGCGCGGAAGTGCGAGGTGCAACCTCGGACGGCTTCAGGACGACGCAGTTGCCAGCCGCGAGCGCAGCGACGATCGGGCCGAGCGAGAGGTTGACCGGGTAGTTCCACGGGCCGATGACCAGGACGACCCCGAGCGGCTCGAACTGGATCCGGGCCTTCGCGGGCATCTGCATCAGCGGCACCTTGCGGCGCTGGGGCTTCATCCACGACTTCAGGTGCTTCAGCGCGTACTCGATGTCGCCTGACGGAGGCGCGACGTCACCGAACCAGGCGTCGAAATCATTGCGACCGAGGTCGGCCTTGACCGCCTCGACGATGTCTCGCTCCCGTTCGACGAGCAACCGCTTGAGGGCCTCCAGCTGAGCGATGCGCCACTCGATGCCCCGGGTGGCGCCCGTCGCGAAGTAGCGACGCAGCCGCTCGAGCGTGGCCACCTCAGGGAACGGCTCGGTCGGGGTGAGGGCAGGTTGGGTCTCGACGCTCATCAGAACTCCTGTGTCGATTTTCTGGGATCAGTCGATCGTGTACGGCATGGACTTCACGGCTCGGACGAAGTTGCCGGTCAGGTACTCCGGCTCGCCGAGGCGCAGAGTAGGTACCCGGTGCAGCAGCTGGTCGAAGATCTCTCGCAACTGCATCTTCGCAACGAAATTGCCCATGCAGAAGTGCGGGCCGCCGCCGCCGAACCCGACATGCGGGTTCGGACTACGCAGGATGTCGAACTGATCGGCGTTCTCGAAGACGTTCTCATCGCGATTGCCGGACGAGTACACCATCGCGACCCACTCACCGGCCTTGATCTGCTGGCCGCCGAGCTCGGTGTCCTGGGTGGCCGTGCGCCGGAAGGTCATCACCGGGGAGACCCAGCGGACGAACTCCTCGATCGCGCCGCCGATCCGGGCGTCGAAGTCCTCCAGCAGGAGCGCCTTCTGGTCCGGGTACATCTGTAGCGCCCGGGCAGCCAGGCTGATCGAGTTCCGAGTGGTGTCGTTGCCGGCGACCGAGAGCAGCACGAAGAACGAGGCGATCTCCTCGTCGGTCAGCTTCACTCCGTCGACCTCTGCCTGGACCAGGTTGGTCATCAGGTCGGCCTGCGGGTGGTTGCGACGCTGCTCAGCGAACTCGAAGCCGAGCTCAAGCAACCCGACCAGGGAGTCGTTGAGCACCTCACCAGGCTCGCGCCCGGCGGCGACCTCCTCGTCGGCCCAACTCACCATGCCGTCGGCGTGGTGAGCCGCGGCCTCGCGGTTCTCCTGACCGTCGAGTCCCATCATTTCGTAGATGGTCCACATCGGGAGTTTCTTGGAGACGTCGGCGACGAAGTCGCCGGACCCCTTCGCGATGATCTCGTCGACGATCGTCACTGTCTGTTGCTTGATCTGATCCTCGATCTTCCTGACCTGCTTCGGCGTGAACGCCGAGCTGACCAGCTTGCGCAGTACCTGATGACGCGGTGCGTCCATCCCGAGGAAGGACCCGGCCGCCTCGTTGACGTCCGGCGGAACCTCCTCGAACTGGAAGCCCTCACCGGAGCAGAAGATGTCCGGGTTCTTGCTGACCTGACCGATCAACTCGTGTGTGGTCACCACCCAGACACCGTCGTTCTCCGGGGGGATCAGGGCGCCTTCGAGCGGCGGGTGCCAGCTGATCGGGCGCTCGCGGCGGAGCACCTTGAAGGTCTCCTCGCGTTCCTCCGCGGTCTGTGCCCAGAAGGTGAGCGGCGAGACGCTGAGCTCGTCGTAGGCTCGGGCCGAGTCGATGGTGCTGGTCATGTCAGGCTCCAATCGTGGACGCGACGGGCGCGTACAGCTTCTTGAGCTCGCCCTTGACGAGCTTGCCGGTGGGGGTGCGCGGGAGCGAATCTGCGAAGTCGACCGTGCGAGGCGCCTTGTAGTGCGCCAGTCGTTCGCGGACGTAGTCGATCAGCTCGGTGGCGAGCTCCGGGCTCGGCTCGAATCCCTGGCGCAGCTGGACGACGGCCTTGACCTGCTCACCGAACTCCGGGTCCGGGATACCGATCACGCCGACGTCGTAGATCGCCGGGTGCAGGGTGAGCACGTTCTCGACCTCCTGCGGGTAGATGTTGACCCCGCCGGAGATGATCATGAAGGCCTTGCGGTCGGTGAGGAACAGGTAGCCGTCGTCATCGACGTACCCGAGGTCGCCGACCGCGGTCCAGGTCGGGTGCTCCGGGTGCTGCGCAGCGGCGGTCTTGTCCGGGTCGCCGTGGTACTCGAACGGCACGGTGTCGCGCTCGAAGTAGACCGAGCCGACCTCGCCGGCGGGCAGTTCTACACCTTCGTCGTCGCAGATGTGCACCGGGCCGAGCATGCTACGGCCGACCGAGCCGGGCCGGGCCAGCCACTCGGGCGAGGTGATCAGGGTGAGGCCGTTGCCCTCGGTCGAGGCGTAGTACTCGACCAGCACCGGGCCCCACCAGTCAATCATCGCCTGCTTCACGTCGGGCGGGCACGGCGCCGCGGCGTGCACCGCCAGCCGGACGCTGGACAGGTCGTGGCCGCTGCGCACCTCGTCGGGGAGCTGCAGCAGCCGGACGAACATCGTCGGGACCATCTGCAGCACCGTGACGCCATGCTTCTCGATCACCTCGAGGGCAGCCTCGGCGTTGAACTTCTCCATCATCACCACGGTGCCGCCGTGGGCGACGACGGCTCCGCACCAGCGCAGCGGCGCCGCGTGGTAGATCGGCGCGGCCGACAGGTACACGTCGGTGGGATTGAGACCGAAGGCCACGCCAGTCAGGTGCACCAGCGGATCGCCGGGCTCGTCGACGTTGATCGGAAGCAGAGGCGGCTTGACGCCCTTCGGCCGACCGGTGGTCCCGCTGGAGTAGAGCATGTCGCCACCACGGGGCTTCTCGGGCAGCGGTTCGCCGGCCCCGGCGACCAGGTCCTCGTACGACGCGTATCCGGCGACGTCGCCACCGAAGGCGTACCGGTGCTCGACCGCAGGGACCAGCGGGACAATCGTCTCGGCGAGCGCGGCGACGCCGGCGGAGGCGACCAGTACCTTCGCCTCACTGTCCTCGACGATGTACGCCGCTTCCGTCGCGGACAGATTGTGATTGACGGCGGTGATGTAGAGGCCGGACCGCAGCGCAGCCCAGTAGAGCTCGATCGCCTCGACGGTGTTGTCGGCCACCATGGCGACGACGTCGCCCTTCCGGAGGCCGAGGTCGTGGAACGCCCGGGCCAGCCGGGCCGACCGCTCCTCGAGCTGTCCGTAGGTCAGCACCCGGCCGGATCCAGCCATGATCAGGGCCGGCTTGTCCGGGTTGGTGGCGGCGTGAGTACCTGGATACATCCTCGAGCTCCGTCTCTCGGTGCGCCGGTTCAGGCGGCTGAATCACGACGCTAACATAACTCTACTTATGTTGGAAGAGCCTGCTTAACAGAGAATCAAAAATGTTGGGCCAACTCTTGTCCCGCTATCATAACTTGAGTTATGTTCGCCTCATGCCGAACATGCCGATCGACGATGCGATGTTCCTTCTCGGCGAGGCGCCGGGAAAGCCTGCGCACGTGATCGCGCTCCAGTTGTTCAAGCCGGCCCCCGGGGTCGGAGCGAACCACCTCGCCGATACCTACGAGGACCTGCTCGCCCTGCAGGTGAAGCGCACCTTCCGCAAGCGCGCTGCTCGGAAGCTGCTATCGCCGACGACTCTCGAGTGGGTCGACGACGGGATGGACCTGGACTACCACGTCCGGCACACCGCACTCCCACCTCCCGGACGGGTCCGTGAGCTCCTGGAGGTCGTGTCCCTGCAACACGGGGTCTCGCTGGACCGGTACCGGCCGCTGTGGGAGTACCACCTGATCGGCGGCCTGAACGACGGCCGGTTTGCGACCGCCTTCAAGACCCACCACGCCCTGGCCGACGGGATGACGCTGGCTCGGCACGTGCTCGAGGGCCTCTCCCCCGACCCGGACGCGCGGGACTGCACGCCGCCTTGGGCGGCCTCTCTCAGACCGGTACGCCCGCGGACCCCGCGGACGGCCACACCCCTGATCAACCAGATCAGCGCGACCGTTGCCAGCTCGGTGCGCGGCACGATCGCCGCCGCGGTGACCCTGCAGCAGATGGCTGCCGACGTGGACGCCAGCGTTCCCTACGAGGCGCCTAACTCGATCCTGAACTCAGGGATCAGCGGCGCCCGCCGGTTCGCCGGCGACAAGTGGGACCACGACCGGCTCAAAGCCATCGCCATCGCTGCCGGATGCACGGTCAACGACGTGATCCTCGCCGGCTGCGGCGCCGCATTGCGCGCCTACCTGCTCGAACTCGAGGCACTGCCGGACCGGTCGTTGATCGCGATGGTCCCGATCTCGCTGCGTCGCGACGACGACGCGTTCAACGGCGAGGGCAACGCCTTCGGCGCGATCCTCTGCGACCTGCACACCACCGGGCAGGACCCGGCCGATCGGCTGTCTTCGATCATCAGGTCCACCGCGGCGTCGAAGGCCCGGATGAATGCCCTGTCGCCGGGCGAAGCCGGGGCCGTCAGCAAAGCCATCCTCGGCGGCGCGGCACTTGGGGCGATCGTCGGCGTCACCGGCACGCCGCGACAACCGTTCAACCTGATCATCTCCAACGTGCCGGCGACCAAGCACCCGCTCTACTGGAACGGCGCCGAGCTCACCGACATCTACCCGATCTCGATGATCTCTGAGGGTCAGGCGATGAACATCACCGTGACCCAGTACGCCGGCTCGGTGATGTTCGGAATCGTCGGCGACCGAGCCGCGCTACCGCGCCTGCAGCGGATGCTGATCCACCTGGATAACGCCATCGCCGACCTCGAGAAGGCTGTCGGCTGATACGTCTCCTTGTCGCCGGGACGCGCGCGACGTAATCCAATCACGATTCAATTCAAACTGAGGAGAGCACCATGGCCAGCAAGCAAGGGACCCTCGAGGGCCGCCGGATCGCGATCACCGGCGGTGCCCGGGGTATCGGCCTCGCCACAGCCCGCGAGCTGCACGCCCGCGGCGCCCAGGTGGCGCTCGGCGATCTCGACCTGGACAAGGCGAAGGTGGCTGCCTCGTCGATCGCGCCCGAGGTGGTCGCCCTCGGCCTGGACGTCTCCGAGCCACGCTCGTTCGGCCAGTTCCTCGACGACGCCAAGGACCAGCTCGGCGGGCTCGACGTGCTGATCAACAACGCCGGCATCATGCCGATCGGTCCGTTCCTCGAGCTGGACCCCGCCGTCGCCCGGCGTACCGCCGAGATCAACTTTGTCGGCGCGCTTCTCGGCATGCAGCTCGCCCTTCCCGACATGATCGCCCAGGGCGGCGGACACATCGTGAACATGGCCTCGACCGCCGGTCGGGCCGCGGTGCCCGGTGGAGTCACCTACTGCGCCACCAAGGCCGCCGTGGTCTCGATGACCGAAGGCGCCCGGTTGGAATTCGCCGACCGCGGGATCTCCTTTACCTGCGTGATGCCGTCCTTCACCAACACCGAGCTGATCGCGGGCACCAGCGGCACCAAGGGTCTCAAGAACGTCGAGCCCGAGGACGTGGCCAGCGCGATCGCCGTCGCGATCGAGAAGAAGCAGCTCGACGTCTACCGCCCCAAGGCGCTCCGTCAGATCCTGTTCACCCAGGGCCTGCTCGGCCGGAGGATCCGCGACGTGATGAACCGCCGACTCGGTGCCTACGACACCTTCCTGAAGATCGACCACAGCAAGCGGGACGGTTACGACAAGCGGATCGAGGCAAGCTGATGCGCCTGGGGATGATCGTCGACTACTCCGGGGGCTTCGAAGAGACCGCCGACCTGCTGGTCGACTACGAAGCAGCCGGCCTCGAGCTGGCCGCGGTTGCCGAGGCGTACTCATTCGACGCTGTCAGCCAGCTCGGCTACCTCGCCGCCAAGACCAAGAAGATGGAGCTCGCCTCGGCGATCCTGCAGGTCTACTCACGCACCCCGGCCCTGATGGCGATGACCGCGGCCGGGCTCGACTTCGTCTCCGGCGGCCGGTTCACCCTGGGCATCGGAGCCTCCGGGCCGCAGGTGGTCGAGGGCTTCCACGGCCTCCCGTACGACGCGCCGCTGAGCCGCACCCGGGAGACCATCGAGATCTGCCGCCAGGTATGGCGCCGCGAACCGCTGGTGCACTCCGGCAGGAACTACACGATCCCGTTGCCGGCCGACCAGGGCACCGGCCTGGGCAAGCCGCTCAAGCTGATCAACCACCCGGTGCGGTCGCGGATCCCGATCTCGGTCGCGGCACTCGGCCCGGCCAACGTGGCGTTGGTCGCCGAGCTGGCTGAGTCCTGGCAGCCGCTGTTCTTCCACGCCGAGCACTACCGCGCGGCCTGGGGTGAAGCGCTGGACAAGGGGATGGCCAAGCGCGATCCCGAGCTCGGACCGCTGGACATCATGCTCCAGGCCTCCTTCGCCGTCGGCGAGGCCGACCCCGCGGAACTGGCCAAGGTCCGCAACCAGCTGGCGCTGTACATCGGCGGCATGGGTGCGGCGGATAAGAACTTCTACAACCAGCTCGCCCAGCGCTACGGGTATGTCGACGAGGCAGCCGAGATCCAGCGGCTGTACCTGTCGGGCCAGAAGGCGGAGGCAGCTGCCGTGGTCCCCGAGGATCTGGTGCGCGCGGTCTCGCTGATCGGGACCGAGGACGAGATCGCCGTGCAGCTCAAGGAGTTCGAGGCCGCAGGGGTCACCACACTGCTGCTCAACCCGCTCTCAGCGACGCCCGAGCAGCGGGTCGCTGACGTTGCCAAACTCTCCCGGATCAGCCGAGCGACCTCCTAAGCAGTCACCTGTCTACGTTCCGTGCCGCCGCATCAGGCTGGATGGAAGCGGACGGGAACCTTCGCAAATCCGCGGCGGACCATCGTCGTGATCACACGCTCACTTTCTCCGGTGGGTTCGATACGCGCACACTTGCGAGCCAGGGACTGAAGAATGGCCTCACCTTCGAGGCGAGCCAGCTGGTTGCCGATGCAGAAGTGCGGCCCTCCACCGAAGTGCAGCGCCGGTGCCCCGGCTCGGTCGATGACAAAACGATCAGGTTTGTCAAACGCCGTTTCGTCACGGTTTGCCGACGCGACCACGCACCCGATCCGTGCGCCAACGGGGAGGACCACACCTGCGATCTCGATCTCACTGGTTGCGTATCGGGGGGTCATCTGCACGGGCGACTCCCAGCGCAGGACCTCCGCCACTGCAGCGCTGGCGGAGCCTCGCGGGTCCCGTCGAAGGCGGTTCATCTGCTCCGGGGCTGCTGCCAGGCAGTGAACTGCCGCGGCGATCATTGCCGAGCTCGTGTCGAACCCGCCCGCCATCGTCTGCGTCACGAGCGTCATCACCTCGTCGTCTGTCAGCCGCTGACCGTCAGACTCTGCAGTCACGAACATCGAGAGCACGTCGTTGCCGGGAGAGGCTCGACGCGCTGCGACGACCGGTGCCAGGTAGTCGATGAAGTTCTGGACGGCCAGATGCGTGCGGGCGATGCCATCAGCATCGAGGGCCTCCGGAACGAAGATCCCGAAGAAGTCGGTGATCCACCCGTAGAGCATGTGGCGATCCTGATCAGGGAGGTCCAAGAGGCGGCAGAACGCTTTCAGCGGAACGTCGTGGGCGAAGTCCGCGAACGCGTCGATCTCCTCTGCCTCCAACGCGCGGTCCACCGCTTCGTCGGCGAGCTTGTCGAGCTGAGGCCCGATCGATTCGACCAGGGCACGGCGCGACAGGGCCCTCTCGCCCACTTTGCGGATTCGGGCATGACGCTCTCCGTCAAGCTGGTTGAGGATGGACGGGGAGAACCGTTCTGCAGGGCCGCCGTCAAGCCTGGCGAAGTGCTGGGATCCCTCGCGGCCGTTCTGTAGCGATGTGTCGCGCATGATCGTGCTCAGATCGCTGTAGCGCGTGGCAAGCCAGAAGCCTCCGGCGAAGTCTGTGAAGTGCAGCGGGGCTTCGTTGCGCAGCCGACGAAAGGTCGGATACGGGTCTTGAAGGAACTCAAGGTCCATCGGATCGAACTGCAGAGTCGTCGCGCTCATTAAATCTCCTCGTGTAGTGGCATTTCAGACGTCCAGGACTAGGCGACGGGATCGTGCGCGCGAGACACAGAGGTATATGATCTGAGCGCTCTCGCGGTCGTTCCCGGTCAATATGTGGTCGCGGTGATCAGGCTCGCCTTCGAGCACGGGCGTCTCGCAGGTGCCGCAGGTGCCCTCGAGGCAAGACGAGTCGATGTCGATGCCCACGTCTGTGAGCGCGTCGAATATGGACACACCGGAGGGGACCGTGACGGTGATGCCGGAACGTCGGCACACAACCTCGAAGCTGGCCAGGTCGTTCTGCGGCGACCCAATTGGTCGCGCCGAGGCGGAGAAGCGTTCGACGCTCAGCGCCCCATCGGGCCACGCGTCACATCGCTTTTCGACGGCCTCGAGAAGTGCCGGCGGCCCGCAGCAGTAGATCCGGGTGCCGTCGTCGGGCTTGCCGAGGAACCCGTCCAGATCGAGGAGGCCGAGTTCGTCCTGGGGGGACACGTCGACGTGATCGCCGTACGCGGACAGTTCGTCCAGGAACGCCATCGAGTTGCGGGTACGGCCACCGTAGAGCAGCCGCCAAGACGCTCCCGAGGACGTCACCGCCTCGATCATTGGCAGGATCGGAGTGATGCCGATCCCTCCTGCGATGAACCGGTAGCTTGGTGCAGCGAGAAGCTGAAAGTTGTTGCGCGGCCCGCGGATGCGCAGCTCGACCCCTTCGCGGACGTGCTCGTGAATGAATGCCGAGCCGCCACGACTGGCCGGCTCGGCCAGGACAGCGATGCGCCATTCATCCCGGGCAGACGGGCTGGAACACAGCGAGTACTGGCGTACCAGCGAGTCGCCGATACTGACCTCGATGTGGCTGCCTGCGGTCCAGCTGGGGAGTTCGTCTCCGTTGGGGTCGACGAGGGTCAGAGCAACGACGCCATCCGCGGCTTCTCGTCGTTCCCGAACAACAAGAGTTAGGTCACGCCTGCCGCCCGAGTGCCCGACCCCCGGGTCAACGCCCAAAACCGGCGGCGCAAGACTCGATCTCATGGGACAGCTGGCAAGTCGGGTACCGCGCGACCGCTGATGGGGAGTGCAAACCCGCCGGCCAACTGGGAAAGGTCGAGAGCCGTATGCATGTCTGCTCGTCCGTCGCCCAGCGCAGTACGTAGAACCTCGGCGAATGACTCCAGCTCCGATCGCGTCTCGGCCTTGAGTTCATAGACGGCAAGGTAGGGCTGTGTTACGTCGGCGACGCCCTCCACTACGTCGATGCCGGGCTCCATCCGGTACCGGGTCGCCGCCACCACACCCGGCAGGTTTGCGATGTCCTGGATGTGCCTGTCCGTGTACCAGCGATTGAACTCCTCATCGGTCTCGCCGGAAGTCGGACTCGAGAAGACCAGCATCAGTGCGTCGGGCATGGAATCGCTCCTTGGGATATCGGTTGGTTGGCGTACAGCCGTGGTCCTAACAGCAGTTCGGCGAGGTGCGACCAGTCACGCCGCGGCGCACTCGCGGTTGAAGGTCCGAGCACTTGGAGGAGAACTTCATCGGCCCCGGCCTCGAAGTGCTCGTCGACCCGGCGTGCAGCGGCTTCTACGCCGAACGGCACCATCGCCGTCATGAGCGCTTCACTGCCACCGTTGGCAAGGTCGTGATCTCCGAAACCTTGGCGAGCAAAGGAGGCACGGTAATTCGGCAGGTCTGTGTATCGAGAAAGATGGGCATGAGCGCGCTGCTGCCAGTCGTGGGTCGTTGCGTCTCTTGAGGCGACGACGGCCTGTTCGACCACCAGGCGTGCTTGCGAGCCGAGAACGGCCCGGGCCCGACTGGTGTGTTCGGGCAGGACGAGATAGGTCGTCGCGCCGCCCGCTCCCTCTGCTGCCAATTCAAGCATCCGTGGGCCGAGCGCAGCCAGCACGATGGGAGGAAGCACTTGTTCGTCTGGCACGACGGCAGCGGAAGACTCGATCGCCTGGAGGTAGGTCCGCATGATAGTCAGCGGCTGGCCGTAGGTGTGCCCGCGAACCTGCTCAACCATGGGGATATGAGAGACGCCAAGACCGAGGATGAACCGGCCCGGGTGCTGAGCATGGATAGTGCGGGCAGCAGCGGCGCACGTCAGTGAGTCTCGGCCGTACACACTGGTGATCCCCGTTCCGACATGGATCCGTTGGCTGGCCGCTAGCAGGAGCGCCGCAGTTGACAGCGACTCCCGTCCGAATGCTTCGGCGAACCACAGCGAAGCCCAGCCCTGTTCGTCCAACTCACTTGCGATGTCTCGCAGCTCAGGGAGCGTGACCCTGTCGAGGCTCGCCGTCCAGAGGCCGACTCGCCGAGCCAGGCTCTCGCTCACTGCCGGTCCGCATCGTGTACTAGGCCCGCCTCTTGGGCCGATCGGATGCGCTTCTCCTGCGCAAGGAACATCACCGATGCGCCGGTCAGTCTGGACATGAGCGTTGTCGGCAGCACCCTTCCCGTCAGGGTCAGCACTCGGCTGATGATCCCCACGGGTTGGACCACCTTGCCCGAGAGCATTGCCCGGTAGGCGCGCGAGGTGACGCCGCGGGGCGTTGACAGGATCCAGGAGAACCGCGCCCATCCGGCTCCGTGATCCGTCGAGGCGACGATTCCGGTCTCCGAGACCGGCCCGGGACACACCACGCTGAAGCTGATTCCAGCGGCGCCGTACTCAGTTGCCAGCGTGCGGGTCAGCACGACGAGGAAGCTCTTCGTCGGACCGTAGAGGGTGTTGAAGGGACTAGATGGAATCAGGCCGCCGACCGACGCAACGTTGATCACCTGCCCGAACTCCCGACGAAGCATCCCAGGCAGCAGTCGATGAATGAGCTCAGCTGGTGCGGTGGCCATGACTCGCACGTACGCATCGTGCTGCTCCCACGGAAAGGCAAGGAGATGACCATCCATGGTGTAGCCGGCATTGTTCACCAGCAGGTCAATGTCGATGCGCTGATCCTCCAGCTCCTGGACGAGCCGTTCCGGCGCAGATGGATCCGCCAGGTCGGCAGTGAGAACCGTGACCTTGACGGAGTGCTTCTCTTGCACGGCCCTGGCGACCTCATGCAGAGGCTCAGGCCTCCTGGCCACGAGTACGAGGTCGTACTCCTTTTCTGCAAGGAGATGGGCAAAGTCCATTCCGATTCCCGACGAGGCGCCGGTAATTAGGGCCGTCAATCTGCGACGGCTCGTGGGATCAATTGAAGGTGACATGTTTCAAGTCCTCCAGAGGTGCGTAGTAGGTGCTACAGCTTCGGATGTCCAGATAGGCATCACAGGACCAAGGCCAGAGAGGTGGCGATCGCAAAGACGGCTATCCATGCCGCAAAGGCCATACGAAGCGGCCGCGGAGCGCCGCTGATCTCCATGAACTCGTTTCCGATGAGGGCTGCCTTGAGAAAGGCCAGCATCAAGGTCAGAGCCGGTGCGAACTCGGTACCGAGCATCGAGAACGGATGGTTCGTTCCCACCCAGAAAGTGGCTGCTGTGGCCATCACGAGCACAGCCCCGGTCACTGAGGGCCGGATCGGGACATGAAGGTCGTTCATGCGCAAACCAGGTAGAGGAGGGAGAAGATGACTACCCAAAGCAGATCAACCATGTGCCAATAGACGGCAGCCGCCTCAACCAGGCCGCGGTGTGTTGCCCATTCCGAGGCCCGATTCGTCCTACGGCGCCACAGAAAAAGGAGAAACGCACCCAAGATGACATGAAGCAGATGCACTCCGGTCAGGACGTAGTAGAACGTGAAGAACCTATTCGAACCGGGTGTGTGGCCCGCACTTAGTTCCAGGGAGTACTCGACCGCCTTGAGCGATGCGAACGCGAACGCAAAGCACAGTGCGGCGTTCAGCAGCGTGCGTGCGCGCTCTCGCTGGTTCCGTCGGTGGGCTTCAAGCGCGAGGACAACGAGGTACGAGCTGACGAGCAGAACGAGGGTGTTGACCACGCCGATCGGTTGGTAAAGGTGAGCGGCGGAGTGTGCGAACTCGGACGGATCCTGGCGGCGCTCCCACAGGAAGACAACGAAGAACGCTCCGAAGATAGCCATGTCCCCGAACAGGAAGACCCACAAGCCCGGCTCAGCAGGCACTCCCTCGACCATGTTCCTTTGCAGTGCGCGGGTTGAAGCGGGGGCCGCCGCTAGGCCCCCACCCAGAAAAGGCGCAAGTTCACGCTGGCTCATGCCGGCTCTGCAACTGCCTGCGACTCGGCCATGAACATCTCTGCGTTCGCGCGACGTACAGCCCATGGCATGACAAACAGCCAGATGGCATACGTCGTAGTCGCCAACCAAAAGATGAAGATGCCGTTCCAACCGAACGGTCCCGAGAAGAAGAAGTATGCGAGAACGTCCGGAAGGAACGACGCCGCAACCCAGAAGTTCAGGAAGCCAACCCACCGCGGGAAGATGTTCGTTTCGTCGTTCAGGATGGCGACTCCGATGGCGACCATCTGAACCATGATGGGCGCGATCGGCGTGAGGAAGAGCAGCCACACGATGTCGTTGAGTGAGAACACCAGGCTGTCGCTCATGCGGTCCGGTGCGCCGAAGGCGATGACGGCCATGAGGAGCAGCGGCAGGAGCAGGAGTAGTTGCGCGACCGCGGCGCTTGCCAGCTGGAGAAACGAAAGAATCGGAGTACGGCCCTCCATGTGCACCATGTGCACCGAGATCGCCGCGCACAGCGGCAACGTCAGCGCCATGCCGAGGGTTGCCACGACGAGTCCCACCTTCACCAGGGTGTTGTCGTCGGTGTAGAAGCTCACGACCTGGTCGAGACTCGATGCGGGGCCGAGCGGGAACGGCAACACACCTGCGATGAGCCAACCGAGGAAAGTCACCCCGACCGTGGCCGGACCGGACCACGCACAGATGTTCAGGACCTTGAGCATTCTTGAACTCATCACGGACGTCTCCTTGCATTCGATACGGCCTGACCCGCAGAGCGGATCCCTCAATGAATCTAAGGTGAGTTAGATTCATGACCTCAACTTACTTGCTTGTATACAAGCAGGTCAAGTACCTTGGCAGAATGTATTGGCCCTTAGCTACCGACGCAGGCTCACTCCACCGATGTACGAAGTTGAGTGAACGGACTCGATGACACGATGACTTCCGTGCGCACTCAACAGCAGCGAGTCGAGGAGTCGTCCCAGCGCCTCATGTCTGCCGCAATCACCCTCATTGCAGAGCGTGGCTACAGCCAGACAACGGCCAAGGACATAGGTCTTCGCGCCGGATACAGCCGCGCCATGGTCGCCGAACGGTTTGGCGACAAGGACGCTCTCCTAGATGCCCTCCTCGTTGACTACTACGAAGAGCAGATCCGAGTGGATGAGAGCTTTGGGGCCTCCGGGTTACAGGTGTTGTTCTCGCCCGTAAATCGCCTGATCGAGCTTGTTGAGAGCGATCCAACGATGGCGCGAGCAATGCTGGTCCTCAACTTCGAAGCGGCACACGACACGGGACTGCTGAGAGAGCGCATAAGCATGCACCTGTCTACGTTCAGTCTCCGGCTTCTTCGTGCCGCAGAAGCCGGACAGATCGACGGCTCGATCCGTAAAGACATCGACCCCACCGAGACTGCGTCAGAAGTGATGGCGACCGGCATTGGACTGGCCTACGGATGGATCGTTCTCCCTGGCGATGCAGACTTTGCTGACACGTTGCGGAAGTGGCGTGACCGTGTTGTGAGTTCGATCGGCACCAGCTCGAAGCCGGCTGGCGGCGCCTGACCGTAGCGTCAGTCGGAGTCGCGCTTGCGCACCGCGCGTCAGGCACGTAGACCCGGCCCGTAGCGCCGGATCTGCGATCGACGCGTTCTGGCAGTCAAGTTTCGACCTTGATCTCGACGCCCATGCTCAATTCCCTCTTCGATCTTCCTAGCCGCTCATAAAGTGTGCACGGCCAACGCGTTCTCGACAAAGGACAGGACCTGGAGCGCGTACGGACGGGCTGCCCATCCAAGCGCCATGTTGTGGGCTGCACCAGGCTGCTCGTGGACCTGGACCCAGGGTGCCGCGCTGAACAACTCCGCGAACTTCTGCAACCCGTTGTCGCCGCCCTCCCACCACTGATCAGCGTCGCCCAGGATCGCCTGCACGGGAACCTGGCAACTCGGCGCAAGGGCAGGGACCAACTCAGACCAGTACGGCGCAACAGCCCGATCAGCTAAAGAAACCGGTGCTGTCGGCCGATTCTTCTGCGACAGCGCCCCGTCTGGATAGAGGCTGCGATCGCCCCACCAGAGATCACTGGCCGGCGACTGGTCCCCGACACTGTGCGGTCCCACGTCGACACTGCGCTCGAGCCGGTACTCAGCGGTGATGCCGGACACGGCGAGGGCAAACATTTCTGCGGAGTATCTGGCCGCAAAGGCGACCGAGACCATCGATCCCAAGGAGTGACCGACAATCCCGAGAGGCAGATCGAGTCCGGTGCCTTCACGCAGGTCGTCCAGACAACGCGCCAACCACTCTGCCTGGCCGTCGAGATCGAGATGCGGCTGAGCCGGAGTGTCCCCGTAGCCCGGACGATCGGGCGCGAATGCCACGAAGCCACCTTGTGCAAAGGCGCGCAGCACGGACAAGTCCGCGTCGACAGGCGAATCGAAGTAGCCCGAGGTCATGCCACCGCCGTGGACGCAAGCCAGCAGCCCGCGTGGAGTAGAACCCTCTCTGGGACGGGCGATCAGCGCCGAGTAAGGCAACCGACCTTTCGTCGTCAGATGTTCGACCGTGATCGCTGGTTCGGTCATCGAACCGCCTCCGCCAGGTCGCGGAGCTCGTGCTTACGGAGCTTCCCCGTCGGCGTGCGTGGAAGGGCGTCCACAAGGGTCACCGATCGTGGGCACTTAATCGAAGACAGAGCGGACCGACACCAGTTGCGCAGTTCCTCCTCGTTCACGGTTGCGCCGAGAACCAGCTGCACGAAGGCGACGGGGACCTGACCCAGGTCGCTGTCTGTACTGCCAAGGACTGCGGCGTCGAGAACTTCAGGATGCTCGACTAGGTGGTTTTCGATCTCCTGCGGATAGACGTTCACGCCGCCACTGATGATCATGAAGTCCTTGCGATCGGACAGGTAGAGGTAGCCGTCGTCGTCGAGCCAACCGATGTCGCCGACCGTGGCTCTGCCCGCTGCGTCAAACGCTCCACGCGCCTTCGCCGGGTCTCCGTGGTACGCGAACGAGGAACCTCCGGTAAACCAGATCGTTCCGACCTGCCCCACCGGGAGCTCGTTGCCCTCGTCGTCGAGCACCTGTGGCTCCCCCATGACGGCCTTCCCCACGGATCCCGGATGAGCGAGCCATTCCTCGCTGTTGATCAGGGTCATCCCGATGCCTTCTGTGGCTGAGTAGAACTCCAGGAGGATCGGGCCCCACCAGTCGATCATTGCCCGCTTCACCTCGGGCGGGCAGGGCGCCGCAGCATGGATGGCGAGCTGTAGCGACGCGCCACTGAAGGTCTCGCGCTCCTGATCAGTCAGCTTGAGCATGCGGACGAACATGGTCGGGACGAACTGAGCGTGAGTTACAGAGAACCCATCGATCACCCCTAGCGCCGTCGCAGCGTCGAAGGACTCGAGGATCACCACTCGCCCGCCCAGCCGCTGCGTTGCCATCGTCCAGGCCAACGGGGCCGCGTGATACAGCGGAGCGGGACAAAGGTACGTCGAGTTCTCGTTGATGCCGAAGGATCCGAGCATCAAAGCCAATGCGTGCGGCGGCTGCCCCAACGGGAGCTCCGGCAGTTGGCGCTTGATTCCTTTGGGTAGACCAGTTGTCCCCGAGGAATAGAGCATGAAATCGCCTTCGAGAGGCGGCACCTCTCGAAGGTCGTCCTCATCGATCGAGATCAAGGCCAGCTCGTAGGACTCCGTCTCACCAGTAATGAGTACCTGGACGCCGTCCGGGACTGCCGCGAGCACGAGGGATACAAGGCCGGGTGTAGTGACAACCACGCGCGCACCACAGTCCCGGAGCACATGGGCTGCTTCGTCTCGACGTAGGTGAGTGTTTACCGCTGTGACGTAGAGACCGCTGCGCTGAGCTGCCCAAGCGACCTCGAGCAGCTCGGGGATATTCGGCGTCATGACGGCGATGACCTGCCCCGGCCTCACCCCGTCTGCGTGAAGCCAAGCCGCAAAGGACAGCGAACGCTGGTCGAGCTCGACGTAGGTCCGCACTGCGGACACGGTGCCGTCAGCAGCAACAAAGACTGCCGCTTCGCGTTCCGGCGCTCGTGCGGCCCGCTCCGCGAGATGAGGCTGGGTCGGCGACTGCGTCACTCGGCTGCCTCTGTTCCCAACCCGCCGAGCACCTCATCGGTGTGTTCACCAGGCGCCGGAGCATGCCGACGCACAGTGAACAGCTCCCCATCGACCACCGCCGCTGATCCGACATAGGTGAAGTCGCCGGCGACGGGGTGCTTGCCCTCTACGAATACGTTTCGTGCTCGAACGTGGTCGTCCATCAGGACGTCCTCGACCCCTTGGTGGGCAGGGCCGAGGGCGAAGCGGTGTTGTGCAGCCAGCCCAAGCCATTCGGCCAACGACCGCTCCCGGATGATGGACGCCACCTCCCTGCGCTCCTCGGCGTCGCCCCACTCAACGGCGTCGTTGCCTCCACCACCCTTTCGGCCGACGAGGTCTTCCCGGCCGATCGACCGAGCCCACCGGTCCCAGAACTTCTGTTCGATACACGCGAACAGGACGAACTTTCCGTCGGCCGTCTCATAGAACTGGTAGCGAGAGCCGGCGAGCTCAGCGCCGTCCATGACCACGGAGCCCGTTCGATCGGTCACTCGCTCGTCATTCAGGATCAGCACTGTCGAAAGCCAGGCCGTCGCCACCGTCGCATCGCTTGCAGCCACGTCGATGTGGGCGCCTTCACCGGTCGACCGCGCACGCACCACCGCTGCGATTGCGTTCATCGCCGCATGGAGTGCACCGACACTCGTGGACTCCCCTCCAGCCTCGGTCCCGATCCGCTCTCGAGGGAGTGAGCGAACCAAACCTTCCTCGTCGACGCCCAGGTTGAAGGCTCCCGCCAGTGCGGCCATCAACATGCCGTGGGTCGGGATGTTCGCGTACGGCCCGTTGGCTCCGAAGCCGGTGTACTGGAGGTACACCAATGAGGACTTGCGAGCACGGAGGTCAGCCGGTCCTACCCCGAGCCGTTCACAGACACCCGGCAAGTTCCCGTCGATGACCACATCTGCCGTGTCGACCAGCTTCAGGAACGCCTCACGACCATCCGAGGTCGTGAGATCCAGGAGCACGGAGCGCTTGTTCCGGTTGACCTGGGCGTGTGGCACGCTCACGCCCGGGGTGATCTGGCCCAAGAAGTACCGCAAGTAGTCGCCGTTCGGCGGTGACTCGACCTTGATCACATCTGCACCCAGGTCCCCCAGGTGCATGCCGACCGTGTCGCCGTTGAGCAGCACGGCGAGCTCGAGGACGCGGACATCGGCCAACAAGTCACTCAAGGCGACTCCTCCAGTAAAAAGAAAGTGTCTCCGCCGTTTCGGCGATCGGTTCGACCCACCACCTTAACTTGACTCGTGAGTCAAGCACCAGTGTTTGGAGCTATACGGGGATATCCGGACCCGCGATCCAGCGCAGAGCAAGAAGTGGCAAGGCTGTAGAAAGCAAGAAGGCCACGTTCGTTGTCACGATCCAGGTTCCGAGGAGAACCGCGAATCGTCGCGGTCCCGAGGAAACCCGAGAAGCCAGGCGTTCGAACAGGTCCTGCTCCTGGTCGTCTCGCGACACGATCGCCAGTGCTGCCATCGCGATGAACGGCACCTGCTCGAGGATCGGCCAGAGCAACGGGAAGGTGCCGTTCCCGACGTGCAGCGCGGGCCCAAAGGTATGCAGGTAGGTCCAGAAGCCCAGATAGGTGGTCGTGGCCTCGAAACAGAGGTCGAACAGATAGAAGATCGGGAACGCCAGCAGGATCGCAGTGACGTACGGCTTACGGTCCGGAAACCGGACCCTCACGAGCTTCAAGGCGAGATTCAGAAGCCCGTACAGAGCCGTGTAGAAGACGGCATAGCCGGCTATGAACCACCAGCACTTGACCGACGCCGTCCACATTTCGCCTGGCCACGGATACTGCAGGAACCGGTCGCTGTAGCGCACATACGCGCCCCAATCGCCGTAGGTCTCTTGCCAGAACGTCGATGCGCTGGCGATGACCATCAACAGCAATCGAGGAGACGGACCGGTACGAGCGCGGTGGACGCCGACGGCCAACAACACCAAAGCCGCGACTGTGATCCCGATCTCCCAGACGAGATAGCCGGCAGGGTCCGCAAGCGTCGGCGAACTAGCCGAAAGCGCCACCATCGACTAGCCGACGCTCACTGGAACGCCCAGCTCCGCGATGTCCCGAGCTCCCATCACGACTGCACCGCTGACGGATCAATAGTCATAGGTAGTAAACTTGCACTACTTGACTATAGAGTCAATAACTCGTGGCTACTAGTGGCGTATCCCCTGCCCGTCGGCGTACGACCGCGCCCGCAACGCACACCGCAGCGGCCGGGCATCGTCCAACACCGCCGCCTAGCTGCAAGGGTTCGTTTCAGGAAGTGCTTTCCGTCGTAGCGCCCAATGCGAGGCGCGCGAACCGGATATTTGCCGACCGTGTAGGTTCGGGAAGTTCCTCCGGAATCTGAGGGATCGGCTGGTTGCGCCTCGCCACCTCGGCCGTAAGCCGCGTCAGGAATGTCTCCTTGAGTTCTTCCGTGGGGCTCAGCACCAGCCGCGGATCGAGCATGCTGGGAAGCTGCGGCAGCGCGCGCTCGACGGTGAACCAGACGGTATTTCCCTCGACCTCGAGATCTCCCACGAAACACTCGAGGCCGATGTAGGAAAGATGCGCCTTGCCCTTGATCGGCCAAGGTGTCCATTCCGGCAGAGTCAACTTGAACCGTTCCCCGACGAGTTCGCACGTCTGTACGCGAATTGGCAATGGGTAACCTTCGTTATCGCACGCCGTGAGGTTCGGCGGGATGTTGCGGTCGAGGCCCTCTCGGGCGAGTTCCTGCCAGGGACGCTGCGGCCAGGCAGGTGCCGGCGTCGCCTTTCCCAAGGGGGCAGGATCGGATGCCGGAAATATCTGGTCTTCCGGTGCGCTCCACACGTGCGGCGCCCCACCCATGGCTACAGGACTGTCCCACCACATGATCCGCTCAGGCATGACCTCGACGATCACGCGGGTCCAGTACCAGACCGCCTTCCGCGCCTCGCTCCACGGAAGCCCGTAGCTGATGCCTTCAAAGCCGGTTTCGGAGATGTAGCGGCGGGCATTGGCCGTAAGATCGGCGTCCCGGACGGCGGCGCGGCCCCTGACGGAGACGACAGGTTCGTCGGCACCTCCCTCAATCAACAGACCCACTTTGGGATTGCGCCGGGCCCGCTCCGCCTTGGCCGGATAAGCCAGCCCTGTCGCCAGATCCAGGGTCGCAAGATCCTCGCTTGGGAAGACGTAGGTCGGCGTGTTGATCGGCAACCCGGCTGCGCTTACCGTGGCGAACTCGGTAAACAAGGCGCCCTCGATCAACTTTGACACCTCGCTGGGCACGGACTGACCGAAACTCACCTTGTGCTCCTTGACCAACTAGGAATAGGCGTTGCGGGATTCCATTCGCAACGATGCAAAAGGAAGTAGGCGTAGCACCTAGCGCTTGTACGAAGGATCGTCGCGGTTGCGTAGACCGATCGTCCACTCGGCGGGGTTCTGCCAACGCGTGCGGGGGATGCTCGCGTCGTAGTCGGGGACAAACAGGCGATCCGCGATCTTCCAGACGCTGTCAACGCGAGAGAGCTTGTCGATGTAACGGCCGCCCACGACGTCGAGCACCTCGCCGTCGTCGACTTCGCGTCCGGTCACTGCGATCGTGTACGTCTCGACGACGACCTGGTCCGCGCCGATCCACTCGATGCGGCTCTGACCGACCGTGTGCGAGCAGAACGTGTAGATGCTCTCGAGGGCGGCGAGCACGTTCGGGACGAACTCCGAGTCCGGCCCGCGCAGCGGCCCGTGGTCGTCGTACGCGCCAGAGTGGTAGACGGTGCGCAGCTCCTCGTCGTCGAGCCGGTCGCACGCGTGCACGTAGCGGTGCAGCACCTCACGGATCTCCCGCTCGTCCATGAGCAGTTGGACGGCCCGTCGAAGGTCGTCCATCGATGCCGACGCGAAGTCGGCCGTGATGTCTCGGCTGTGGGTCATGACGACCTCGTATGAGTCGGTAGTGGACAGGGACGGGTGAGATCACACGGATCACATCAGGACCTTTGCGATACGCCCTAGTTGAAAAGCCCCACCATGGACTAGCTGACGCTCACGGGAACGCCGACCTCCGCAATAGACCGAGCGCCCATGACGCCTGCGCTGGCAGCCGCCTCGACACCGACTCCGAGCAGGGGCGCTGAACCATCCCCGACGAACCAGACGCCTTCGACGCTCGCGCTCCGCCGGGGCAACTTCGGACCATGAGACAACGGGCCCATCCAGTGGTGCTTGTGTTCCTGGGTCGTGGTCGTCTCGATCGCATCCCGATAGCCGGGGTACAGCTTCTCGATCTCGTCGTGCATGCGCTCGTAGATCGCCTCGCGTCCACCCGCCTCTTCCATGGTCTCGGGGGTGTAGAACGCCTGAGCCAAAACGAACTGCTTGCCTGGCTGGGTCGTCCACGGCGCCAATGAGTGGAGGGGCCAGACCCAGGCGATGTTGTTGCCCACCTCGTCACTGACCATGACGTACCGATCCAGGGTGACCACGTCCTTGTTGAGGACGGCCATCGTGCAGAAGTCACGGTGCTCGAGCTTCGCCGAGTACTCGATCGGCTCCACGGCGTCCGCCGGTAGTTCGGCGAACAAGGCCGGGATCCGCGGATTGCCCGCCGCGATCGCGACGTGCGGCGCCCTGGCCACCCGACCATCGGCCATACGCACGCCTGTCGCGCGACCATCTTCAACAATGATCTGGTCGACCTTCTGTCCTCGCCACACGGCACCACCGCGTTCCTCGACCGCGTGCCCGAGCGGGATGCACAGACCGTCGCGAGCATCGGGCAACACCACGGCGAGCGCGCCCTCCCCGCAGAGGAAGCTCCGGAGCATCGCGAACGCCCCGAACACCGACAGGTGCTCGCGGCACATGTCAGGTGAGCTCTCGCAGATGTTTGCGACCAAAGCGATGAACAAATGGCTGACGAGTTCGTCGGCCCCGCGCTCATCAAGCCACGACGTCAGCGGCACGTTGGCAAGCTCGTAGAGCTCCTCGGGCGTGTGCGCCATTCCGGCGTAGAGAATCTTCTCGAAGTCATCCTTGACGTCATCGAGCGGAAGCGGCGAAACCTTGCACATCATCTCCATGACTGCCGAAGCGGAGGCGCACGGCAGGATCTCGTGAAAGACGTCGCTGCCCGACACGGTGAAATTGATCGGCGGTGCGACGTGGATCTGCACCGGGATGTTGAGCTTTCGGACGAGCTGGTACCACCAGCCACCACCCCAGGCGACCTGCCAGGCGGGATGCTGCATCAAACCCCGATTGCCGTCTACCCACTCGGACCTGAGCGTGTAGCCGACCTCCTTCGTTTCACAGACGAGAAGCGGCCTGAGGCCTTTGAGCGTCAACTCGGCCGCACAGCAGAGGCCCGCGACACCGGCCCCGATCACGATGACGTCGAACGATTCTTCGAGTCCTGATGCATCAATAGTCATGGCATTAAACTTCCATCACTTGACTATAGAGTCAATACTTTCCTGACTATTGAGTCAACAGACATTGCAATGGAGTGTGCCCCTATGCAGCCCCTCTCCCAGATGAGCCAGTCGACGTCCCTTCGCGACCTCCTCGAGCTCGAAGAGGTCGAGGTCGACCTTTACCGGGCGCCGCACGTGTACGCCGACCCGAGTCACTTGTACGGCGGTCAGGTTGCCGCCCAGGCGCTCCGGGCCGCAGCAGCCACGGTCGAGTCAGACCGTTTCCCACATTCAATGCATGGCTACTACTTGCGGCCGGGCAACAGCGCGGAGCGAACGATCTTCGAGGTCTATCGCGATCGCGACGGGCATTCGTTCTCGGCACGACGCGTGGTCGCACGACAAGATGGAAACGTCATCTTCAATATGTCGAGTTCCTTCCACGTCGACGAAGAGGGACCGGCGAGCCAAGTGGTCTGTGCCCCCTTCGTCGACGCGCCCGACTCGTGCCCGCCGATTGCCCTCGAGCGGGCCGTGGCGGTCGAGGCGCGCGACGCCGCACCCGAGCGCGAGACCGAATGGCCGATGCAGTACTGGACGCGCTGTCCCGACGATCTGGGAAGTGATCGGGTGCTTCAAGCCTGCGCCCTGACCTATCTTTCCGATGGCTCGACCGGGCTCGCCCCGTTTGCTGACAGCACCCACCGTCCTCTCGCAAGTCTTGATCATGCCGTCTGGTTCCACCGCCCAGCGCGAGCCGATCATTGGCTGCTCAACGACATGGTCCCGGGCGCTATCGCTCAGGGTCGTGGCTGGTACACGGGTTCGATCTTCGACCAAGACGGCCGCCTGGTCGCGAGCATCGCCCAGGAAGCGCTGTTCCGTCGGCGCGGGTGAGCTCGTCGGGTCTACTCGACGTCTGGCTTCCCGAATGACTGCGCCCGACGCTCCATCACAGCCTCGACGCCCTCGCGATGGTCCGGCGTCGTCGTCAGCACTGCCTGGACGGTTCGTTCCTCGACCAGGAGAGCGTTGAGCTCCCCGGCAGTCGCACGGGCGATCAGGCTCTTGGCGGCCGAAACGGCGGCAACTGCGCCGCCAGACAACCTCCCGGCCAGTTCGGCAGCCGCCGCATCCAAGTCCTCGGCGGGAACCGCAGCATGGATCATCTCCCCGGCAGCGGCTTCGCCGCCGCTGATCGGCTCACCGAGCATCAGGAAACGTCGAGCTGCGACGACCCCGAGGGCGCGAGTGAGGGTCAAGGCGATTCCTCCGTCCGGGGCCAGCCCGACCTTGTTAAACGCCGGCAGGAAGCGTGCGTCGTCCGCAGCAACGCAGAAGTCGGCGGCGAGCGCGATCGAGACGCCGTAGCCGGCGCAGGACCCCTGAACAGCGGCCACCACAGGCAGAGGATGCTCGAGCAGCTCTGTGATCAGCCGATGCGTCGATACTCGCATCCGTCGCAGCGTGCCCACGCCGGGGTCCGGCTTGGAACCACCCAGGTCCGCACCTGCACAGAACGACGGTCCGTTGGCGCGGATCAGGACCACCCGTGCCCCTTCGTCAACAGCACCATCGAGCGCAGCAAGCAGAGCGAGTCGCAAGGCGGCGTCGATCGCGTTGCGCTGGTCCGGACGGTTCAGCGTGATCGTCAGGACGTGGTTGTTCAGGTTGGTGAGGAGTACGGGCTGCGTCATTGATACTGTCCCCCAGCCATGACTTGATAGGTGACCGTGTTTTCGATCAACCTCCGCCACCGACCAGAGTCGACGGAGTTTTGGAGCCGAGACTGCTCGAGAAGTCGGTCTGAAGCAGGTGGACTCATCGTCTTAGCCGATCAGTTCGGCGACAACGTCGTATCCGTCTTCGAGCACCACGCCAGCGAGACGGCTGAGTTCGAGGTCGGGGTTGCCCAGGAGGTGCGCCGACGAAGTGGCCCGCTTCACATACAGATGGGTTTCGTGCTCGCGCGTCAAAGAGAGGGCGCCGTGGATCTGCATCGCTGTCCTGGCAGCCAGCCAGTAGGTCTCCTGCGCGTGGATGAAAGCAACGCTCGCAGACGCTGGACGGACTCGACCCCAATCGTCGAGCTCAGTGAACGCGGCCTCGACCGACGCCGCCGCAGCCTCCACGCCCACGAACAAGTCGGCGCAACGATGCTTGATCGACTGAAACTCGCCGATTGGTCTCCCGAACTGGACTCTGGTCGTCGCGTACTCGACGCACATCTCCAGCAGACGTCGGGACCCACCCACCGAGTCTGCAGCAAGACCGAGTCGCAACAGATCCCGAGTACGGGCGACCAGGCTCGGCCCGTCAGAGACGTCCCCCAGCGCTCGACCAGGCGCCTCCCTCAGAGTCACTCTCGCAACCGGCCGTGATGGGTCGAGCGGCTGCAGGCGGTCGACCGTCACCCCGGAGCCGGCATCGACAAGGAACAGCACTTCCTTGCCTCCAAACTCGGCCACAACTAGAAGCTGGTCCGCGAGATCGCCATCCACCACGGACGGCAGAACGCCGGTCAATGACCAGCCACTCGACGTCGCGGTATCGACCGGTGAAGCGACGAGAGTCGGCGTCCCGATGGCGAATCCCACCCTGGTTCGGCCGTTCGCGATCGCGCCAAGAAGCTGCCCGTTTTCCTCTTCGACACCTGCCCAGCGGAGTGCTATCGGAACGAGCGCAGTGCCGCCGAAGTACGGAACTGGTAGCAAGCACCGTCCCGCTTCCTCGAGAAAGACGCCGAGGCCCGCAGCAGACATGTTTCCGCCACCCCATGCTTCGGAGACCACAAGACCCAGGACGTCAAGACCCGTAACGTCGGCCCACAGGTCAGCGCTATCACCATCGCGAGTCTCGGTGAGGATCCGCGTCCGGGCCAATGGAGCCACCTTGACCAGGCCACTCCTGATCCATGAGCGGAACTCCACCTCTTCCTCGTGCCTCATCACACTCACCGACCGCTCGCTCCTCGACAGATCCTGGCTGGGATGATCAAATATACGTCGTATACTATACCTATGAATCGCTCACCGGAGGCATAGATGCCGTCGCTAAGACCTATGGAGACGCCCGGCTTCCGCGAGGAAGTCAGGGACTTCCTGTCCGCCAACCTGCCGTCGAACTGGCGCGGAGTAGGAGCCCTTGCGGGCGCTGAGCGCGGAGTGTTCATGTCTGACTGGCGACGCCTGATGGGCAAGGCCAAGCTTGTCGGAGTCACCTGGCCTGTCGAGTACGGCGGTCGCGGCCTCACCAAAGTCGACCATCTGACCCTCGTCGAGGAGTTCTCTCGCGCCAAGGTCCCCGTAGGGATGCCGGGGGACACGATCTCAGTCAAACTCCTCGGCAACACCCTCGCGAAATGGGGAACTCACGAGCAGAAGCTTCGTTTCCTGCCCAAGATCATCTCCGGCGAGGAGGTGTGGTGCCAGGGTTACAGCGAGCCGGAGGCGGGTTCGGACCTCACTAGTCTCCGCACCCGAGCCGTGCGCGAGGGTGATCACTGGGTGATCAACGGCCAGAAGATCTGGACCTCGAACGCTGCGAACGCCGATTGGATGTTCGCGCTGACCCGCACCAACCCTGACGCCCCAGCATCAAAGGGAATTAGCATGCTTCTGGTTCCGATGGACCAGCCCGGAATCGACGTCCGACCGATCGCGATGCTCAACGGAACGGACGACTTCTGTGAGGTCTTCCTCACCGACGCTCACACGGACGCAGATCTGGTCGTCGGTGCAGTGGACGACGGCTGGACTGTTGCGAACTCGCTGCTCGCAAGCGAGCGAGGTGAGGAATCGGCGGTCAACCCCGTGCTCTTCAGCCACGAACTGGACCGCCTGTTCAGACTGGCCAAGGAGCGCGGCGCAGACACAGCGCCCGGAACACGGGAACGGTTGGCTCGCGCCTACCTTGGCGTCTCGGTGATGAAGTCCCTCGGGGACAAGATCCTGGCCGCCTACGTCCGCGACGGTGCCCTCGGCCCCGAGTCGTCGGTATCGAAGCTCTACTGGAGTGAGTACCACCAGACGACGACCCGCCTGGCGGTCGACATCCTCGGCACCGACGCCCTCACCTGGGAGGGAGAGATGCCGATGCGGTGGTACCGGGCCGACGATCCCGGCGCGCCCAACGACTCCGGATCGTGGTTGTCCGTGCACCTGAACAACGCCATGGCAGGCACGGTGTACGCCGGCACCTCTGAGATCCAGCGGAACATCATCGCCGAGCGCATCCTCGGCCTGCCTCGCGACAGCCAGCGGAAGGCACGATGACCCCCACCAGCTCCGACGAGTCCCGCGGACCGCTGACCGGCGTCCGGGTGGTCGACCTGACCACCACGTTCATGGGGCCCTACTGCACAGCCCAGATGGCTCGCATGGGTGCCGACGTGATCAAAGTCGAGGAACCCACCGGCGATGTCACCCGAGGGATCAATGACCGCCACCGGACGGGTCTCGGACCCATCTTTATCGCCGGGAATCATGGCAAACGCAGCATCGCGCTCGATCTCAAGGACCCGCGTGGCCGCGACGCACTGCTGGCGTTGGTCAAGCAGGCAGACGTCCTGGTCCACAACATGCGTCCCCAGGCCGTGGCCAAACTG
>JBJMIP010000315.1:0-56385 GCA_045806825.1 Marmoricola sp.
AGAGTGCGCCTGCAGTGCCGGCGTCCGCAGGATCAGGCGCATCCGCTCGGTGTGCGGCGGCTGTGCATCAGCCGGGAAGTCGTTGAAGGCGACCACGCCCCGATGAACAGCATCCCGAAGCGAGAGGTCCGCCGGCATCCCGGCCAGGATGTCCCGGAAACCGGCCAGGGTCAGGTCGAACTGACCCCAGGGGATGTCGTTCTTGGAAGCGTAGTAGCGGAAGAGAGTACGGCGCCCGACGCCGACCCGTTCGGCGATGGCCTCCAAGGTCGTCGCGTCGAACCCGCGCTCGGCGAACAGCTCGAAGGCCGCCTGCTCAATGGCTCCGTGCGTCGTCGCCTCGGGTCGTCCGGCGAGCGAGCGCCGCTCTTTCTGCACCATCCACGAACCCTTTCTCCATCCAGCTCTTCCATTATGACCACGAGTGCATTTATTGTAGGGATGGATGGTCACCTGACGCCACGAGAGGACATCACGCGATGAACCCCAACGACCCTACGCAGACCGAGACCCCCGACGCCGAGCTGCTCGCCGAGGACCTCATCGAAGAAGTCTCGATCGACGGTATGTGCGGCGTCTACTGATGTCCCTCCCGTGATGCTGGACGAGGCCTGGGGACTGTCCCCGTCGGTGGCACTGCGCCCGGAACCGTTCGGCGCTCTCGCGTACCACTTCGGTACCCGGAAGCTGACCTTCCTCAAGCGACCAGAGCTGGTCAGCGTCGTACGCCGCCTCGCCGAGAGTGCGGACGTGCGCTCGGCGCTACAGTCCGCCGGGATCCCCGAGCAGCAGCACCGCGCCTACGTCGCCGCCCTAGCCGGCCTCGCCGCCACCGACATGATCCGCCGCCGCACCGCTACCTCGTCTGAGGACCTCTGATGACTCTCATCCAGGACCGGCCCACGACCGGCAGCCTCGTTCAGCAGTTCGAGTACGGGCTGGACGCCCCGATCTGCCTGACCTGGGAGCTCACCTACGCCTGCAACCTGGAGTGCGCACACTGCCTGTCAAGCAGCGGCCGCCGCGATCCGCGGGAGCTGAGCACGCAACAGTGCGAGGCGGTGATCGACGAGCTCCAGCGGATGCAGGTCTTCTACGTCAACATCGGCGGTGGCGAGCCCACCATCCGACCGGACTTCTGGCACCTCCTCCAGTACGCCGTCGACCACCAGGTCGGCGTTAAGTTCTCCACCAACGGCATCCGCCTCACGCCGGAACGAGCCCGGTTCCTCGCCGCGACCGATTACGTCGACGTCCAGATCTCGCTCGACGGTGCGACCGCCGAGGTCAACGACTACGTCCGCGGCCCGGGTTCGTACGACACAGCGCTGACTGCACTGAAGAACCTCCAGGACGCGGGCTTCGCGGACGCCAAGATCTCGGTGGTCTGCACCAGGCAGAACATCAGCCAGCTCGACGACTTCAAAGCCCTTGCTGACAAGTTCGGTGCCACCCTCCGCCTCACCCGGCTGCGCCCTTCGGGCCGTGGTGCCGACGTGTGGGACGAGCTGCACCCGCTTCCCGAACAGCAGCGTGAGCTCTACGACTGGCTGATGGCGCACGGCGAAGACGTCCTCACCGGCGACTCGTTCTTCCACCTGGCGGCCTTCGGCGAAGCGCTCCCCGGCCTCAATCTCTGCGGAGCCGGCCGGGTGGTGTGCCTGATCGATCCGGTGGGCGACGTCTACGCGTGCCCCTTCGCGATCCACGACAACTTCCTGGCCGGCAACCTGCTCACCGACGGCGGGTTCCAGCGGGTCTGGCAGGACTCGGCTCTCTTCGCCGAGCTGCGCTCCCCGCAGACCGGCGGCGCATGTGCCTCCTGCGACTTCTACGACACCTGCCGCGGCGGTTGCATGGCTGCCAAGTTCTTCACGGGGCTGCCCCTCGACGGCCCGGATCCGGAGTGCGTGCAGGGGTACGGCGAGCACGCGCTCGCCGCGGACCGGACGATTCCGGCGGCGAGCCAGGACCACTCCAAGTCCGGCCCCACCCGCAACCAGCCGGTGATGCTGACCTTGTCACGCCGTACCGACCTGACGGCCGCCCCCGTGTCTGCCTGCGCCGAGAGCCCGCTCGCCGGGTTCACCCCGTGAACTCCGAGTACCTGAACCGAGGACGTCCATGATGCCGAAGCACGAGTGGATGCAGAACCCCTGGAAGCAGAACCCCTGGTTCGAATCCGTGGCCGTCGCCCAGGTGCGCGCCCAGAAGCGGCTGCCGGCGTTCCTCTACGGAGCACTCGTCGCCGGTTCTGAGCGCGGTCAGAGCGCAGCTGACAATGAGACCGCCTTCCGGGAGCTTGGTCTGGCTCCGCACGTCGCCGGCCAGCAGGCCGAACGGTCCCAGGCAACCACCCTGATGGGCCAGTCGATCTCCTTCCCGGTGATCGTCTCCCCGACCGGCGTACAGGCGGTGCACCCGGACGGCGAGGTTGCCGTCGCACGGGCAGCAGCAGCCCGGGGCACGGTGATGGGTCTGTCGAACTTCGCCAGCCGTTCGGTCGAGGACGTCACCGCCACCGGCGCGCCGACCTTCTTCCAGATGTACTGGACCGGCAACCGCGACGTGATGGTGCAGCGGATGCAACGCGCCCACGCGGCCGGCGTGGTCGGCCTGATCGCGACGCTCGACTGGTCCTTCTCGATCGGGCGCGACTGGGGCAGCCCGGAGATCCCGGAGCGGGTCGACCTGCGCACCAAGCTCCGCCTCGCCCCCCAGGTCATCCGCCGTCCGAGGTGGGCAGGGCAGTTCGCGCGCGCCGGCATCCCGGATCTCACCGCCCCGAACCTTGCCCCGCCGGACGGGCCCGCGCCCACCTTCTTCGGGGCCTACTACGAATGGATGACAACCCCACCGCCTTCCTGGGAGGACGTCGCCTGGATGCGTGAGCAGTGGGCCCAGATCAGCGGTACGCCGTTCATGCTCAAGGGCGTCTGCCGGATCGACGACGCCCTGCGCGCCGTCGATGTGGGCGTCAGCGCGATCTCGGTGTCCAACCACGGCGGCAACAACCTCGACGGCACTCCGGCCCCGATCCGGATGGTGCTCCCGATCGCGTCCAAGGTCGGCGACCAGGTCGAGGTCGTGATGGACGGCGGCGTCCGGCGTGGCTCCGACGTCGTCAAGGCCGTGGCGCTCGGCGCCCGCGCGGTGATGATCGGTCGCGCCTACCTGTGGGGTCTCGCGGCCAACGGCCAGACCGGGGTGGAGAACGTTCTCGACCTGCTGCGCGCGGGTATCGACTCGACCCTCCTCGGAATGGGACACAGCTCGCTGCACGACCTACGACCCGATGATCTCGTCGTTCCCGACGGCTTCCACCGCGAGCTCGGCGTCTGACCCGAGGCCGTGATGCGAACCCTGGCCGAGGCCACCTGGACCGACCTACCCGAGCTCCCGCTGGTACTGGTGCCGGTGGGGTCGACCGAGCAGCACGGCCCGCACCTTCCCCTCGAGACCGACACCGTCATCGCCACGGCGGTCGCACGCGTGCTCGCCGACAACATGGGCGGGTACGTCACTCCGGCGTTGAGCATCGGGGCGAGCGGTGAGCACCAGGGATTCCCCGGGACGTTGTCGCTGGGCACCGAGGTGCTCCGTTCGGTCCTGGTCGAACTGGTGCGGTCGATGTCCCTCTGGGCCGGGCGGATCGTGCTCGTCAACGGTCATGGCGGCAACCTCGACGCCGTTCGCCAGGCAGTTGACCAGCTGGTCCTGGAGCAGCATCGCGTGACGTGGGTACCGTGCACCTTCAACGGCGACGCTCACGCCGGGAAAGCCGAGACCTCCTTGATGATGCACCTCGCTCCCTGGCTGGTCCGCCGTGGACGCCTTCAGCCCGGAAACACGACACCCCTGACCAAGCTGATGCCCGAGCTCGCCGCGCACGGGGTCAGAGCGGTATCGACCAACGGCGTCCTGGGAGACCCGACCAGGGCCTCGGCAGCCGAGGGCGGCCGCCTCTTCGCCCGGATGGTCCTGGAGGCGCAGCGTGGACTTTGAGCGCGTCGCCCTGGTCACCGGCGCGGCCCGCGGCATCGGCGCCGCGACCGTTGCCGAGCTGTGTGCACGCGGCTACGGCGTCACCGCCCTCGACGTGTGCAGCGGAGGGCACGTACTGCCCGGCGTCGGCTACCCGATGGCCACACCGACCGAGCTCCAGCAGCTCCAGATGGCGTTCCCACAACAGGTTCTGGCGATCGAGTCGGACGTACGTGACCGCGAGGCGGTCGAGTCAGCGGTGAACGCGACCCTCGATCGCTTCGGCCGGCTCGACGCCGTGGTCGCGGCAGCAGGGGTGGTCGTCGGCGGCCTGTCCCAGTGGGAAACTCCTGAGGAGCACCTCCGCACGCTGATCGACGTGAACGTCCTCGGTGTCTGGAACACCGCGACCGCCACCGTTCCGGTGATGCTGGCCGGACCCAATCCCAGCACCTGCCGCTTCGTCGCGGTCGCCTCGGCCGCCGGCGAGCGCGGACTGTTCAACCTCACCGGCTACGTGGCCAGCAAGCACGCCGTCGTCGGCATCGTCAGAGGGTTGGCCGCGGACCTGGTCGGCACCGGTATGGCCGCGATCGCGGTCGCCCCGGGCTCGACCGACACCCCGATGCTCGCCGCGACGGCAGATCTCTACGGGACCACTCCGCAGGATCTCGCCGAGCACCAGGGCATTCGCCGGCTTCTGGCGCCCGAGGAGATCGCGGCCACCATCGCACTGTGCTGCTCTCCTGCCGGAGCCGCTCTCAACGGCTCCGTCATCCGCGCCGATGGTGGATTCGGAGGGTGAGTCTGCCGCACGGCTTCCGGGTCGGTTTGGCGCACGACGTCATCGTCGATGACCCGGGTCGGCTTCTCGTCGGCGGATCTCCACTCACCTCGATGCGGCTTAACGGGTCGGCCTGGGCACGTCTGCGCGACGGCATCGTGACCGTCGACGACGCGATCTCGGCGCGGCTCGCGGATCGTCTGCTCGCCACCAATCTCGGACTGCCGGAGGTCAACGACCAGCCCCCGGCCGAAGGCGGCGAGATCACCGTCGTCCTACCGGTCCGAGACCGCCCAGCTCAGCTCGACCGCGCCCTGGCAGCCCTCAGTCCGCTGCGCTGCGTCGTGGTCGACGACGCGTCCAGGTCCCCCCGCGCGATCGTCGCCGTCGCCGGGCGTCACGGAGCCGATCTCGTCGAGCTGACCTCGAACCTCGGCCCGGCGGGCGCCCGAAACGCGGGCCTGGCCCGGGTCACGACGCCGTACGTGGCGTTCGTCGACTCCGACGTCGAGGTGACCGCCTCCGACCTGGCGCACCTGACCCGGCACTTCGCGGACCCCGCTGTGAGCCTGGTCGGCCCCCGCATCGCCGGGGTTGCACGCTCGGAGAGGCCCCGGTGGTTCGAGAAGTACGACGCGGAGGCATCGTCCCTCACCCTGGGCCGTACCCCGTGCACGGTGCGCCCTGGCGCAGGAGTCGCGTGGCTACCGAGCGCCTGCCTGGTAGCCCGGACCCGAGCGATGGGCGCGGGCTTCGACCCGAGCCTGCGCATCGGCGAGGACGTCGACCTGGTCTGGCGGCTGGTCGGCGAAGGCCATCGAGTCCGTTACGACCCCACGGTCGAGGCCTTCCACGATGCCCGCACGACGCTGATCACCTGGCTCGGGCGCAAGTTCGTGTATGGCTCGGGCGGCGCCGGCCTCGCGGAACGTCACGGCCACAAGCTCGCTCCCGCCGTCCTCACCCCGACCTACGCGATCGCGGCTGCCGCACTCCTGACCCGCAGCCGCTGGGCCCTGCCGGCCGCCGCGCTCGCCGGAGCGCTCGGCACCAGGGCCGTCCGCCGGTCCTTGCCCGCGACACCCGGCCGGACCGTGATCGCCGCTCGACTCTCCGCCCGTGGGCTGGTCTGGGCGGTGCGTCAGGAAGCGGCTCTGATGGTGCGGCACTGGTGGCCGGCGGCAGCCGTGGGCGCCACTCGGTCGGGCGCCGTACGTCGCGCCTTGGCCACTGCACTGGTGGTGGACACCATGGCCGGACTGCTCGAGGAGGACCGGAAGGTCGAACTGGGCGCGATCCTCGGCGCCGTGACCGGGCGGAGGCTCGGCGACCTCGCCTATGGTGCCGGCCTCTGGTGGGGAGCCGTCGAGGCCCGGTCCGCGCGCGTGCTGATGCCGCGGAGACCCGATCGCGCCTGAACCTCGACGCGCATCAGCCTTGCCGACCAACCGTCACCGACCCGAAACGACGGTGTAATGGTCAATTGGTTTACTCATCACTATGATGCAACTTGTGGCTCGATGATTGGAGTACGGCGTGAGCGTTACCGTTGATCGACCGTCCCCCGTCGGCGTCCTGATCCGAGCGCCCAAGATGGCCGAGCTCATCGCCGGCCGGTTGCGAGCGCAGATCGTGCGCGGCGAGCTGGTGGCCGGAGAGACGCTCCCGCCCGAGGGCCAGCTGCTCGTCGAGTTCGGCGTCTCCCGCCCGACGCTCCGGGAAGCCTTCCGCATCCTCGAGTCCGAGTCGCTGATCGGCGTACGGCGCGGTAGTCGGGGTGGCGCCCAGGTGCTGGCACCGGACGTCGCAGTGGCGACTCGGTCCGTCGGCCTCCTGCTGCAGGTTCACGGCACGACCATCGACGACGTCTACCAGGCGCGGATGATCTGTGAGCCCGCCTGCGCGCGTCTGCTCGCCGGCCGCAGAACCGAGCAGGATCTCAGCGACCTGCGCGAGGTCCTCGCCACCTTGTCGGCCGAGGTGGCGGGTCGCGAGACCTTCGCGCCCGATCCGGACGTGTGGTCGAGCATGACCTACCGGTTCCACGAGCTGATCATCCAGCGCTCCGGCAACAACACGCTCGCGCTCCAAGGTGCAGTCCTGCAGGACATCGTCGCCAGCCACGTGCGGACCCGCGTGCAGAACTACGGATCAACCGACAACCCCGAGCGTTTCGTCCGCGCGGTCGCCTCCTACGACAGGCTCATCGACCTGGTCCAGGACCGGCAAGCCGAGCGAGCCGAAGAGCACTGGCGGGCCCACATGCTCGCCGCCGGACAGTACCTGCTCGACAACGGGGTGCGCGACCAGTCGGTCGTCGACCTGTTCGAGTAAGGCACCCCAGCAATCAGCGCGGGGCCATCCGGATCGCACCGTCGAGACGCACCGTCTCGCCGTTGACGTAGCCGTTCTCCAACAGGCTCAGCGCCATGTGTGCGTAGTCGTGCGCTGAGCCCAGCCGACTCGGATGCGGCACGGTCTTCTCGAGCGCCTCGCGGATGTCGCTGCGCAGACGGGCCAGCATCGGCGTGTCGAAGACACCTGGGGCGATGGTGTTGACCCTGATCTGACGGCTGGCGAGATCACGCGCTGCGACCAGAGTGATGCCGTGGACCGCGGCCTTGGACGCGGTGTAGGAGGTCTGCCCGATCTGACCGTCGAACGCAGCGACCGACGCCGTCAGCACGATCGCGCCGCGCTCACCGTCGATCGGCTCGGCTCGGGCGATCCGCGCCGCAGCGAGACGGAGCACGTTGTAGGTGCCGAACAGGTTCACCTTCACCACGTCGGCGAACGTGTCGAGCGAACCCGGCGCCCCCTCCCGGTCAAGGATCCGCACCCGGTCGCCGCCCCGGCCCGCACAGTGCACCACCGCGCGCACGGTCCCGTGCGCCGCCTCCGCAGCGTCCAGCGCGGCGTCGACCCCGGCCTCGTCGGTGACGTCGGTCTTGACGAACACCACACGGTCGCCGAGCTCAGCCAGATCGGCGTCCGAGGGCGGGTTGAGGTCAGCGATGCCGACCCGGGCACCCACGGCGACCAGGCGCTGAACGGTCGCGAGTCCGAGGCCGGAGGAGCCCCCGGTGACAAAGGCGGACACAGCGTCGAGCTTCATGGAGCACTCCTGGGAGATAGATGGGCCGCCCGACCCGTGGGGAACGAGCGTCGGGCGATCGGGCTTCAGTCACTGAGGAGCTCGACGATGGTTGCGTTGGCCATGCCACCGGCTTCGCACATCGTCTGCAGCCCGTACCGGATGTCGTGGTTCCGCATGTGGTGGAGCATCCGGGTCATCAGGATCGCGCCGGAGGCACCGAGCGGGTGACCGACCGCGATGGCACCGCCCAGCGGGTTGACCCGGCTGTGCGCCGCACCCGTCTCGATCTCCCAGGCCATCGGGACGCTCGCGAACGCTTCGTTCACCTCGAACGCACCGATGTCATCGATGCTGAGCCCGGCCCGGGAGAGAACCTTTGCCGTCGCCGGGATCGGCGCGGTCAGCATAGTTACCGGGTCGTCGCCGGCCACCGCTCCCGAGTGGAAGCGGGCGATCGGGCGGAGACCGAGCTCGGCCGCCCGCTCGCTGGTGGTGATGAGTAGTGCCGCGCTGCCGTCGGAGATCTGCGAGCTGTTGCCGGCGTGGATCACGCCGTCCTCGGCGAAGGCTGGCTTCAGGCTGGCGAGCTTCTCCAAGGAGGTGTCCCTCCGAATCCCCTCGTCGACCCCGAGCGTTCCTGCCGGACCCTCGATCGGGACCAGCTGGTCAGCGAAGGCGCCAGCGTCGGTCGCCGCGGCTGCCCTTTCGTGCGACTCCAGGGCGAACTCGTCGAGCTGCTGCCGGCTCAGGCCCCACTTCCGGGCGATGGTTTCGGCTCCCTCCCCCTGGCTGAAGGCGTCGCGCTGGTAGCGCGCGCACACCCGCGGCCCGAACGGCACCCCGATGGTGCGGGCGGACCCGAGGGGCACCCGACTCATCGACTCGACACCACCAGCGACCACCACGTCGTAGTGGCCGGCCATCACGCTGGCAGCCGCGAAGCTGAGCGCCTGCTGGCTCGACCCGCAGGCGCGATCCAGGGTCACCCCAGGGATCGTCTCCGGGAGACCCGCGGCCAGGACCGCGAGCCGCGCGACATTGGTCGACTGGTCGCCGATCTGGGTCACACATCCGAAGATGACGTCCTCGATCGCGGTCGGTTCAATACCGGTCCTGGCGATCAAGGCACTGAGTACATCGGCGGCGAGGTCGACCGGGTGCACCTCGCTCAGTGCGCCGTTGCGCCGACCGATCGGCGTCCGGACTGCTTCGACGATGACCGCATCGCGCACGGTTGTTTCCCTTCTCACGACCACAAAAGGTCAAATCATCTACCTGTATAATCTACGAGCCGCATCGTTCGATGTCAACCGAGCGACTCAGGCGATCACCCGGCGGCCGCGCAGGTCCGCGATCCGCTCGTCGCTGAGGCCGAGCCCGCCGAGAATCTCGTCGGTATTACTGCACCAACCGCTCCGCGGAAGATCGACGGGCCGCGATGCCGAGAGGCGCGGCGCCGGTGCCGGCTGGGCGATCCCGCCCCACATGACGAACGTGTCCCGCTCCCGCAGCTCCGGCGACTCGGCGGCCTCCGCCAGCGAGAGGACCGGGGTGACGCAGGCGTCGCGCGCGTCGAACAGCTCCTGCCAGGCGCTGCGCGAACGGGAGGCGAAGACCCGCTCCAGCTCGGCTTCGAGCATCGGCCACCGATCACGGTCGTGCTGCGGCCAGTCGTCGATCTCCAGGCCGACACCGTCGAGGAAGTCCCGGTAGAACTGCGGCTCGAGCGCACCCACCGCCATGTAACCGCCGTCGGCAGTCTCGTAGGTGCGGTAGAAGGGAGCAGAGCCGTCCAGCAGATTGTCGCCGCGTCGGTCGCTCCACAGTCCCGCGGCTCGCATGCCCTGCATCATCGTGGTGAGCGAGGCGACGCCGTCCACCATCGCCGCGTCGACGACCTGGCCACTGCCGGTCACGGTCCGTTGCAGCAGCGCGGCCAGTACGCCGAGGGCGAGGAAGGTGCCACCGCCGCCGAAGTCGGCCAGCATGTTCAACGGCGGGTACGGCGGCCGATCAGCCGGGCCGACCGGGTAGAGCCCGCCCGAGAGCCCGGCGTAGTTGATGTCGTGGCCCGCTCGCTGTGCGCGGGGGCCCTGCTGACCCCACCCCGTCGCGCGGCCGTAGACCAGACGGGGCGCGCGCGCGAGCAGGACGTCGGGCCCGATGCCGAGCCGCTCCGTCGCGCCCGGACGCATACCTTCGAGGAACACGTCGGCGTCGTCGACCAAGCGGTCGAAGAGCTCTCGTCCCTCCAACTGACGCAGGTCGATGCCGAGACCGCGATGGCCCCGGGTCCGCGGGTCGTCCTCGAGCAGGAGGCCGGTGACGCCTCCCCGGTGGTCGGGGCGGTCGACCCTGAGGATCGTCGCGCCCAGATCGCCGAGCAGCATCGCGGCGTACGGCACCGGCCCGAGGGCAGCCAGGCACACCACCGTGATCCCGCTCAGGGCCTGGTCGGCGGCAGCCGGTCCAGCGACCGACGTCACTGGTCGGTCCACACCGGATCCCGACGTTCCTTGAAGGCGGCAACCCCCTCGGCCGCGTCCCTCGAGTCGAACACCGGCTCGAGGTACTCACGCTGCCGGACGAAGCCTTCGGCCTCGTCCCAGTCGGCGGACGCCAGCGCCACCCGCTTCGAGGCGCGCACCGACATCGGTGCGTTGGCGGCGATCTCGGTCGCCAGCTCGAGCGCGGCCGCCAGGGAGTCGCCGTCGTCGACGACCCGGTTGACCATGCCGAGGTCGGCCGCGCGCGGCGCACCTATCGGAGCGCCGGTGAGGATCATCTCCATCGCGATGGCGCGCGGGAGGCGTCGCGGCAGCCGGAAGACACCGCCCCCGCGGGCGGCCAGACCGCGCTTGACCTCGGGGAGTCCGAACCGGGCGCCCCGGCCGGCCGTCACCAAGTCGCAGGCCAGGACGATCTCGAACCCGCCACCGAGCGCCCAGCCCTCGACGGCAGCGATCAAGGGCTTGTCCGCAGGCTTCTCGACGATCCCGGCGAAGCCGCGCACGTCGTCACGGGTCGGCTCACCCGCCGCGAACGCCTTGAGATCCATACCGGCGCAGAACGTCCCGCCTTCACCGTGGATGACTCCGACCCTGAGCTCCGGCGTTGCGTCGAGCAGGTTGAGCGCCGACGCGATCCCCTTCGCTACGGAGCCGTTGACGGCGTTGCGCTGGGCCGGTCGGTTGATCGAGATGATCAGCACGCCGCCCTGCCGGCGCAGGACGACCTCCGCGGCAACGTCGTCGGTCTGGCCGGTGCTCATCGTGACCTCCGTGCTCATCGGATCGCGGAATGACCGAGCAGGTCCTTGCCGAGGTGCAGGATCTGCATCTGGCTGGTCCCCTCGGGAATCGTTGCTTCCCGCGCGTCCCGGAAGTAGCGCTCGACGGGCGACTCCTCCATCAGGCCCGCGCCGCCGTGGATCTGCAGCGCCAGGGTCGCTGCCCGCCCGGCCGACTCCCCGCAGTAGAGCTTCGCCATCGAGCACTCGTAGCGGCCCAGACCTCCGCCGTCCAGGGTGCGCGCCGCGTGGTAACCCAGCAACCGCGACGTCTCGGTGAGCGTGGCGATCTCCACGACCATCTGCTGGACGAGCTGGAAGGCTGCGATGGGCTTGCCGAACTGCTCGCGCTGGCGGCAGAACGTGATGGCTGCCTCGAGGCACGCCTGCGACAGGCCGACCGCCCCCATCGCCATGTTGAGCCGCCCGGCATTGATCGCCTTCATGCCGAGGCGCAACCCACCACCCAGGTCACCAAGGATGTTCTCCGCCGGCACGTAGGTGTCGTCGAAGGTCAGCTCGCAGCTGGTGGTCGAGCGCAACGGCATGTGCGGGATGTCGTGGACACCGAACTCGGACTGTCGCGAGTCGACCAGTACCGCGGTGACACCGTGGTCCGTGCCGTCCTCGTCGACGACGCGAGCGAACAGGATGCCGAAGTCCGAGCCGAGCGCGTTGGTGATGTACAGCTTGCTGCCGTTGATCAGGTAACCGTCGCCAGAGCGACGGGCCGTGGTCCGCAGGGAACCGGCATCGGAGCCTGCACCGGCTTCGGTCATCCCGAACCAGCCGAAGCGACGTCCCGCCAGCAGCGGCTCGAGGAAGTCTGCCCGCTGCTGCTCGGTCCCGGCGGCGGCCAGGGTGCGGGCCACCATCCCCTGGACGTTGACCGTGGTGCGCAGGGAGCCCCAGCACCGGCCGGCCTCCTCCATCAGGATCGCCTGCATCATCATCGTCAGCTCGTCGCCACCAGCAGATTCCGGCACGCCGCCCCGGACGTACCCGAATTCGTAGAGCTGGGGCATCAGCTCCCAGGGAAAGGTCTTCGCGCGCTCGTGCTCGGCCACGAGCGGAGTCACCTTGTTGTCGAAGAAGGAGCGGACAGAGTCACGCAGTGCGCGCTCGTCCTCGCCCAGGTGCATCGTCGGCATCTTTCACCTGTCTCGGAGGGCTTGGAATAGTTACCTGATTATACCTATACTCCTGAAAGTAATAGGTCCCTCCCGACTTGACCAGTCCTTCGGCCTCCGACCCGGCCTTTCTCTGTCCGCCGCATACCCCGAAAGGGCAGCATGAGCACTCTCAACTCTGCGACCCAGACCGAGGCCCGGGCCCGGAGTCTCCTGTCGAGCAGGATCCGGCGAGTGGCGGCCATCGACGCGGCGGCGACCGCACTCACGTTCGGGGACGACGTCTACTCCTGGGGGCACGTGGCGCAGGCGATCGACGACCTCGAGTCCCTCCTGGCCGCGCACCCTGCTGCGCAGCGGATCGGGATCGTGCTCCGCAACCGGCCCGGCCCCTTCTTCGCCGTCGTGGCCACCATTGCCACCGGCCGCTCCCTGATCACCCTCAGCCCGCATCTCGGAGACGTGGGTCTCGCGGAGGACGTCACCGAGCTCGCTCCGGACGTCATCATCGCCGAGGACGACGACTGGTGCCGACCCCTGCTCTGCGCATCGGCCGAGCAGGTCGGCGCTGTTCCCCTGCGCGCCAGCTCGGGCCGCGCTCTCTCAGCCCGACCGGCATCGTGGACGCCGTCGCCCGAGCTGCGCCCCACCGACGACGTCGCTGTGCTGATGATGACCAGCGGGACCACGGGTCGGCCCAAGCGGGTCGCCTTGTCCTACCAGCGGCTGGTCGCCGCGTTCGGGGCTGCCGGGACGCCGATCGACGATGCGACGGATCTCAGACTGCCCAGCCGGCCCGCGATCCTGTGGGCGTCGCTCGCCCACATCAGCGGTCTCTACTTCGCCGTCGCCCACGCCGCCGAGGGTCGCTGCGTCGCGCTGCTGGAGAGGTTCGACGTCCAGGAGTGGGCCCACCTGGTCCGCCGTCACAGGCCCGCACACGTCCGGCTCGCACCGACCGCACTGCGCATGGTGCTCGACGCGGACCTGCCGGTCGAGACGTTCGGCAGCGTCAAGGCAGTGGGATCCGGCACCGCACCCCTCCCCCCCGACCTCGCTGACGCCTTCGAGGAAAAGTACGGCGTCCCGGTGCTCGGGAACTACGGCGCCACCGAGTTCGCCGGCGCCGTGGCCGGCTGGTCGCTCAAGGACAAGACCCGTTGGGGCGCACAGAAGCGTGGCAGTGTCGGCCGCGCGCATCCGGGCATCGAGCTTCGCGTCATCGACCGGGATCAGGGGGCGCCCCTGCCGGCTGGAGAGATCGGCGTGCTCTGGGCCCGCGGCGGTCAGATCCCCACCCAGAACGGCTCGTGGCTGGAGACGACCGACCTCGCCTACATCGACGAGGACGGGTTCGTCTTCATCCACGGCCGGGTCGACGAGGCGATCAATCGGGGCGGGTTCAAGATTCCGCCGAGCGTGATCGAGGACGCGCTCACCCGCCACCCAGCCGTCGACGAAGCTTGCGCCGTCGCCCTCCCCGACGATCGGCTCGGTCAGGTGCCGGCCGTAGCGGTGACGCTGCGACACCCCGCAACCGAGGCCGAGCTGATGGGCTTCCTGTCCGAGCGGGTGACCAGCTACCAGCGTCCGGTCGTCCTCCGAGTCGTCTCCGATCTGCCGCGGACACCGTCGATGAAGGTCAGCAGGGCGATGGTCCGCGATCAACTCCTGAGTTCTCCGGAAAGGAGCAGGTCGTGACGACCAGCGAGCAGGACGAGGGGTACGGCGTGCTCGGCGCGACGTCGTTCGAGAGGTCGCGCCAGCGGACCGGAGTACCGCAGCGGCTCAGGCCCCCGCACATCACGGAGGTCCACGTCGATGCCACCCGTCACTTCGCCTACGGCTACGGCGACGACAATCCGCTCTACAGCGACTCGGACTACGCCCGCAAGACCCGCTGGGGATCGCTGATCGCTCCGCCCAACTTCTTGTACTGCATGGGCGAGAGCGCCAGTGGCGACCCGACGCCCGAGCAGCGGGCGCTTCTCAAGGGCGATCCGTTCGCCGGGCTGGGCTCCTACCAAGCCGCCATGGAGTTCGAGTACTACCGGCCCCTGCGCGAGGGCGACCGATGCCGGATGATCCGGGCACAGGTCGGGGTCCAGGAGAAGGCCAGCAAGTTCGGTGGCCGCACGGCACACGTCACGAACGACTTCCTGTTCGCCAACGGTGACGGTGAAGTGGTCGCCATCCAGCGCGGCACCTGGATCAACGCGGAGCGGCACGCCACCAAGACGTCCACGACGAAGGACCCGGTCACCTTCGAGCCCTACACCGATGACCAGCTGGCCGAGATCGACGCCGCCTACGACGCGGAGGTACGTCGCGGCGCGCTGACCCGGTACTTCGAGGACGTGGAGGTCGGCGAGGAGATCCAGCCCCGGGTGAAGGGGCCGATCACCGTCACGGACATCGTCGTCTGGCACGCGGGCTGGGGCATGCAGCTCACGCCGCCCGGTGCGTTCGGCATCTCACGCCGCGTGCGCAGAAAAGCGCCTGGCCTGTATCCGAAGAACGGCCGCAACATCCCCGACACGGTGCAGCGGCTGCACTGGGAGCCCGAGCGGGCCCGCGAGCTCGGCATCCCGATGAGCTACGACTACGGCGCCATGCGTGAGACGTGGCTGACGCACGCTCTCACGGACTGGATGGGCGACGACGGGTGGCTGTTCCGGCTTCGGTGCGAACACCGGAAATTCAACTACCTCGGGGACACGACGTGGGTCCGCGGGAAGGTTGTCGACAAGGTGCAGGTGGACGGGCGCAACGAGGTCCATCTCGAGCTCAGCTGCACCAATCAGCGCGGGGAGACCACCACACCCGGCACGGCGGTGGTGCTGCTGCCGACCAGGCAGGGTCCCGTTGAACTGCCCGCCCCTCCGGCCGACGACCTCGAGGCCCTGCTGGCACTGGAGATCGAGCGCCACGCCTGAACGGCGGTCAGCGCAGGCGCCATTCAGGCTTGACGAAGGTCTCCCGCGGCACCTGCGGCATGCCGATCGGATTGCCGATGATGGTGTAGTCGAGCCCGACCGCCTGGGCGGTCTCGCGGTCGAGGTCGAGGGTCTCCCAGATGGCTTTCACCGTGCCTTGGATCGCGACGGGAGGCTTGCCGGCGACGATCCGGGCGAGCTCGTCGGCACGCTCCCAGAGATCGGCCTGGGCCACCAGCTCCGAGACCAGTCCGATCTGGAGGGCGCGGGCCGCCGACATCCGCTCGTCCAGGCCGATCAGGGCCCAGCGGAGCGCCTCTCCGAGGGGGATGCGCCGGGCCAGGCCGATGGGCTCGAGCGCTGAGGTCATGCCGTAGCTGACATGAGGGTCGAAGAACGTCGCATCGTCGGCGCTGATGATGATGTCTGCCTCGTTGAGCCAGTAGAACGCGCCGCCTGCGACCATGCCGTGTACCGCGCAGATCAGTGGCTTCCAGACCTGGTTCTGCTTGGGTCCGAGCGATCGCCCGGGGTCGTCGCGGCTCCAGACGTTGCTCGCCTTGTCGAGGCTGCTCGCCTTGCCGTCCCCCGCGGCGACGTCGACACCGGTGCAGAACGCCCGGTCGCCCGCCGCGCGCAGGACCACGACGTGGATGTCGTCCTCGCGCCGGATTCGTTGCCAGATGGCGCGGAACTCGTCCACCATCGTCTGGTCGAACGCGTTCATCCGATCCGGCCTGTTGAGCGTGACCGTCGCGACGTGGTCAGCGACGTCGAACAACACGGTCCGGTAGGCGTCAGCCATCGAGTTCTCTCCTTGCCGAAGTCTTATATAGTTAGATAATATCAACCCATTGCCTTGCTCGGCAGCCCGACTCCAGAAGGTGCCCCGTGGACTTTGAGCTCACCGAGGAGCAGGCGATGCTTCGCGACGTCTCCCGCTCCATGCTGTCAGCCCACTGCCCGGCCACCCTGGTGCGATCGCTGGCCGAGAACAACCGCGACCTCGACGAGAAGCTCTGGCAGCGCGGCGTCGATCTCGGCTGGCTCGGCCTCGCTGTTCCTGAGGAGGCCGGCGGAGCGGGGCAGGGACTGGTCGAGCTGTCCCTGGTCGCCGAGGAGCTCGGACGGGCCGTCGCGCCCGGACCGGTCATCGAGACGGCGCTGGCCGCCCGGGCGCTGGCAGGCGGGCCGGCCGCGAACCACGACCTGCTCGAGGGAGTCCTCGACGGGCGGCTGAGGGCCGCGTGGGCACACCACGGGGATGTCACCGTGGCCATCGACGTCAACGACTTGGAGCTCGACGGGGTTGCCGTTGCGGTGCACGGCCCCAACACCGCGGACCTGCTGATGGTCACGGCGACTGCGCCCACCGGGGTGGTGCTGCTCCTGGTGGACACCCGCGACACCGTCGTCCGGTCCAGCCGGACGCTCGACGAGACCCGCAGTCGCGCCACGGTGTCCTTCACCGGGGTGCTCCTCCCGCGTACGCGGATCCTGACCAGCGATCCCGCCGAGGTCCGCTGGTACCTCGACGCCGCCATGGTGCTGGTCGCCGCCGATGCGCTCGGCGCCGGCGAGGCGCTCCTCGCCATGACCGTCGAGCACGCGAAGGTCCGCGAGCAGTTCGGTCGTCCGCTCGGCTCCTTCCAATCGGTCAAGCACAAGGTGGCCGACATGCTGATGACCACCAAGGCCGTGCGCGCGTCGACCTACTACGCCGCAATGGCCCTCGACGCCGGAGCAGCTGACGCGACGCTCTCCGCATCGGTCGCGAAGGCATTCTCCGGCGAGGAGATTCCCCAGCTCGCCAGCCAGGCCCTCCAGACGCTCGGGGGGATCGGCTTCACCTGGGAGCACGACCTGCACCTCTACCTACGTAGAGCCAAGGCGGACCAGATGCTGCACGGCACTCCGACCGAGCTGCACGAGCGCATCATCACCCTGATCGAACAGCCCTGACCGCGGTCACAGATCGGTGGCGTACTCCTTGAGCCGGGCGACATCCTCGAGACGACGTGCATGGGTCGTGGCCAGCGGTGAGGCCATCAGCGTCGTGACCCCACTCGCCGCGAAGGCCGCGACCCGTTCACGGACATGGCCCGGCGGGCCGACGAGCGCCAGCCCGCGGACGAGCGCGTCGGGGACGGCTGCGGCCGCCTTGTCCTTGTGACCGGCCAGGTAGAGGTCCTGGATCTCCGCAGCCGCCGCCTCGAAGCCGTAGCGGCAGGCGAGATCGTTGTAGAAGTTCTTTCCCTTCGCTCCCATCCCGCCCACGTAGAGGGCAATCTGTGAGCGCACGGTGTCGAGCGCGGCCTCCACCGCGGCCGGGTCCTCGCTGATTAGCATCTGGGTCCCCACCACGATGTCGAGTGGCGACCGGTCCGGGCTGCGCCTCGCGGCGCCGGCGGCGAGCCATCCGCCGAAGGTCTCCGCGGAGGCCTCGGGGAGGTAGAACATCGGCTGCCAGCCATCCCCCACCTCGGCGGCGAGCTCGACGTTCTTCGGGCCGAGCGCCGCCAGCATGATCGGGATCTCCGGGCGGACCGGATGGTTGATGAGCTTCAGGGGCTTGCCCGCCCCACTGCCACCATGCTCCGGGGTCAGCGGAAGATGGTAGTAGGTGCCGTCGTGCACCAGCGGTTCCCGGCGCCACACCTGGCGGCAGATGTCCACCACCTCACGGGTGCGGCCGATCGGTGCGTCGTACCGGACACCGTGGAAACCTTCGACGACCTGCGGTCCCGATGCACCGATCCCGAGCTCGAACCGTCCGCCCGAGACGTAGTCGAGACCGGCGGCGGTCATTGCGATCAGCGACGGCGTGCGGGAGTAGATGTTGAGGATGCTTGAAGCCAGGCGAAGTGTCGAGGTCCGGGCGGCGAGGAATCCGAGCTGGCTGACCGCGTCGAAGCTGTAGGCCTCCGGGAGCGTCACGACGTCGAGCCCGACGTCCTCGTACTGCCCGACCTCGGCCACGGTCTCCGCGAATCCCCCTGCGTACTGCAGAGGCATCCCGACGCGAAGTCGCCGGCTCATACCTCGACCACCACGGCGCCACCCTGACCACCGGCTGCACACATGGCCGCGACCCCGATGCCGCCGCCGCGACGGCGAAGGTCGTGGACCAGCGTCGTCAGCATCCGGGCGCCGGAGGCGGCGACCGGATGCCCCAGGCTGCAGCCACTGCCGTGCACGTTGACCCGGTCCTCGTCGAGGCCGAACTTCCGGCAGGCCGCGATCGGCACCGAGGCGAAGGCTTCATTGATCTCCCACAGCGCCACGTCCGACGCCTGCAGCCCGGCGCGGTCGAGCACGAGCGGAATCACTTCGACGCCCCCCATGCCCGCGCGGTGCGGCTCGACGCCGATCGCCGCCCACGAACGCACCGTGGCCAGTGTCGTGAGTCCACGCTCGACGGCGAGGTCGTCGGCGACCACCATCAGCGCGGCCGCTGCGTCGTTGACGCCGCTGGAGTTGCCCGCGGTGATGTCGCAACCGTCGATGTCGCGCAGAGGCGCGAGGGTGCCGAGCTTGTCGAGCGTGAGCCCGCGGCGCGGGTGCTCGTCGACGCTGAACCGGACGGGTGCACCGTCCAGGGTCACGTCGAGCTCGAGGATCTCCTCGGCGAAGACGCCTGCATCGATCGCCCTGATCGCCCGGTCGTGGGAGCGAAGCGCCCAGGCGTCCATCTCCGCGCGGGTGATGCCGACCTCGAGTGCGGTGTTGTGCCCGACCGAGATGACGACGTCGTCGTTTCCCCCGTCGTAGTAGGGGAAGGTCGGCGCGAAACCGGTCACGAGCTCGTCGGATCCAGGCACCCGCCAGGACAACCGCGGATTCATCGACGCCGCGTGTGCCCCGCCTGCGACGACGGCACGATCCATGCCTGCTCGGATCGTGGCTGCCGCGTTGCCCACGGCCGTGAGGCTGCCGGCGCAGTGCCGGTTGATCGCCTGTCCGGGCGCGCGGAGCAGGCCCGCTGCCACCGCCGCGTAGCGCGCGATGTCGCCGCCCCCGGCGAGCTCCTCCGCCATGATCACATCGGCGACATCGTCGGGGGCGAGGCCGGAGCGCTCGACGGCTGCCGTCACCACGGCGGCGGCAAGCTGCTCTGCGCGGGTGTCGCGCAGCGTGCCTTTGAACGAGGTTGCGATGGGTGTGCGGACGGCACTGACGATGACGGCTTCGGTCATGTTCTTCCTCTTCTGTGCAGACGATCAGGGCACGACGTTGTCGGGTGCCACGGGCCGGTAGCAGGCAGCAAGGAGCAGGCCCGCAGCGGCCAGGCCGCCCAGTCCCGCGGCGAGAGCCCACACCGGACCCGCGAGGTCCCAGTCGAGGAGGGCGTCCAGCGACCACCCACCGGGGCCGACAGCGGCGATCCCGACGGCGACGACAGCGACGAGAACGACGTACTCCGCTCCTCCCTTGAAGACGAAGTAGCCCTTGCCGCGGTGGTCCGTCCGCCAGGCGACGACCATCAGGCCGACGAAGGCTGCCGTGACCGGTCCGGTCAGGAGGCCCACCGTCAGCAGCAGTCCCGCGGCGATCTCGGTCACGGCCGCGAACCGGGCGTGCAGCCAGGCCGGGCGGAGGCCGAGCGACGCGAACCACCCCGTCGTCCCGGCAAGACCACCGGGGCCGAGCACCTTGTTCAGTCCGTGCACGATGAGCATCGGCCCCAGCGCCAGTCGGATCAGGAGTATGCCGAGATCGAGCTCCACGACCGCACCCTCCACCGCTAAATAGTTAGTTGATTTAACGCTAAGATGCCATGACAGCGCCGCTGGCACAAGGAGAACGACAGCAATGAACGCACTGCGCATCGGGTTCGTCGGGCCGGGCCGCCTCGGCGGTCCGATGGTGGAGCGCCTGGTCGCCGCCGGCCACGACGTGATCGTCCATGCCCGCAGGCCCGAGGTGCGGGCGGCCCTGCGCGAGTCGGGCATCACGGCCACCGAGCGACTCGACGAAGTCGCCGGCGATCGCGACCTCGTCCTGGTCTGCCTGTACGACGACCAGCAGCTCTCCGAGGTCGCCGACGTCGTCGCCAAGGCCCTGCCCCAGCACGCCGTCATCGGGTCCCACGTCACCGGCTCGGTCGAGACGATCCTGGGACTGGCCGAGCGGCATCCGCACATCCAGGTCGTCGACGCACCGATCAGCGGTACCGCCGACGACATCCGCGCCGGACGGCTGACCGTGCTCACCGGCGGCGCACCGGCGGCCCGGGCGGTGGTCGCCGCTGCGGTCCGGGCGTATGCCGACCCGGTGATCGATTGCGGCGGCCTCGGCGCGGCGCTGTCCATCAAGCTGGTGAACAACCTCCTGCTGGCGGCGAACACCCAGTTGCTCGCCGTCGCCGCGGGCGCTGCTGAGTCCCTCGACATCGCACCCGAGGCCCTGCTCGCGGCACTCGCTCACATGAGTGGCGGCAGTCGCGCCAGCAGCTTGGCCGCCGAGCACCCGACGCTCGGAGAGTTCGCGACCAAGATCTCCCCGTTCCTGAGCAAGGACGTGGCGGTCTGTCGGTCCCTGACTGAGCGCACCGACGTCGACGTGGAGCTCCTCCTGGAGGTCGTTCAGCGGGGACCGCTGGCGCTGGCCTGAGCCTCGGCGTCGATCAGGCCCAGGCTCGCGTGCGCATACGCCCGACCACGACGCTCGCTGACCATGAACGAGGGTGGCGCGAGGAACGCAGCGTCCCGCGGCAACGAGTCTCCCCGTCGAGCGAGCGCGGCACGACAATCGCTGGTGGTGCCGCAGACGGCGATCTCCTCGAGCATGTCGTCGGTGACGGCCCGCGCCATGCCCGCGTTGTCCCGCTGGGCGAAGGCTTCCCGGATCGCCTCGACCTGTCGGGTCCAGCCGTGGTGCTCGACGTACGGGTCGTAGGTCTTGACGGTCAGGTAGAAGGCGATCATCCGCCGGGCGTCCTCCACCGCACGATCCGGATCGTCGTCGTCGACGGCGGTGATGACCCACCCGTGCTCCAGCAACGGCGCATCCCGACCGGCTTCGGCCGCACCCTTCTCCATCGCAGGCCGGACGACCTCCTCCCACCACGAGCGCGTGAAGAGCCCATGTCCGATGAGCCCGTCCGCCGACCGTGCCGCCGAGGTGGCCATCAACCGATTGAAGCCGCCCACCAGGATCGGGACGTCGAGCCGCCCCAGCACGGGCGCCGCGACCCGGGCGTCCACCCGGTAGAACTCGCCGTCGTAGCGGACCGGCTCGCCGTTCTCCGCGTGCAGCCACGCCCGCACGGCACCGACGAGGTCAGCCATCCGGGCGACCGGACGGTCTGCCTCGACCCCGAACCAGTCGCGGTTGATCTTGTACGCACCGGAGCCGAGCGCCAGGAACAGCCGACCGGGCGCGTGCCGCCACGCGCTGCGGATCCCGGCCGCGTGGGCGTACGGCGTGCGCGCGAACGCGTACGCGATGCCGGGACCGACCTGGGCGCGGGCCGTGCCGAGAGCCATCTCGGTCAGCATCGAGTACGCCTCGTGGTCGACGAACTCACCGCTGCAGAACGCTGTGAAGCCGGCCTCCTCGGCCGCGGCTGCCACCTCCGCGCCCCGCCAGGGAAGGCCGAACTGTCGGGGACCCGTCATCGCTTCTCCTTCGGCAGGCCGAGCGCGCGCTCGGCCACGATCGTCTTCAGCACCTCGTTGGCTCCACCGGCGATGGTGTAGGCCCGCGCGTAGAGGAACGCGTCCTGCCACCAGCCGTCCTGGCACGCGGTCGGGTCGCCCTCCACCGTCAGGCCGGCGATGCCCTGGACATCGACGCCGAGCTCGACCATCGCGAGGTTGACCTCGCTGTAGAACACCTTCGCCAGAGGAGCGTCCGCGACATCCTCGGTGCGACTGACCATGCGCGACTGCACCATCTTGCTCATCTTGTCCGCCACGTGGGCCCGCGCGGCGATGCGCCCGATCCGCTGCCGCGTCGCACCGTGGGTGAGGTCGGCGACGCCGGCACCAGAGCGCGCGAGCGCCAGCAGGTCGTCGAGCTGCGAGAAGAGCTCGACCCCGCGGGCGCCCACTCCGCTCCGCTCGTGGCCGAGGCTGGTGTTGGCGACGCGCCAGCCGTCGCCGACTTCGCCGATCACTCGATCGACGGGAATCTGCACCCCGTCGAGGAAGACCTCGCTGAAGTCAGTGCTGCCGGTGATCTCGCGCAGCGGCCGCACCTGCACCCCTGGCGCGGTCATGTCCAGCGCGAAGGCCGTGATGCCCGCCTGTTTCGCACCACTCGCATCCGTGCGCGCCAGCAGGTAGCCGACGTCGGCGTGGTGGCCGTTGGTCGTCCAGACCTTCTGGCCGTCGATGACGTAGTGGTCCCCGTCGAGCCGGGCCCGCGTCGTGAGGCTGGCCAGGTCGCTGCCGGCGCCGGGCTCGCTGAAGAGCTGGCACCACAGGTCCTCCGCGGACCTGATCCGTGGCAGAAAGTGGGCCTTCTGCTCTTCGGTGCCAAAGGCCAGCAGAGCGCCCGCGGCGAGCGGGGCCGCCCCGATCTCGCCCCAGGCTCGCACCCGGGCGAGCTCCTCGGCGACGATGAAGCCTTGCTCCGGGCGGGCGTCGGGCGATCCGCCGTGCTCGACTGGCCACGCACGACCGAGGTAACCGGCGTCGTACAGCCGGCCGATCCACGCGCGCAGGGCCGGCACGTCCTGTGCCGCCGGCGCGCGTACGCCTGCGTGCTGACGGCGCCCGGGCGCATGCTCGGTGATGAACGCACGGACCTCGGCCCGGAATCGCTCGAGCTCTGGTCGAGACTCCAGCTGCATGTGCCTGCTCCTCTCGGTGCGCCGCTCAGCGCGGCATGGCCGGGTCGTGGGGAAGGCCGAGCACTTGCTCGGCCACGGTGTTCAACTGGATCTCGCGGGTTCCCGCACCGATGGTCGAGGCGCGGGTACGCAGGAAGCCCGTCAGCCACCGTGAGCGTTGGACCGAATCCTGCTCGCTCTTGTCCAGCAGCGCGACCGGTCCGAGAAGATCGAGCGCGAACTCGTGGATGTCCTGCTCGAAATCGCTGATGAGCACCCGCGACACCGAGGAGAGCGGGCCGGGCTCACCCTTGGTGATGATCGCCGAGATGATCCGCTGCGCGTTGTAGCGCATGATCCGCACCCTGATCTCGAAATCAGCGAAGGCAGTGCGCACCGCCGGGTCCTGAATCAGACCGCGATCGCGCGCGAGCTCCTCGAGCTCGGTCAGGACACGTCGGTAGAGAGCGGCCTGGTTCATCGCACCCGCTGCGCGCTCGTGGCCGAGGCTGGTGCGCACCAGCGGCCAGCCTCCGTTCTCCTCGCCGATGCGGTCCGCGACCGGGACCCGGACGTCGTCGAAGAACACCTCCGCAAACAGCTGCCCACCGGTCAGGTCGCGCAACGGGCGGATCTCTACGCCCGGGGCGTGCGCGTCGATGATGAGGTAGGTGATGCCGCGCTGACGGCTCTCCTGGGTACCGGTGCGCACCAGGGTGAACAGGACGTCGGCGATCGGCCCGTGCGACGTCCACACCTTCTGGCCGTTGACGACGTAGTGATCACCGTCGCGGCGTGCCGTGGTGCGCAGGCTCGGCAGGTCGGAGCCTGCACCAGGCTCGGAGTAGCCCTGGGCCCAGACCTTGTCACCGCGGAGCATCGGCGCCAGCCAGCGCAGCTTCTGCTCGGGGGTACCGAACTTGATGATCGTGGGCGCCACGATGCCCAGACCGGTGCCGAGCGGCCCGGGCACGCGCGCGCGGGCCAGCTCCTCCTGGTAGATGACCTGCCGGGCGAAGGGGAGCGCCATGCCGCCGTACTCCTGCGGCCAGCTCGGTCCGGCGTAGCCGTGGTCGAAGAGGGTCGCCAGCCATGCCTTGTTCCAGGCCAGCCGAACGTCTGCCTCCTTCGGAGGGCGACCGGGATCGTGGTCGGCCAGGAAGGAACGCAGCCGCGCACGAAACTCCTCGTCGGTCTCCACGTCGGGCGCGGGCGGGATCGTCGTCATCTCGTCCCTCAGATCCCGATCAGGTCGGCAAGGCGTGCGCGTTGCTTCAAAGGGGTGCCGAACAGCAGCGCGGACGACTTGGCCCGACGCAGGTAGAGATGGGCGTCGTGCTCCCAGGTGTAGCCGATTCCGCCATGGATCTGGATGCACTCCTTGGCAGCGTGGACGAACGCCTCCGCGCAGTAGCACTTCGCCAGCGCGGCTGCGATGGACGCCTGTTCGTCGTCGGCCGCCAGGGCAGCACTGGCGTGGCCCGTCGCGGAACGTCCCGACTCCACCTCGAGGAGGAGATGGGCGCACTTGTGCTTGATCGCCTGGAACGAGCCGATCGGCCGCCCGAACTGTTCGCGGACCTTCGCGTGCTCGACCGCCAGCTCGAGGCACCGACCGGCGCCGCCGATCTGCTCGGCGGCGAGGGCGACGAGGGCGAGGTCGTAGACCCGGTCCAGCCACCGACGGGGATCCGTCGACCCACCGACCCTGGTCGCGGGGGCTTCCCGCATCGTCACGGTGGCCAGGTCGCGGGTCAGGTCCAGGTACTCCGTCCTGGTCCGCACCAGTCCGTGTGCCGACCCCTCGACAGCGAAGACGCCGAAGCCGTCGTCGACCCGGGCGACGACGAGAAGGAGATCGGCGAGATGCCCGTCGAGGACGAACTGCTTGTCCCCGGTGACGCGCCACTGCCCGTCATCGACGCTGGCCCGGGCCGTGGTGGTGTCCAGGTCCCAGGCGCCGCCAGCCTCGTCGAGGGCGACCGTCGCCGCCAGCGACCCGTCGGCGATCCCGGGCAGCCAGCGTTCACGGGCCGCGTCGTCGCCGGACCACGAAAGCGTGGCGGCGGCCAGGACGGTCGAGAGGTAGGGGGCCACGAGAAGGGCGCGACCCATCTCCTCCATCACGACCGCCAGTTCCTCGGCACCGCAACCGGCCCCGCCGTACTGCTCACCGACGATGAGCCCGGGAAGGCCGAGCTGCTCCGACAGCTGACGCCACACCTTCTCGTCGCGGTTCTCGGGCAGCACCATCAGGCGTCGGACCTCCGCCGAGGGTGACTTCTCTTCGAGGAACCTGCGAACGAGGGCACGGAGCTCGTCATGATCGTCGGCGCCGCCCATCGCTGCCTCCCCTGTGAATTCCCGGATTGACCCTAATCAAATCAGAACAATTATTCAACTCTAAGATAGAGTACAGCCTCCGAGGCCGAGCCGATCGAACCCAGGAGGATGGCGCATGGACTTGCGGGGCGCAGTGGCACTCGTTGCTGGCGGTGGAGGCGGCTTCGGTGCGGCCACGTCGCGGCGACTGCACGCCGCCGGCGCGATGGTCGTGATCGGCGACCTCGATGCCGAGAAGGGGCGTGCTGTGGCCGAGGAGCTCGGCGACGGAGCCCGCTACGTGGGCCTCGACGTGACCGACGACGACAGCATCCAGGCGGCGATCGACGCCGCCGGCGAACTCGGTCCGCTCCGGGTCACGGTCGCTGCTCACGGGGGGCCGGGCGGTCCCCGCACGCTGAGCCGGGCCAACGAACCGGCATCGAGGGAGTCCTTCACGACGGTGGTCGGGATCTTCCTCGAGGCCACCTACAACCTCAATCGCCTCGCTGCCGCCGCCATCGCACGCACCGCGCCCCTTGAGCACGGCGAGCGCGGGGTGCTCATCAACACCGCCTCGATCGCGGCGTACGACGGTGCCATCGGACAGGTGGCGTACGCGGCCGCGAAGGGGGGCATCGTCGCCATGACCCTGCCCCTGGCGCGTGACCTCGCTCCCATCGGCATCCGGGTGGTCACGATCGCGCCCGGCACCTTCCTCACCCCGGCGTTCAAGGATGCCGACCCCGCCAAGCTCGACGCCTACTGGGGGGCTGCGGTGCCGTTTCCCAAGCGCATGGGCCGCGCCGACGAGTACGCGCAGCTGGCCCAGCAGATCGCCGAGAACGTCTACCTCAACGGCGAGACCATCCGCATCGACGGCGGCCTGAGGTTCGCTCCGAAGGGCGCCACCACGTAGGTGGCGCAATTAGCCAAATTGATCGGCTTATCTGAGTATATGGGCCTGTAGGGTGTCGCTATGGCCACCGTTAGCGCGCAACGCTCCCCAGTCGGCTCCCTGGTCCGTGCGCCCAAGACCGCCGAGCTCATCGCCACGCACCTGCGGCGCCAGATCGTCCGTGGCGAGCTCCAGGCTGGCCGGACGTTGCCGTCCGAGCAGGAGCTCATGGAGCAGTATGGCGTGTCGCGCCCGACCCTGCGCGAGGCGTTCCGGATTCTCGAGGCGGAGACATTGATCACCGTGCGTCGCGGCAGCCGCGGCGGCGCACAGATCACGGTCCCCGACATCTCGGTCGCGGCCCGCTACGTGGGGCTGATCCTGCAGATGCAGGGCACCACGATCGAGGACGTCTACCAGGCCCGGATGGTCTCCGAGCCACCGTGCGCCCGCCTGTTGGCGAAGCGGCGGACCGAGCAGGACCTGGCCGACCTCACCGAGGTCGTGGAGCGGCTCAAGGCCGATGTGGCCGCGCACGAGACCTTCGTTCCTGATCCGGACACCTGGTCAGAGCTGACCTACAGCTTCCACGAGCTGATTCTCCAGCGCTGCGGCAACCGGACCCTCGCGACCCAGGGCGCCGTGCTCCACGACATCGTCGCGACTCACGTGCGCACCCGGATCGCGCTCGGGCACGGTGACGGCGACACCCCCGAGCGTTTCCAGCGCGCCATCAAGTCGTACCAGAAGCTGATCCGCCTGGTCGAGAACCGGGACGCCGAGGGCGCCGAGAAGCACTGGCACTCCCACATGCAGGTGGCTGCCCAGTTCCTGCTCAAGGACGACCTCAAGACGAAGCGGGTCGTCGACCTGTTCGAGTGAGCGGGACGACGCTCGGCGGATCCCCGGACAACAGGTCGGCGGCGCCCCCAGGGTCGGGCCCGCGGGCGATCAGCTGATCACGGTCCGCGCGGATCGAACCGACGGTGTCGTCTGCATCGGAGCGACTCCGGCCCAGCACTCCCGTCGGACCGCGTTTCGCCCAACCGACTGCGTACTCGCCGACGCTGGGCTCCTGCCCACGGAGTACCCGGTGATCTTCGTGCGGAATCGTGTGGGTGTCGACGGCAAAGGGAATGCCGGGGATCGCCCGGGAGCGGTAGCCGACGGCCCGCACCACGAGATCGGCAGCGAACACGGCTTCCTGGGCGTCCCCGCTGTGCGCGCGGCTCGCGCGCACGGCGCTCACGGCACCGTCGCCCTCGATGGCGACCGTGCTCGTGCGGAAATGGAAGTGCACCCGTCGGGGTGCTCCGGTTCTCTCCTCGGCCGCCCATTCCCCGAACTGCGTGAGGTTCCTTCGGACCACCGGGGAGAGCCCCTTCGTAGGCACAGCCCCCAGCTCGCCGGGATCGACTACGAGGTCAACCCCGTCGAGCTGGTCGAACTCGCGGAGCTCCTTGGTACTGAACCGCGCGTGCTCCGGGCCGCGGCGGACGAGGATGTGGACGTCGGAAACGGCACTGCGCCGCAGCGCCACCAGCACGTCCTCGGGCAGATCGGTGCCCTCGAGCGCCCGTGGGTCCTTGACCAGCATCCGGGTGACGTCGAGTGCCACGTTCCCGGCTCCGACCACGACGACACTCCGGGTCGACGACAGGTCGAACCCGCCGGCCTCCGGGTGTCCGGTGTACCACTTGACGAGCTCCGTCGCCGAGACGCTCCCAGCCAGCTCCTCGCCGAGTACGCCGAGCGTCCGGTCGGCATCGGCACCCGTGGCGTACACGACGGCGTCGTAACGCTGCCGAAGCGTCTCCACCGAGACCGTGGTGCCCACCTCGACGTTGCAGAAGAGCCGGACCGCGGGACGATCGAGCACCTCCTGCAGGGCTGACGCCGCGCCCCTGATCGCAAGGTGGTCCGGCGCGACTCCGAACCTGAGGAGGCCGAAGGGCGAGGCGAGCCGTTCGATGAGGTCGACCCGGACGTCGTCGGTGTCGAAGGTCAGCCCGTCGGCGGTGTAGAGGCCGGCCGGCCCCGCGCCCACCACGGCGACACGGAACGGTCGACCGGCGCCCGCAGGCCGGGCATCCAACTGCGTCATTGCAGGGTGATAGCCCGCTCAGGGCACACGGAGGCACCCAAGCGGGCCGTCTCCTCCTCGCCCACGGGGACGTCGAACTCGGACCGGACCGCGTAGCCGATGTCGTCGAGCTGGAAGAGCTCGGGGTCGACTCCGTAGCATCGCGCGTGGCCGGAGCACCTCGACAGATCGACGATGGCTTTCATCTCTGGTCCCTTCGGCAGGTTGGGGGCAAGGGTCGACAGCGCTCAGCTGCCGGTCGGCAACGGGCCGTACTTGCGAGCGCCGCCGAGTTTTCCGAGTCCCGCGAACACGGCGCTCTGGCGATCCACCTCGCTCTGCTTCTCGGCAGGGAGGTCTTGCTCGTAGGCGATCGCCTCGTGGGGGCAGACGACCTCGCAGGCGCCGCAGTCGATGCACTCGTGCGGATTGATGAAGAGCTGTCGACCGCCCTCGTAGATGCAGTCGACAGGGCACTCACGCACACAGGACCGATCCATCTGGTCGACGCAATCCTGCGTGATCACGTACGTCACGATCGCTCTCCCTGGGTGGTCATATTAGATAACTCATTTAAAGGCTTTTGGGAGCCGCTGTCAACGGGAGCCGGCCTCACGTGATCGCCCGGGCGATCTTGAGCTCGATCAGCCGCTCGTCGGACACCCCGAGCTCGCGCAGCACCTCGTCGGTGTGCTCGGCGAACAGCGGGGCACGGGTCAGCTGAACCGGGCTCTCGTCGAACTGCACCGGATTCGCCACGAGCTCGCGTGCGACGCCGTCCGCGTCCTCGACCGTGGCGATCAACCCGTTGGCCCGCAGGGACACGTCGTTCGCCACGCCCCACGCGTCCTGGACGGCCGCCCACTGCCCGCCGATCTTGTCCAGGGCTGCCGCGACCTCGTCGAAGGACAGCTCCCTGATGATCCCCGCGATGATCTCCGCCGCTGCGGGCGCGTTGTCCATCACCTTCTCGACCGAGTCGAATCGCTCGTCCTCGGCGAGCTCGGGACGACCGACGGCAGCGCAGAACGCCGGCCAGTAGCGGCCCGGCTGCAGCATCGAGAAGATCACCCACCGTCCGTCCGCCGTCTGGTAGTTGCCGACCAGGGGGTTGCGGGCCGATCCGTGCTTCGGCACCGGCGGCCGGATCGGCGGTCCGCCCGCCAGCAACGCCAGGTTCACGGTGAATTGAGTCGCCCACGCGCCGACCCCGAGCAAGGAGACGTCGACCACGGACGTCTCGCCCGTCCTCGCCCTCGCGAACAGGGCAGCCGCGATCCCGCCGGCGATCGTCATGCCGCCGAGGTTGTCCCCGTAGGCCCCGGCGGGCATCGGCGACATCCGCTCGGCTCCCGCGGGTGTGGCGCCCTGACCACTGCCGCCACGCGCCCAGAAGGACGTCATGTCGTAGCCGCCCTTGTCCGCCTCGGGCCCCTGCGCACCGAAGCCGGATCCGCGCACGTAGATGATGTCGGGGTTGACGCTGCGGATGTCCTCGAGGTCGAGACGCAGCTTGGCGCGTGTCCCGGGCAGGTAGTTGGTGACGAACACGTCCGCTCGTCGGATCAGCTCATCCAGGAGCGCGCGCCCCTCGGCCGTGTCCAGCGCGATCCCGACACTGCGCTTGCCCCGGTTGGGGCCGTCGAAGATCGGCGAGAAGCTGCTGCCGTCGCCGGCGGTACTGATCCCCAGGACGTTGGTCAGGCCGCGCTGCCCGTCCCCCAGCTCGGCGTGCTCGACCTTGGTGACCTCGGCCCCCCAGTCGGCGAGGACTGCTCCCGCCGCCGGCACGAAGGTGAACTGAGCCACCTCGAGCACCCGGATGCCTTCCATCGGTCGCTGCATGTCGTCTCCCTGCTGTGCTGAATGGTGCGGAACGTGGTCAGGCACGTCGAAGGAGGAGGGCGCTGCCCGGCGCTCCTCCCCCGGTGGTCACTACGGCGACGTCGGCGTCGGCGACCTGCCGGTCCCCCGCCTGCATGCGCAGCTGCAGCATCGCCTCCCGCACGTGCCCGAAGCCGTGCAGGCGGCCCGCCGAGAGCTGGCCGCCGTGGGGATTGAGTGGCAGTACGCCGTCCAGCCGGATCGCCCGACCACCGTCAAGGAAGTCGGCGGCCTCACCCGGCCCGCAGAACCCCAGGGCCTCCAACCACGACACTGCGTTGAAGGTGAACCCGTCGTACAGCAGGGCGAGGTCGACATCGGCCGGACGCAGCGACGTCCGGGTCCAGAGGTGGCGCGCCGGCCCCCAGGTCTGCGGCTCGTGGGTCAACGTCCCCTGATCCCAGCTGAGTCGTTCGCTGATGTGCGTACCGACGGCCTCGACGAGAACGGGGGGCTGTGGGCAGCCGTCGACGGCCTCCACCGCGGAGACCACGACCGCGACCGCTCCGTCGACAGGCACATCGCAGTCGTACAGGCCGAACGGAGTCGTCACGATCCGCGCGTTGTAGTAGTCGTCAAGGGTCAGCGGGTCGCGATAGACGGCCTCGGGGTTGCGCACCGCGTGCTCCCGGGTCGCGACTGCGATCGTTCCCAGCAGCGACCGGTCGGCGCCGTACCGGTGGAAGTACTGCGAGGCGTGGATGCCGATCCAGTTGGCCGCTGACATCGCGCCGTACGGCGCCCGCTCCTCCATCATGTGGGTGGCTCGTCCCGTGCTCGGCTCCCAACTGCCGTCGCGCACCATCGCCGCATGGGAGGCCTCCCACACGGTCCGGACGCACAGGACGTGCCGGCACAGGCCTGCCGACACCGCCAACATCCCGGCGATGATCGCTCCGGCCTGACCGTTCGTGTCCCCGGCTCCGTTGATCCAGGTGGGTCGGAGTCCGAGAGCCTCGAGGAGGGGCGGTACGCCGCCTTCGGACATCCCCGGGGATGCGGTCCGCCCCGGGTAGGTCGAGACGCCGTCGATGTCGGCCATCGTCAGGCCGGCATCGGCCACGGCGGCCTCCGCCGCCTCGACCGCGAGCTCGACCGGGTCCACCATCAGCCGGCGCCCCACCCGTGACTGACCGACACCGGTGAGGGCGACTCGGTCCTCGAACTTGCGGGACGTCAGCATCGCTGGAGCTTCAGGTGCAGCGTCGAGTGGCTCCGGGACGGGATCGGTCGAGTCGGCGCGCCCAGGGTCGGGCTCGAACAGGGGGAGGTAGACGTCGCCGGCCTTCTCGAACACGACGCGCACCGGCATGCCGATCCGCACGACGTCCGGGTCGCAGTTGACCACGTTGGTGGTCAACCGGACGGCGGAGTCCTCGACCAGCGCCACCACGGCGACGACGTACGGCGGAGGGAAGTCGGCCAACCACTGCTGGTGGTTGATCGTGAAGCCGAGGACCACGGCGTTGCCCGACACGGGTTCGTAGCCCAGCTCGCCACCGTGGCAGACCCGGCAGCGCGCCGTCGGAGGATGGGTGTAGGCCCTGCACGACGGACAGCGGAGGATGGAGAGCACCCCTTCCGCCCCGGAGGCCCAGAAGCCCCGGCTGACCAGGGTTGCCTGGGGCAACGGCCGGGTCGGCGCCCTGTCCCCGGGCGCCGGGTCAGAGGCGGGGGAAGTTGAAGACTTCACGCGCGTTGAGCTCCACGATGCGGTGCGCCTCGTCGTCGGGGACGTCGAGGAGCGACTCGGCGATCACCTTGCGGCTGTTGGGCCACATCGAGTCGGAGTGCGGGTAGTCGACCTCGACACAGATCCGGTCGACGCCGATCGCGTGCCTGTTCTTGAGCCCGAACTCGTCGGTGATGTAGCAGCCCCAGAAGTGCTTGCGCAGCAGGTCGCTGGGACGCGTGTCGAAGTCGATCGGCTGGTAGTAGCGGTGCTTCTGCCAGACGTCGTCGACGCGCTCGGAGATGTAGGGGATCCAGCCGATCCCGCCCTCGGACAGCATGAACTTCAGCCCGGGGAACTTCTGCAGCTTGCCCGAGAAGATGAGGTCCGTGGTGCTCCACATCAGGTTGGTGGCGTAGAGCACGAAGGACACCGCCATCGGCGCCTCGCCCTGGGGGGCTCCGGCCTTCTCGGTGACCGAGCCGAGGACCCCGCCCCTGGTGCTCAGCGCCGACGCGGAAGCGGAGAAGCCGGGGACGAAGCTACCGGAACCGAAGTGCAGGCTCACCGGGATGTTGGTCTCCTCGAAGACTGCCCACAGCGGATCCCAGTGGTCGCTGTGGAACGACGGCAATCCGAGCGGCACCGGACTGTCCGGGAAGGAAACGGTGCGGGCGCCCTTCGAGGCGACACGGCGCAATTCGGCGACCGACAGGTCGATGTCCCACAAGGGCAGGATCGCCAGCGGGACGTAACGTCCCGGCGCAGAGGCGCACCACTCGTCGATGTGGTAGTCGTTCCACGCCTGGATGCAGGCCAGGCCCAGCTCCTTGTCCTTCGCGCGCAGGAACACACGTCCGCCGAAGCCCGGGAAGGACGGGAAGCAGCACGCCGCCTGGACCCCGTCGAGGTCCATGTCCTTGACCCGCTCGATCGGGTCGTAGCAGCCCGGGATCATGTCGTCGAAGCGGAGCGGCTCCATGCCGAACTCCTCGCGGCTCTTCCCGGCGACCGCGTTCAGACCGATGTAGGGGAAGACGTCACCCTCCATGTGCCAGACGTGGCTGCCGTTCTCGTCCTCCACGATCCGGGGCCCCTCGCCGAGGAACTTCTTCGCGAGCCTGTCGGTGAAGACTCGCGGGTGCTCGATCAGGTGGTCGTCCACCGAGATGATCTGCATGTGGTCCTGCAGCGGCATGGCTCATCCTTCACTAGACGGGGTGTCTATCGTATAACCTAGTGGTCTATCGAACAACCCGAAACGGAGACGACATGACGGAGGAGCAGAACCCCGAGGTCGTGGAGGATGACCACGACCTGCTGACGTTCAGCGAGTCTGACGTCCGCCTCACCGAGGAGATCGCCCGGGTCGAGACCGAGCTCAGCGCCTGCGCCGACGCGACCCTGCGTGAGCAGCTCGAGGGCCGCCGTACCGCCTTGCGAGGTGCCGTGGACCGCAACAGCCGTCATGCGGACACGCGACCCGGCGAGTAGGGCTTCCTCAGCTACGACCCACCGGCGACGGTCTGATCGACGCCGTCCACCCCCGTCAGAAGGCGGGCGGCTGCGGCCGGAGCTTCACGTAGCTGCCGGCATCGACGCGCATCTGCATCCCGGTGACGAAACGGGAGTCCTCGGACAGCAGGAACGCAGCGGTGGCCGCGACGTCCTCCGGCTCGACCCACGGGTCGCCGGTGGCCGTCATGGCGGGGAACGAGACCATGGCGTCCTCCCGCGTCGGCGCTTCGAGATCGGGTCGGAACGTCTGGTACATGATGTCGCTGTGCAACATGTCGGTGTTGACGTTGACCGGATGGATCGCGTTGACGCGGATCCCTTCCGGCGCCAGCACGGCGGCGAGATCGTGCACGAGCGTCGCCACGGTGCGCTTGGCCCATGAGTAGCCCAGGCCACCAGAGCCCTTGGCTGCGTTGTCGAGCTTGCCCGGAATGAGGGCAGCGGTGCTGCCGGTGGCCACGATCGATCCGCCGTGGGACAGGTGCGGCAGGGCTACGTCGATCGTGTTGAACACACCGACGAAGTCGACTGCTACCGCATCGATGAAGGCGGCCGGTGCGGTCGTGCCCAGCGGACAGATGCCCGCCTGCGCAATCACGCCGTGGAGGCCGCCCAGCTCGGCAACTCCTTCATCGAGCGCGGCGGCGAGCGCGCCCCGATCGCGGACGTCGACCACGCGCGAGACCATCCGTCCACCGTTCTTCTCGACCAGCCGCACCGTTTCCTCGAGGTCCCCGAGGTCCGCGAGGCCGTAGGCGTTCGAGGCGATGTCGGCGCAGATGTCGACACCGATGACGTGGCCGCCCTCCTCGGCGACCCGCACTGCGTGCGCCCGGCCCTGGCCGCGTGCGGCTCCGGTGATGAAGACGATCTTGTTCTCGAGCCGTCGCATGACGCCCTCCTGTCGATGGAACCTGCCGGCGTTCCACCTCGTGCGATTGTCGGATGACGCCGCGACCCGGATGGGTTACAGTCTACGTCGCATAGTGATACTAAATCAGATGATTAAGCGATACCACTGCTAAGCGAGGCGCCGTGCACGACCTGACGTATCAGCTCTTCATCAACGGTCAATGGACCCCGAGCGCGGGCGACGCAGTGCTCGAGGTCGAGAATCCGGCGACCGAGGAGATCATCGGCGCGGTTCCCGAGGCCAACGTCGCCGACGTGGACCGTGCGGTCGCCGCCGCCCGACGCGCCTTCGACGAGGGCCCGTGGCCCCGGATGAGCGTGCGCGAGCGATCCGAGATCATGCTCCGGATGGCCGACGCCATGGAGAAGCACTCCCCCGGGCTCAAGGAGCTCGCGGTCACGGAGGCCGGCAGCACCCGGACCCTGGCCGACACCCTCCAGGTGACCGTCCCGCTCTTCCACTTCCGCGACACCGCAGAGCGCGTGATGCTGCAGTTCCCCTTCGAGAAGCCGATGCTGCCGACGTTCGGCCCCACGTTGTCCCAGGGGATCGTGCGGCGCGAGCCCTACGGCGTGGCGGCGCTCATCGCGGCGTACAACTTCCCGCTCTATCTCGCGATGCTGAAGCTCGCTCCGGCACTCGCCGCCGGCTGCACGGTGGTGCTCAAGCCAGCACCCACCACGCCGTTGGAGATCTTGGCCCTCGGCACGATCGCCGAGGAGGCCGGTCTGCCGCCCGGCGTCCTCAACATCATTACCGGCGACATCGAGGCCGGCCAGGCACTCACCAGCCACCCGGGCGTTGACATCATCAGCTTCACCGGTTCCGACACCATCGGACGCCAGGTCTACGCGCAGGCGGCTCCCACCCTCAAGAAGGTGGTCCTCGAGCTCGGCGGCAAGTCCGCGAACATCATCACGAAGGACACCGACCTGGAGCTCACCATCCCGTCGATCATGATGGGGATGCTCACCCACGCAGGCCAGGGATGCACGCTCCTGACCCGCACCCTGGTGCACCATTCCCGTCTCGACGAAATGGTCGGGCTGATCAAGCAGGCCCTCGATCGGGTCCAGGTCGGCGATCCTTCCGACCCGGCCACCACGATGGGCCCGCTGATCAGCGCCGCTCAGCGCCAGAAGGTCGAGAACCTGATCGCCGTCGGACAGTCGGAAGGCGCCCAGATCGCCTACGGCGGGGGCCGGCCCGCTCACCTCGACAAGGGCTACTTCGTCGAGCCGACCCTCTTCGTCGATGTCGACAACTCGATGACGATCGCGCAGGAGGAATTCTTCGGCCCGGTCGGCTGCGTGATCGGTTTCGAGGACGAGGACGAGGCGATCAGGATCGCCAACGACAGCAAGTACGGCCTCGGTGCCGGGGTGTGGTCACCGGATCCCGTGCACGCCTACCGCATCGCGACCCAGATCCGCGCCGGCATGGTGTACATCAACGGCGGCGGCGCCGGTTCGAGCCCGCACACGGCGTTCGGCGGGTACAAGCAGAGCGGGCTTGGCCTCGAGCGCGGCGAGTTCGGCCTCGAAGAGTTCCTGCTGTCCAAGAGCGTCATCTGGAGCGTCCGCTGACCCGATCAGCGGACTGAGGCTTCTGCTCAGACGTCCCAGACCAGCGGGAGGCTGGTCAGCCCGATGAGCCGGCCGGTCTCCTCGAGCTCCGCCGTCTCGGCCATCCGGTACTCCGGAATCCGCTTGTGCCACTCGTCGATGGCGATCCGCAGCTCGCGGCGCGCCAGGTGCGACCCCAGGCAACGGTGCGGGCCCGCGCCGAACGCGATGTGATTGTTCGGCGACCGGTCGATCACGACCTCCTTGGCCCGCTCGAACGCCGCACCGTCACGCGTCGAGGCGTTGATCGGGAGGTTGACCATGTCGTCCTTCTTGATCGGGCACCCTTGGACCTCGAAGTCCTGGGTCGCCTTGCGGGAGGAGATGACCGAGGCATACACCCGGAGGAACTCCTCGATCGCCTGCGGCGTCGTCGACGGGTCCTCGGCGACCCGCTTCCGGTCGGCCTCGTGGTTCGCCATGTGCCAGAAGCTCCAACCGAGCGACACCGTCATCGTGTCCAGGCCAGCCATGAACATGAACATGCAGAAGGACAGCAGTTCGGCGTCCTGGATCGGCTCGCCGTGGACCTCGAAGTGGGCAGCCTTGCTGACGATGTCGTCCAACGGGTTCTCGCGACGTTCCTCGATCAGTCCGGTGAAGCGTTCGCGAACCTGCATCATCGCGTCCATGCGTGCCTGGACCTCCTCGGGCGTGCCGAGGCTCGTGTGCAGGAGCGCCGACTCCCACTTCATGAACTGCGGCAGCTCCTCGACGGGCAGGCCCATCAGCTCCAGGAAGATGGTGGTCGGGAACTTCTGGGCGAAGTCCGCAATGAAGTCACACTCGCCGCGGGGCGCGATCTCCTCGATGAGCTCGACCGCACGCGCGCGGATGTGGGCATCGAGCTTCTCGACCCGGCCCGGCGAGAAGAGCGGACCGAGCAGTCGCCGCCACTCGAGGTGCTCGTCCCCGTCGAGCATCAGCGGCACCCATTTGTACGCGGGATTCGGGTCGAAGACGGTGACGGCCTGGTTCGAGAACACTTCCGGGTTCTGGAAGACCTCGAGCATGCCCTCATGGTTGACCATGGTCCAGAAGCCCGGCTCCATCTCGTTGCGGTACCACGGCGTCTCGTCGCGAAGCCTGTCGTACTCCTCGAAGTGGGAGTGGGCCCGGCCTTGCACGCGGTAGTCCCAGTTCTTGACTGGACACGTCGGGGTCTCCACGGAGGAAGGATCAACTGCGGTCATGGCACGGACCTCTCGAATGCTGCCGGGTAGGGCGATTTAGATCATACATATTACTCATTGTTCTGAACGGGGATAAGCGGTCGCAGCCCTCATCCCGGCATCGCGACGTGGCCCAGGTACGCAGCCTCGACGAGATCCGGGTGCGCGAGAAGATGCGCTGCCGACTCCGCCAGCGCCACCGAGCCGTGCGCAAGCACGATCGCATCGTCGGCCACACCGAGCGCCAACCGCACGTGCTGCTCCACGAGCACGACCGCGGTCGAGGACTCGTCGGCGACGGACCGAAGGACGGGAAGGAGCGCCTCGACCACGGTCGGCGCCAGCCCCATCGACAACTCGTCGATCAGCAGCACGGCAGGCTGTTGCACCAAGGCGCGCCCGATCGCGAGCATCTGCTGCTCACCGCCGGAGAGCGCGCCCGACGCCACCTTGCGACGCTCGCGCAGTCGCGGGAACAGGTCGAAGACCCGGTCGATGCTCGCCTTGTCACGGGTGGCCAGCTGCAGGTTCTCGTGGACCGTGAGGGTCTGGAAGAGCGCACGGTCATCGGGTACAAGCGCCAAGCCCGCCTTCGCGACAGCGCGGGGGCGATTCGGCGCGACCGAGTGTCCGGTCACCACCACGGTGCCGTTCGTTCGGGCGACCAGGCCAGCCAGGGCGAGCAGCGTGGTCGTCTTGCCGGCACCGTTCGGCCCCAGCAGCGCGAGCACGCGTCCCGGCATCACCCGCAGGGACAGGTCTCGCACGACCGGTGTGCCGCCGTAGCCCGCAGCAAGGTCGGTGGCCTCGAGGGCCGGGACGACGTTCACAAGGCCTCCTCGGCGGGCTCGGCCCCGTGGCTGGCACCCAGGTAGGCCTGAACCACCCGCGGGTCGCGGCGAACCTCCACCGGCGTGCCCTCGGCGATGTGCCGACCGAGGTCGAGGACGACGATGCGGTCGCAGGTCTCCATGACGAGACCCATGTCATGGTCGATCAGGAGGATCGTGGTGCCGGCGTTACGCACAGCCCGCAGGCGTTCCCCCAGCCACGCACTCTCCGACGAGTCGAGCCCGGCGGCGGGCTCGTCGAGCAGGACCACCTTGGGCCGGCCGGCCAGGGCCCGCGCGATCGAGACCAGCTGGCGCTGCCCCTGCGAGAGCTCCGACGCCGGTCGGTCAACCACGAAGCTGAGCTCCAGGAGCGCGAAGAGATCGTCGAACTCCGTGTTCGACAGCGGCTTGCGGTCGCCGATCCCGGTAGCACCGACACCGACGTTCTCAGCGACGGTCATGTCGTCGTACAGCTCGATCGCCTGGAAGGTCCGGCCGAGTCCTCGTCGCACCCTGGCGTACGGCGGCGTGCGTCCCAGCGCGTGCATCCCCAGCTCGACCGAGCCGGTCATCTCGGGGGCGAAACCCGACAGCGCGTCCAACAGCGTGGTCTTGCCAGCACCGTTCGGACCGATGAGACCGACGATCTCGCCGGAACGCACCTCGAAGCTGACATCCTCCAGGGCGGTGACCCCGCCGTACCGGACACCGACTCCCTGCACCGTCAGTTGCACCTCGCCGGGCACTGTCGCGTCCTGCGGCGCTGTGGCCACCGAGTTGCGTCGCTCGGTGCCGGGTGCTTCGGGCAAAGTCGCGGCCTGGAGTCGCCGCCGATGCAGCAACTGGTGAACGGGTCCGACGACACCCTCGGGGTACCGGATCACGGTGAGGACGAGCAGCATGCCGCTGATCACCGTGTAGTAGTTGTCCAGGCTGACCCACTCGTTCACGACGGCGTAGGCGATGCCGCCGGCCGCGATCACTCCGGCCGCCAGCGCACCGAGCACCGAGGAGATGCCGGCGAGGTAGACGACTGCGAACAGTGCGACACCGCCCAGCGTTGTGTAGGTGGGGGCTGTCGCCACCTGCTGCATGTACCCGAGCAGGGCCCCGGCAAGACCGGCGAGAAAGGCTCCCATCGCGAACGCGCCAATCTTGACCCGGGCCACGTTCACCCCGGACGCAGCTGCGGAGTGCTCGTTGGCTCGCACCGCCAGCATGGCCGCGCCGAGGCGGCTCCGCCGCAGGAGGGCGACCGCTGTTCCCGCCACGACCAGAACGACCAGGACGACCAGGCCGAACTGAAGCCGGGGGTACTCCAGGCCGCGGCCGATGCCGACGTCCATCCCGAAGAGCGACGGGGAGCCGATCGGAGCACCGGTCAGGCCGCCGTTGAATGAGGGGTTCCGGAACCAGAAACCTTCGATCGCTGCGGCGAGCGCGAGCGACACCACGGCGACGGGTAGGCCGCGAAGACGCAGCGCCGGAAGGCCCAGGACCACCCCGAGCGCCGACACGATGACGGCCGCGAGCAGCGGCGCGATCGGGAACGGGATACCGCAGTCCTCGGTTAGTCGGGACAGCAGGTAAGCGGCTGCCCCGCCGAGGGTCAGTTGGGCGAGCGAGACCTGCCCGGCGTATCCGGTGACCACCACGTACGAGAGCGCGAAGATCGCCATGATGAACGAGGTGATGACCGCGACCCGCCAGTTGCCGTTGGTCAGGAGCAGGCTGCCCATCCCGAGGCTGGCGCCGACGATCGCGGACGTCACGACGCGCTGCGGTCGGGGAGCCCGACCCAACGCCCTCTGCACCAGGGCACCGCGCTGCGGCAGCCCGGTGCCGCGCACCAGGAGGACCAGGAGGATCAGCGCCAGCGGGATCAGCTGGTCGACGCCGGCCTTGGGAAACCCCGCGATCGAGCTCTGCAGGTGGGCCGCCTCGGACTGGAGCATGCCGATGGACAGACCCGCGGCGATCGCCGGGGCGAGCCGGGAAAAGTTGCCCACCACCGCGGCCGCCAGAGCCGGCACGATGAACAGCGTGTACGACACCGGCACCAACGGCACGATCGGTGCGATGAGGATGCCCGAGAGTCCGGCGACGACACAGGAAAGGGCCCAGTTCACGCCCGCGACGCGATCGGGCGAGAGACCGGTGAGGAGCGCCCCTCGCTCGGTCTCGGCCACCGCTCTGGTGGCCAGACCGAACCGGGTGAACCGGATCAGCGCACCCAGCACCAGACCGAGGCCGATGACGGTCGCGGCGAACCACAGCCTGTCCTCGGGGACCCGGGAGTCGCCGATCATGAAGGCGTCAGACGGGAAGATCGGATCGACGTTGACCGCGACGGGACCGACCCGGGCCGCGAGCAGGCTCTGGACCACCAGCATCAACCCGATGCTCGCGACCGCCTTGGCCACCGCCGAGGCGTTTCGGAGCGGCCGGAAGACGAGCCCGTAGAGCAGGACGCCCAGGACTGCTGCGACGGCGAGGGCGGCGGCGGCGGCAGGACCAACGGCGAGAGGGCCCCCGAGGTCGACGGTGCGCGGCATCCCGGGGATCGGGTTGAGCAGCTCACCCTGACGCAAGAACCCGAAGGTGTACGCGACGTACAGCGCGATCGCACCGGTGGCGAAGTTGATCACGCCCGAGCTGCGGAACGTGACCACCAGGGCCATCGCGAAGGCGGCGTACACGGCTCCGTTCCCCAGACCGAGCAGAAGGAAGGTCAAGTGCGTAGCCATGTACAGGGTCCTAGCGTGATACCGGTGAGACGGTGGCAGCCTGGGGCTGGTGAGGCCGACGCCTGGGCCGGCGAGCAGACTGCCCGCCGGCCCAGCGCATCAGAGAATCTCGAACTTGGGCACCGTGTTGCCCTCGAACTTCCCGACCAGGTTCAGGTTGGAGCACGCGGCGGGCACGATCGGGCTCTGCTTGCCGTCGCAGGTCATCATGATCCCGGCACCCAGGGGTAGCGGGACGTCCTTGGCGTTGCCGATCGCCGCCTTGACGGTCTCAGCGGTAATCTTGTCGCCGCTGATCCCGGCGTTGACGGCGCGGATGAAGCCGAGCACCGACTGGTAGCCGGTCGGCGCCTGGCCAGAGATCGGCGCGTCCGGCGCGTACTTCGCCATGATGGCGCGGTACGCCTTGCCCTCGTCGTCGGACCCGGTCGCGCCGGTGGGGCTGATCAGGTAGGCGTCCTTGTAGGCGTCCGGAACGGCCTTGGCCACCAGGGGGTCGGTGCACGGCTGGATGAGGTACTTGGTGGCGTCACTGCCCACCGTCTTCAGGCCCTTGAGCACCGACGCGCAGGTGTTGGCGTCACCGATGATCGCCACGGCCTCCGGCTTGCTCTCCAGTCCGGCAGCCACCTGCGGCGAGGTGTCCGGCTGCCCGATCGGGATGGCGATCACCTTGAGCTTGACACCTGCTGCCTTGAAGATCGGAGTAGCCAGAGCCTGCATCTGGGCGGTGACCTCACCGGTGTCGATGACGTACAGCGTGAAATTCTTGACCTTGTCACCGGCCGCCACCTTGGCCATCGTGGTGGCGATGGACGGCGTGCCGCCCGTCCAGAGGAACGACCCGGGGGTGCCCATCTCGGCCGGCGAGTTGCCGCTGTAGGTGGAGTAGGACAGGCCCGCCTGGGTGACGATCGGGAGGATCTGCGCCCCGAGACCAGTGGCCTGGCTGACGACCGCGACGACGTCGGACTGGACCAGCTCGTTGGCGCACTTGGTGGCGGTGCTCGGGTCCTCCTCGTGGTACTTGCAGATCTGGAGGTCGATCTTGTGACCGGCGAGCCCGCCGAGATTTTCGTTGGCGTACTCGACTGCAGCCTCGGCGCTCATCCGTGAGTCGGTCATGTCGACGAGCCCGCCTTCGGAGCTCAGCAGGCCGACCTTCACCGGGGCGCCGGTGGCCTTCTTCCCGGCGAAGGTGCCCTCGGGAGCTGCCGCGATCGCGGAGTCGGCGTCGGACGAGCCGGACTTCTTGTCGCCGGTGTCACTCCCGCAGGAGGTCAGGCTGAAGGCTGTCAGAAGGACGACCGCAGCGAGGAGGCTGCGGTGCAGTGTCGTGCGGGGCGTGATGGTGAACATGGGGCCTTCCTTGGAACGTCGCGTGGCGAGAGAGGGGCCCTCGGTGCGCGAGCGCCGTCGGACGCAGATCCCTCTTGAAGCGAAGAATAGGCGCTTTGGTTGACATAGGTCAATGAGTAAACTCTATTGACGAGAGGTCGGGCAGGCAGACGCCTGTCAGTGCTTGACGAGCATGCCGGCGTCAACCGGGAGGACGGTGCCGGTGACGTAGCGGGAATCGTCGCTCGCGAGCCACAGCACGGCATTCGAGATGTCGATCGGCTCCACCTTGAAGACAGGCATCGCGTTGGTGAGCGCGGCCTTGAACTCGGGCATGGCCTCGACGATCTCCTCCAGGCCGGTGGTCATCGGCGTGTTCACCGTGGTGGGCGCGACGCTGTTGACCCGGATGAAGTGCGGGGCGCCGATGTTGGCGTAGCAGCGCAGCAGTCCGATGACGCCGTGCTTGGCTGCCGTGTAGGCGATCATGCCAACGTAGTCGACGGAGTTGCCCATCAGCGCACCGGTCGAGCTGGTGAGGATGATCGAGCCGCCCTGGCCGTGCTCGATCATCGGCTGGAGCGTGACCCGCAGGGTGTTCCAGACGCCCTTGAGGTTGATACCGACCACGTCTTCCCACTGCTGGTCGTCGGGCGTCATGCCGCCCGGTCCGATGCCGGCGTTCGCGACGACGACGGTGACCGGGCCGAGCTCGGCCACGCCCTCCTCGTAGGCCTGCTTCAGGCCGTCGAGATCACGTACGTCGACCTTGCGAGCCACGATCTTGCGGCCGAGAGCCTCGACCTCCTTGACCGTCTGGGCGAGATCGTCCTCCGAAGGCAACGGGTACGGGACGGTCTCGAACTGCTCGCAGCTGTCCACGCCGATGATGTCGGCGCCTTCCTCGGCAAGCTTGATTGCGTGGCTCCTGCCCTGTCCCTGGGCGATGCCGGTGATGAAGGCGACCTTGCCCTCGAGCTTTCCTGCCACGACGTGCTCCGATCTCGGGGAAAATGCTGAACAGGTGTTCAGCATAGCCCGGCCCCTACGCTACGGCAATGAGGAAAGCCGCATGACGCAACGACGGATGGGCACCGAGAGCTCGGCCACCCGCGCCCAGCTGCTCGACGTGGTCGAGCAGCTGATGCTCAACGAGGGGTACGCAGCGGTCGGCGTCCGTCGGGTCGCCCGCGAGGCCGGCGTGGCGCCGGCGCTCATCCACTACTACTTCCGTAAGCTGGACGACCTGTTCCTCGCCGTGCTCCATCGCAACGCCGAGCGCGAGCTGGAATCCCTGCAGCAGGTCGCCGGCACGCCCCGGCCGCTGCACGCGCTGTGGGAGCGCGGCAGTCATCCCGCCGCGGCCGCGATGACCACCGAATTCCTCGCGCTCGCCAACCACCGCAAGCAGATCCGCAGCGAGATCGCCAAGCACGCCACCCGCTTCCGCGAAGCGGAGGTCGAGATCATCGAGAAGGCGGTCGAAGGACGGACCGACCTGCCGCCGGTGGCGATCAGCACGCTGATCGCGATCCTGTCCCGCACCCTCGTCCTCGAGGAGCAGCTCGGCCTGACGGTGGGTCACGCCGCCGCCAGGACAGCGGTCACGCTCCAGCTCGACGCCCTGGAACCCTGAGCGCGACCGACCTCACACCTCCGGCCGGCACACCCGACACTTGGTGAGCTGCGCCTGGCCGGACGCCTCGACGGCCACCAGGTCGTCGCGGCGCGCGATCAGCGAGCAGTCGCGTCGATGCATGGTCGTTCCGTTGCCCGTGGTGACGAGGACCGCCTCGACGTCCTGCCCGCCGCCATCGGTCGCGGCCGACTTGCTGGTGACCTCGATGAGGAGGAGCAGCGTGTCGGCGAGTCTCTTGGAGGATTCACGCCCCTCCACCGCGAGCTTCTTGGCGGACTCACGGTCAGCCGCCGCCATCTTTGCCAGCCAGGAGCCGAAGTAGAGGAAGCCACCGACGAAGGTGACGCCCAGGCCGATCAGCCCCCCGGAGATGTAGGAGAGCTGGTCGTACTCGTAGGGCGTGTTCGCCGTGCCGACCCAGCAGAAGATGGTGACGGCGAGTCCGAGCGGCAGGAGGATCGCCCCGGCCCAGAACAGGACAACCTCGGGCACGACGTACAGACGGTCCTTGAGCGGCGCGGTTCCGGTGCGATCCTCCGCACGGGGCGTCGGGCGACCGACACGGGGACGGCTGGCGGAGGCGGCGGCGGGGGTGGCGGCGGCGGGAACGTCGGACATGTTTCAGGCCTTTCTGAGATCGGGCAGGCCGCAGTCGAGGCCGTGGGGGCAGGACGCGCCGGCACCCAGTGCCGCTGCACCGAGCCGGCGCATCGAACCACCTGCGACCGCGACAGCGGCGATGAGAGCGGCGAGAATCAAGCCCGGGACGGAGAACAGAGCCGGCAGACCTGTACGTCCGGACCTCGGCACCGGGTCCCCGAGAGGGGCATCCTCGGCGGGGGGCAGTCCAGCCGGCCCGGCGGCGGTCTGGGGCAAGGAACCGGTCACGGGACCTCCTGCTTCAACCGGTGGCCCACCCGGTCCGCCGGGCGGCAGCGGCGCGGAGCCCACCGGAGGAACCGTGTCGACGGTCGCCGAGGCGACACCGAGGGTGATGACCACCTTGGGCGCGAGCGAGGAGAGGCCCGCGACTACTCCCTTGACGGGACCGGCTCCGGCGGGAATCAGGTCGGCGAGCTTGCCCGCCGGAATCGCCGACAGCAGCGGCGAGAGCAGCTTCGTCTCGATGATGATCCGGAGTCCCTCGGTGACGGAGGTAGCCAGATCGCCTTCCACCGTGCGGACCGGCTTGGGAATCTCGAAGCTGATACCGAGGGCCTTCAGCGCGCTGGCAGGCAGTTTGTCGAGGCCTGGAACGACGCTCTTGTTGCCCGCCACGACGGCGCCGTCCGGCCCGATGGAGAACACCTGGCCGGCGATCGTCAGCTTCCCCCACTGGGCTCTGCCGGTGGCTACACCCTTCGCGCCGTCGGTGGTGGCTCGCGCCACGGCTTCGGTTCCACCGATGGTGATCAGCCCCCCGAGGAGCCTCACCTCACCGAGGGCGGAGCGGGCGGCACTGGTGACCGGACCGTCCACTGCGCTGATCTGCGACGCGGCCACCAGGCCCTCTATGTCGACGAGGGCTGCCAGCGGCGCCGGGAGACCCGGCATCGACGGCTCCGCCTTGCCACCGCCGAGTCCGGGGAGGAGGCTCCCGAGTGTCGACTGCAGTCCGCCCAGGAGGCCGGAGCCAGCGGCGCCCGCGTCTTTGCCGTCGTCCGGACCGACGCCGTCAGGGGAGTATCCCGTCTCCGCGACGGACTTCTTGTCACCCGACGTGGCCCTCATGACCATCCCCGGGAACGGCTCGTCCGAATCACTGGCCGGCTCTCCCGGGTACTGGGAGTTGACCTGCACCGGGTAGCCCCCGCCGGTGATCGGGTTGTCGACCGGCAGGCCCAGTAGCCCGGCGAAAGCGCGCAGGCCCTCGCCGATCGTGTCTCCCGGCCAGAGGTACGACGCCCGCCCGTTCGCTGTCCCCGAGTCTGCCTTGACCTTGCTGTAGGCCAGCTCGAACTCCACCTGCGGCGAGGCCGGTACCGGGAGCGAGGGTTCGAACAGCTCTATCCGCAGCGGAGTGGACCACCCCTCACCGGAGAAACCTCCGTAGGTGGCTGCGACCGCGGGCGTCGCGGCGGCAGGGGACGCACCCGGTCCGGCCATCGTCAGTACGCTCGCGACCAGTCCGGTGGCAACCAGGACCCTGCCGTAGTTCGACATCCGGATCATGATGCTCCTCCAAGTACTAGGTCGGCCATCGAGTCGAGGATCTCCCCTGGCTCACCGGTGGCCACGATCCGACCACCGGACATCACCGCGGCGTAGTCGGCGACGCGGAGCGCGGTGCGGGCGAACTGTTCGATGCACAAGATGGACACCCCGGATTCCGCGATCCCCGCGACGGTTTCGTACAGCTCCTCCACGATGAGCGGAGCCAGTCCCATCGACAGCTCGTCGAGCAGCAGCAGCGCAGGATCGGAGGCGAGGGCCCGAGACATCGACAGCATCTGCTGCTCACCGCCGGACATCGTTCCGGCCAGCTGGTGCCGCCGCGCTGCGAGTTGCGGGAAGTAGCTGTACGCGGTCTCCAGCACCGCCGGCGCGGGCACCCCGGCGTACGACATCAGGGTCAGGTTCTCCTCCACCGTGAGGTTGGGGAACACCGATCTGCCCTCGCGCACCGTGGTCAGACCGAGCCGTGCCAGCTCGTGGGGACCGGCCGCGCGCACGTGCACGCCACCCAGGTGGATGTCTCCCGAGGTGGGAGACATCTGTCCGCTGATCACCTTGACCAAGGTCGACTTGCCGGCTCCGTTCGGACCGAGCAGCGCCATCACCGCGCCCTTCGGTACGACAAGGTCCACGCCGCGCAGCACTTCGATCCGCCCGTAGGCGGCGTGCACGTCGATGACCTCGAGGATCGGGGCATTCATGCGATCGCTCCGTTCGCTTCGTCCACCAGGGGGGCAAGAGCGGTAGCGTCCTCGTCGTTCTCCGCGTAGCCGAGATAGGCACGTTGGACGTCGACGTCGTTGCGGATCTCATCCGGCGTTCCGCTGGCGATGATCCGACCGAAGTCGAGAACGTGGATCTCGTCGCACACGCTCATCACCAGATCCATGTCGTGCTCCACGATGAGAATGGCGGTCCCCTCGCCGGCCAATTCCTTGAGCAGATCGCCGAACGCGTCGGTCTCGGTCTCATCCAGCCCGGACGACGGCTCGTCGAGGAGCAGCAGGGTCGGGTCGGAGGCCAGGCAGCGGGCGAGCTCCAGCAACCGGGCGGTGCCCGTCGGGATCGAGTCGGCGCGCTCGTCGGCGTAGTCGGCGAGTCCGACACGATCGAGCAGCACATCCACCTGCAGGTCGGTGGTCGGCCTGAACCAGTCCAACGGTCCCGCGTGGATCTCCCGCGCCACCCGCACGTTGTCGCGGACGGTGAGCGACCCGAACGCCTCCAATCGCTGGAAGGTGCGACCGATCCCGTGCCGGGCACGCCGGTGGACCGGCCAGGAGCTGATCTGCCTGTCCTGGTACCGCACCCCGCCGCTGGTTGGATTCTCCAAACCGGTGATCACGTTGAAGCAGGTCGTCTTGCCTGCACCGTTCGGTCCGATCAAGCCCGTGATGACGCCGCTGTCAGCCGTGAATGACGCCTTGTTGACTGCGGTGATTCCTCCGAACCGGACGACGACGTCCTCCACCTCCAGCAGCGCCATCACTGCACGACCTTCGGCATCATGGTCGTGGTTTCCACGTCGTCCGCATCGGAGGCCCAGGCGTGGCGACCGATCCGCCCTTGTTCGTCCTTCAACGCCTCGTCCGACCCTGAGTCTGGGCCGGTAGCCACGGCACTCTCCTGCTCCCACCCGGGCGGAGGGAGCACGCCCTTGAGGCGTTGCTCGATCGTCGTCCAGCTCCACCGTGCGAAGCTGAACACGTGGTTGGCAACGCCGTTGGGGTCGCGGCTCAGGGCTACGGCACCCAGCCCGAGGACGACGAAGAGCAGACCCGCGAGCGCGGGGTGCGACGACTGCCACACCGGCAGCAGCATCAGCGCGGTCCCACCCAGGAGCGCGCCGGTGACCGACGTGACACCGAAGACGACCGCCACCAGCAGGATCAGCAGTGACTGGAAGTAGAGGAAGTCGGCCGCGCCGACCGTGCCGCGCATGCCGGCGAACAGTCCGCCCGCAATCCCCGCGATCCCAGCGGACAGGGCGAACAGCGCGACCCGGAACCACCGCATGTCCAGTCCCAGTGTGCCGCAGGCCGTCGGGCTGTCCCGCATAGCGATCAGAAGGCGACCCAGTGCCCCGCGACGCAGGAAAAGAACGAACAAGCCCATCAGGACGAAGGCCAGCACCATCACCCAGACGTACGCGGTGGTGCTCCCGATCCTCATCCCGAAGATCGACATCCGCTCCGCGGAAAGCGTCCCGTTGAACTTGAAGGCGAAATCCGCCTGGAAGATCATCTTCTCCATGATCACGCCGAAGGCCATCGTGGCCAGCGCCAGGTAGAGGCCGGTCAGACGCAGCACCGGCAGTGCCACCAGCCCACCGACCACCGCAGCGACCAGCCCAGCCACCGCGAGACCGAGCAGGTTCGGCTCGTCCAGCTTGCAGTAGACCAGGGCTCCGACGCCGGCGAACGTGAACTGGGCCAGCGAGACATGTCCGCCGTAGCCCGTCAGCAGCACCAGCGAGAGCATCACCATCGCGTACGTCGCCGCAGTTCCGATAAGCAGCACGTCGGACGCGCTGACGATCCGGATCAGCACCAGGGCGCCGAGGAGGAGCCCGGCGCTCCAGCCGAACGACTGTGTGCGGGAGGGGACCGGAGCGGACACGATGCCCTTGACCTGGCCGATCCGCAGCCGGGCCTGCGGCATCAGGATCACGATGAGGAACAGGAAGAAGGCCGGGATCACCGGACGAACCGTCGCCCAGAAGCCTTCGAGCGGCAGGTACACGACGGCAAGCGACTGGAGGATGCCGAGCAGCATCGCGCCCACGAAGGTCAGCGGCAGACTCTTGAGCCGGCCCAGCATCGCTGCCGCGTAGGCGTTGATCACCAGCAACGTCAGCGCGAAGGGGTCCAGACCGACGTCGGGGGTGAGGAGGATCCCGCCGAGTCCGGCGAGCGCAATGCCGATTCCCCACGCCAGGGCAGCGACAGTGTCAGGTCGCCCGCCGAACAGGCTGAGCAGCTCGGCATCGTCGACCGAGGCGCGCATCGCCATGCCGATCCGGGTGCGGCTCAGCAGCAGCCACAGGGCCAGCGCGACGACGATCGAGCAGGCCAGCATGATCAGCTGGTGCGCGGTGACATAGACGTCGCCGACCCGCCACGACTGGTCCGGGTAGAACGGCGGCAGGGTGCGGAACTTTGACTTCCACACGTACTGCGACACACCTATCAGTGCGACGAGCAGGCCTACGGTCACGACCAGCGGCACGGCCGCCGGACCCTCGCCCAGACCGCGCGTCACGACCCGTTGCACGAACCATCCGATCAGCGGTGCGATCACCAGCAGCACCAGAGCCAGAGCCAGCGGAATAGGCATGCCCTGTCTCACGGTGAAATCCCAGAAGGTGAAGGCCAGCAGCATGCCGAACGCACCGTGAGCGATGTTGAAGACCCTCGTGGTGGTGTAGGTCAACACCAGCCCGGACGCCATGATCGCGTAGGCGGCGCCGGTGAAGATGCCCAGGAGCGAGAAGGTGAGAAAGGTGTTCACGCGTCAGTTCCCGATACCGGAGTTGACCACTTTGTCGCAGATGTAGTTGCCCGGGGACACCTGGCGCCACCTGCCTGCGTGGAGCTGGATCACCTTCTGGCAACCCGGAGTGGCGTTGGTCGCCGGGTTGCTTGCCGCGTGCAGGTCGTTGCTCGTCCACGAGGTCGTCGCGTTCAGAGCGCTGACCAGTGCCGGGCGAGTCAGCTTGCCCCCCAGAGCGATCGCCTTCTCGACGAACAGCCGGGCCGCGGACCAGGCCCACAAGCCGTAGAAGTCGGGGGCCGAGCCGGGCTTCACCTGCTGCAGCCAGGACAGGTACAGCTGCATCTCTTGGTTCCTGGTGTTCTCGAAGAGGTCGTTCGACATGAAGCTATACGTCCCTTCGCCGACCGAGCCTGCCTGCTTGACGTACTGCTGGTTGTAGACGGTCGGGTCCTCCACGAAGAAGTCCGGCTTGAAGCCCTGCTGCTTCATGGCTTCCTGCAGCTTCACCGTGTTCTGGTAGATGCCGAGGTAGACGACTCCTCTGGTGCCCTTGGACTTCATCTGCTGCACGTAGGGGGCGTAGTTGAACTCCGCGGCGTCGATGCCCTGGACGAAGTCGATCTTCCAACCGGCCTTTGCGTACGCCGCTGCCTGACTCTTGGCGTTGACGGCAGCAGAACCGGCATTCATGTAGAGCACCGCGACGTGCTTGACCGCCTCCCGGTGCTTGGAGGCGAGGAACTTCGGCATGGCGGTCGGAACAAGGTTCGTGCTGATCGCGTACGTCGAGAAACAGGTCTTGCAGGCTGCCCGCTCCGGCGACACGTTGGTCACCCGGATGTCCGGTAGGCCGCAGCGCTGGGCCTCCGCCGCACCGCCCGAGTCGAATCCCGACATGGATCCAACAGCCGCGAAGGCCTGGCCGCAGGCCTGGACGTAACCCTGCTGGTTGGCGCCGGCATCGAACCGCCCGTCGAGCAGGAGCGGCTTGAGCTTGCGCCCGCAGATGCTTGCTTGCGAGTTGAAGAACGCCGCGTAAGCCCGCACCGCCTGCTGGGCGGGCTCAAGGAGTCCGGGAATGGGGCCGGAGATGTCGGCGATGTTGGCGATCGTGATGGTCGAGTCAGTGACGCCTGTCTGGTTCTTGAACCCGGCGCACGACCCGGGTTTCACCCCGCCGGTCGCGGAGAACCTGCCGCTTACGGCACCGCCGCCGCCCCCACTGCCACCGCTGCCCCCGTTGCCACCGCCGTTGCTGCCACCACTGCCCCCGCTACCGCCGCTACCGCCCTTGACGGTTCCCGGGTCGCTGTTCCCAACAGGTTGGCCGTCACCCGGTCCGCCAACGACAGCCGGACCTTCCGTACCACCGCTCTGGGTTCCGGACATGGCGGCGTTCGCGGACGCCACGGCCTCGGGATCCAACCGAGATCCACAGGCAGCCAGCGACAATGCGACCAAAACCGCGCCGATCGAGGCTAGGGCTCGGTTCGAAACCATCGGAAACCCTCCAGCGGGCGAGTAGGTGAATCAGGAGAAAGATCTAACTGAATAAACGTCGTTCCTTAACGTAAGTCACGGGCGCTGGCACTTCAACCCCCGGAGCTCAGCCACTTCTCGAACCAGGCGATCGTCTCGTCGTGCCCCTCGGTCACCCCGAACATCACGTCCTGGGTCACGAGCTGCGCCAAGCCGGTCGCAAGCAGCAGGACTATTTCCGGGGGAGCCGGATGATTCGGGGCATGAGCGGCCAAGGCCGCGCGGGCGACCTCGAGCTGCGCGGCCCGGAAGCGGCGAATGTGTTGGGCGATCTCCTGCTTGAGCATCGGCCGGTGGTTGGCCATGGCGTAGAACTCGGCCATCTGCCGGCCGCCGTACGCCTCTGCAGTCACCCCCCACAGGCTCTGCACGCTGAGGTTCTCCCCAGAGACACGGGCGAACTCGCTCAGGCTGTGCTGGGCGCCGCGGCGGAAGAGTTCTAGCACCAGGTCGTCCATCGACGTGAAGTAGTAGTGGACCAGCTGGAACTTCACTCCCGCGCGCTCGCCTACCCTCCGCGCCGTGAGCGCGTCACCACCCTCTTCGACGAGGATCTCGGCCGCCGCATCCAGGAGCCGCGTCCGCGTCTCGGACGCGCGCGAGCCACGCCGCCTCGCAGTACGGGCCTCGGACGCCTCCGCGTCCTGCGTTCCGTTTGCCACGGCTCAGCCTTTCATCCGCAAGCAGTTGCTAGTGGTGATCTTGATGTCATATGTTGCGCATCAATGTTGTACACGTGTCAAACATACCGAGACCCGGAGTTCTGCGCATGACTGAAGTGGTAGCCGAGGAAATCTATTGGGACCCGTACGACCAAGGGTTCGTCCTGGAGCCGTGGCCCCTGTTCAAGCGGATCCGGGAGGAGGCGCCGGTCTACTACAACGAGAAGTACGACTTCTTTGCGCTCAGCAGGGCCGAGGACGTCGAATGGGCTTTGAACGAGCCGCTTCGACTTTCCAGCGCCCGTGGCAACATCCTGGAGATCATCAAGTCCGGCATGGAGCTCCCGCCGGGCACCCTGATCATGGAAGACCCGCCGATCCACACCCTGCACCGCAATCTGCTCAAGCGGATCTTCACTCCCCGCCGCATCATGGAACTGGAACCGAAGATCCGGGCGTACGCGGTGGAATGTCTCGACCCGCTCGTCGGACAGGACAGCTTCGACCTGATCGATGTGCTGGGCAGGGAGATGCCGATGAAGGTGATCGGCATGATGCTGGGTGTTCCCGAGTCGGACCAGGTCGACATTCGCGACCAGGTCGACGACCGGCTGCGGACCAAGGACGGCGGCCAGATGGAGTTCGAGGACGACAATCCCCTCGTGACGCTCGACGCCTTCACCGACTACATCGACTACCGCATCAAGACTCCCGGCGACGACGTGATGTCCGACCTCGTCAACACCGAGTTCGAGGACGAGAACGGCGTGGTCCGCACGCTGACCCGCGATGAGGCGGTCATGTACGCCACGGTGGTCGCCGGGGCAGGCAACGAGACGACAGGTCGGCTCATCGGCTGGCTCGGCGATCTCCTCGACCGCCACCCCGACCAGCGGGCGCGCGTCGTCGCCGACGCCTCACTGATCCCCGGCGCGGTCGAGGAGACCCTGCGTTGCGAGCCGGCGAGTGTCGCGGTCGCCCGCTACGCGACCGAGGACCTCGAGCTGCACGGCGAGAAGGTGCCGGCGGGCAGCTCAGTGATGCTGCTGCTCGGTGCCGCCAACCGCGACCCGGAGCGCTTCGCCGACCCGGAGTCCTTCGACGTGGGACGCCGCGGAAAGCAGATGTTCACCTTGGGGCTGGGTGCCCACTTCTGCCTCGGCGCAGCACTGGCTCGGATGGAAGGCAGGATCGCCCTGGAGGAGATCCTGAAGCGGTGGCCGACCTGGGAAGTGGACCGGGACGGGGCCAAGCTGGCCGAGACCGCGACCGTGCGTGGCTACGAGAAGCTTCCGCTCCTGGTGTGAACCTCGGCTTGTCGGGGCCGTCGCCAACCCGTTGGCGGCGGTCCCAATTCGTTCACGGGAGTCCGACCCTGCTAGCTGTTCTTCGACGCCACTTCCTCGAGCATCTTGCGCATCTGATTGCGCACCAGCTTGATCGCAGTCCGCGGTGCGATCTTGATGGCCAGGCTCATCGCCTTGGAATCGGCGCCGACGTAGACGTGCAGCTTTCCCTTCTCGATGCCGGCGATCATCCGGGACGCCGCTTTGGGAGCGGTCATCATCAACGAGGCTGACCGGCCGACAGCCGACAGATCCGGCCTCTGCAACCCGGAGGTCTCGAAGATCCCCGTGTCGACGGCACCGGGAAAGATCAGCGTCACTGCAACATTGGTGTCGAGCAACTCTGTGTAGAGCCCCTCGGTCAACAGCCTCATGGCTGCTTTGCTGGCGCCGTACACCGTCTGGCCCGGAAACGGGAAGAACCCACCCATGCTCGCGACATTGACGACCTGCGCCTCGGGCCGCAGCAGGAGGCGTGGCAAGAACGCGCGGGTCATGTCGAGCGTGCCGAAGAAGTTCACCTCCATGACGGACCGAATCGTCTCGTCGTCTATCTCGTTGATGGGGATGAACGGCTGGATGATGCCGGCGTTGTTGATCAGGCCGTCGACCGCGCCGTGGGCTGCCACCACTGTGTCCGGCAGGGCCCGCACAGCGGCCCGGTCGGTGATGTCGACGACGTGGGTCGAGAGCCGGGCACCGGCCCCGGCCAATGCCGCCGTTCGCGCGAGGCCAGTCGAGCTACGGCCGACAGCTGCGACCCGGGCGCCCTTCTTCAAGAGCTGAAGGGTCAGTTCCCGGCCCATACCGTTGCTGGCTCCGGTCACAACCCAGGTCTTGTCCGCTGCACGCATGCTGCGCAGCCTAATGAGCACCATGCGCTGAGGCCGAGCGCCCAAACTACTGAGTGGGATCCAACTCGCGCCCCGATCTCACCGGGCTAATCCGGGCGGTCCCCACTGACTGTGTCGGCGGCCGACCGCAGCCGTCGACCCAGCTGGTCGATCCGCCGTGCGGACAACGAAGTGAACGGGTGCACGCTGATGGTGTGGGTGACGTTGCCCGCCGCGCCGAAGATCGGCGCGGTGATGGCACCGACGTAGTGGCGCTGGCGCGTTCCCGACTCGACCGTCGGGCCGTTGGTGATCTCCACCAGGACCTTGTCGAGATCGGCACGCGCGGAATCGGAGATCGCCTCGGCCTGAAGCCTGACCATGGCCGGGATCGCTGACACCATCTCCGGACTCGTCCGCTCGACGCTAAAGCCCTGCTCGAGGGTGTCGGCCAGGAGCTGCGCCAGCTGTCCGCGAAATCCCTGACCCGTGACTCCACACCGTTCGATCCAGGCTCGGCGCTCCTCCTCGGACTCCCAGGCGGCGTACGTCGGCCCGAACGGGGCGGAGAAGGGCAACCGCTCGCCGACGGCGGGTAGCCACTGACCCTGTGCAGGGGTTCCGCTGGCGATGAACGCGATGATGAGGAGTTCCTCCCCACTGCGTTCGGAGACCGACCCGGCGTAGCCCGTCTCCGCCACGGCCGTTCGGAGGGCTACCTCAGCGGCTTGACGAACCGAGGGCGAGCGGCTGATCTTCTGCGCGAGGGTTGCCAGCCCGCCGCCGATCGAGAACGTCTTGCGGGCCGGGTCACGAGTGACCCAGCCCGCGTCGACAAGCTCCTTCATGATGGCGAACGCGGTGGCCTGGTTGAGGTTCAGCGCCTTCACGATGTCGCTGAGCCTGATCGCGGTGCCGGCCTGCTCGGTGAGCAGCTCGACAACGTCGACCACCCGGCGCGTCGGCGGGGAAGAACCGGTCACTTCGCACTCCCTCGGGGTAGCCGATGTCGACTATGCGAAGACTATCCGTCCGGTACGCCCTCGGCCGACGCGCCGGCCGGGTCCCGAAGGTTGGCCTAGCCGCCGGTGACCGCGTTGACGAGTGCGACGACCTCAGCGAGCGACACGTCCGCCCGGATAATCGTGCCATTGTTGGGATCGACCACATCGAACCGGGTGCGGGTGAGCTTGGAGTACTTGACGACCCACTGCCCGTCGACCTTGACGTAGTTGTCGTTGTAGTGGCCGTATCCGTGCACACCGAGCGTCCCACCGAAGACGAGCAGGTCGTCCATCGTCCACAAGCCCTTGGCGGTCGTGGACGACGTAAGTTCGATCTTCGGGTCGTACCCCTGGTGGTGCGTGACGGCTGCTCCGAGCGAGAGCTGCAGGAACGCGATGAACGGGTCCCTGCCATAGATGATCGGACCCGCGCTGCACGTGGTGTCCTCCACAACGTCGGGGGCGAGGAGCACTCGCAGGGCTGCCCAGTTCTTGGCGTCGATGCTCGCGAAGTAGTTCGCCTTGAGCTGCTTGATCGCAGTGACCTCGACGCCGGAGTCCGACCTCGGCGTCGTGTAGCCGCACGGGTCCAGGAGGCTGGCTTGGCTCGTCGGCACGGTGATCGCGCTGAGCGCCAGCGTCGCGGCAGTGAGTGCTAGGGCTCGGCGCAGCCACCGTCGTCGAATCCGATGCGCTGAGGTGGTGCGTCGTGCTTGGGCAGACATGTGTGCTCCTCTAGCTCGACGCATTGTGGGGGATTGGGAGAGTTGAATATTCGAAACATGACGTCGAGTATTTGAATCATTGCACTGATTGCACCAGAGCGCCATCATGCGATTCACGGACGCGTCTCGGCGCCGTTCTCGGTGACGGGCCTCGGTCCGATCGCGATCCGCGAGAGTGCGCGGGATCCCCCATAAAACCGGTTCACGCCCTCTGAGACAGCCTTTGGCGAGGCATCACTAGACTGCCGTTCGGCCGTGCTGGGGTTTTACCCAGGTATTTACGCACGTCCCGCCCCAGTAGCTCAGTGGATAGAGCAGCCGCCTCCTAAGCGAAAGGTCGCCAGTTCGACTCTGGCCTGGGGCACCAGTTCGGCGTTTACCTCGGCGCGCAGGCCATCAGTCCGGCGGACCCGCCGCCAGCAGCCCGCGCACCGCGTGCTCGATCGCGTAGCGCGCGAGCGGGTCGTTGGGCTTCTCGGCCGCGATGAAGACTCGCGCCGGGATGTCGACGACGCAGTTGTGCATCAACCGCTTGGCGGTGACGTCGCTGCGACCCCAGGCCTCCTCGGCCAGATCGGCGATCAGGGTGGCTGCGCTCGCCCGGTGGTTCCGGAGCTCCTTGACCACGTCCTCCGGTACGCCCTCTGCCGTCAACGAGTCGGGACGACTTCCGAAGAGCACCCGCACGGCGGCACCTTTGAAGGTCGCGTAGCCCCCGGTCGCCAGGGCCGCGGCCACGACCGCGTCCTGCGCGGTCCCGCGGTGACGGGCACTCTCGATCTGCTCGCGCTGGTAGGAACGGAAGGCCGAGGCCTCCCGCGCCCAGATCTGGGAGAGCAGGTGGGTGCGCGAGGTGAAGTGGTGGTAGATCGCGCCGTTGGAAACGCCCGAACGAGCACTCACGGCGCGGATCGTGACTGCCGACTGGCCCTCCGCGACCCAGAGCTCCCGGGCGTGGTCGAGAA
>JBJMIP010000316.1:0-6395 GCA_045806825.1 Marmoricola sp.
CCGGCTCCGGCGGCCGGGACGGCGCTCTGCTGCGGAAGCGGGTTACCGCACTGCGAGCAGAACCGGGCCTCGTCGCTGTTCTGGCTCCCGCACTGCGAGCAGGTCTGCATCTCCCGCGCCTCCCATGTCCGTTCCCGAGGTGCTCTTCACGATCATCGGTCAACCTTCACACTGAAGTGGAGGTTCACAGTTCTGCCGCCAACCTATCAGTGCGGCTCAACGGTGGTGGAGCAGAAACTCGGAACGGAACCGGTTCAAGACCCGACGATTCCGGCGTACGCGGTCGCGTCCATGAGCTCGGACGTCGCGGCACCATCGGAGACCGCGACCTCGAACAGCCAGCCGTCGCCGTACGGGTCGTTGTTGACCAGCTCGGGGGTCGCGTCGAGCGCGTCGTTGCGCGCCACGACCTCACCGCTGACCGGCGAGTAGACGTCGCTGACCGACTTGGTCGACTCCAGCTCACCGATCGCGTCACCGGCCGCAACCGTGGTGCCGACCTCGGGAAGCTGCACGTAGACGATGTCGCCGAGGGCGTCCTGGGCGTAGTCGGTGATGCCGATCCGGACCGAGCCGGCGGACTCCCCCGGGGTGCGGACCCACTCGTGCTCGGCGGTGTACTTCAGGTCGTCGGGAAACACGTTGCTCCTCGGTTGAGATGGTGATCCTGTGCGGGTCGTGCGGTGCTCAACCTACCGCCACGCCTCAGCCGGTTCCCGGGGACTCCGCGTATCGCGGTGCCGCGGCGCGGCGGAGGACGGTGACCTCGATCTTGTCCCGCTTCTTGATGTCGACCTTCGCGTCGTCGAGCCGGAGGTCGTCGACGAAGCCACCAGGGAAGCGCAACGCTGTCGCCAGGCTGTCCGGGTCACCGATCGCGTCGATGATGAACGGTGGGTTCAGCACCCGGCCGTCGACGTTGATGCCGTTGTCGGCCGACTCGAACGAGGTCTGCGCCACCACCCGGACCGCGTCGTTGATCTCCATCGCCTCGGCGCCGGCATCCCGCAGCTCCTCGATGCCGTCGAGCAGGTAGTTCAGGCTGATCCGGCCCTTGGGCGCCGTGATCGTGATCCGGACCCCCGGCCCGGTCGCGGTCACGGTGCCAGCGAGCACGCCGAGAGCCGCCAGCTCGTCGTGCGCCTGCTTCAGCGCGGTGGCGGTCTTCGCGTTGTTGTCCTTGAGCGAGTCGCGGGTGTCCTGCAGGTCGCGGATGTCCTGCTCGTTGCGGCGCGAGGCCGCCTGCAGACCGTTGAGAGCCTGGACCAGGTCGGCCTGGCGCATCCCGGCGTAGTCGTCGTCGCTGCCGGCGATCCGCACCTGGGTGACGCCGGCGATCCCGAGGATGACCAGCAGCACCGCGGCCGAGACCTGGCCGCGGCCAGGGCGCAGCAGCGCCCGGCGGATGCGCTGGTGGGCGTTCGGCTCGGTCGCGACCGGGACCGGGACGTCGTCGTTCTCGGTCATGCGTGGAACACGTGCCTGCGGATCGCGGCGACGTTGGCGAAGATGCGGATCCCGAGAACGACGATGACGCCGGTGGACAGCTGCGCACCGACCCCGAGCTTGTCGCCGAAGAACACGATCATCGCGGCGATGAACACGTTGCTCACGAACGAGACCACGAAGACCTTGTCGTCGAAGAGGCCGTCCAGGAAGGCCCGCAGCGCGCCGAAGACGGCGTCAAGAGCGGCGACGACCGCGATCGGCAGGTAGGGCTCGAGACCGATCGGCACGTCCGGCTTCAGGAACAGGCCGATCGCGACGCCGACGAACAGCCCGATGATCGCGATCACGATGTTCCCTTTCCGCCGGGACCGACGCGGTCCGGTTCGTCCTTGTCCACGAAGCGCAGGTCCGGGACCTCGGCACCCGGAAGCCGCAACGACTTCGCGGTCGTCATCGAGTAGACCAGACCGACCTCGTTGACCAGATCCAACCACGTCCCCCCGGTCGTCGTGTTGCCGAAACGCGACGGCAGCGTCCGGGGGTCGCCGATGGCGAGGATCCGGTACGGCCGGCTCAACGAGGTGTAGTTCACCGTGATCGCGCTCCCCGCGTGCCGGATGGCCGACATCGTGGTCAACCGCTGGCCGTTGATCGAGATCGCCTCCGCGCCGGCCTGCCAGAGACCGTTGACGAGCTTCTGGAGGTCGCCGTCGAGCACCCGGTTGCGGTCGCTCTCGGCGTTCGGGGCGTCGTCGGCGAGGATCTGGACCCCCGGCCCGACCGCCGGACCGACCCCGCTGCGCAGGCTGAGTCGGGAGACGTCGGAGAAGAGACCGTTGGAGTCCTGGGTGTTGCGCAGCAGGGTGTTCTCCAGCTGCCGGGTCTGACTGGTCAGGCTGGCGATCGTGCGGCGCTCGGTGTCCAGCGCGGCCCGGCGTTCCTTGACCTGGTCGATCAGCGCCCGGCGCTCCTTCTCCTCCGAGACGCTGTCCTGCGAGGTCTGCACGGCCGCGGTGACCGCGAGGATCGCGAAGACGGCGAGCATGATCGCGCCGGCGCGGCCGACCTTGCGGGGCCGTGGTTCGGCTGAGGGTCCACGGCGTTCGGCGGCCTGGGCGTAGTCCTCGTCGAGGGCGTGCGCGTTGATGTAGGGCAGCAGGCCCATGGTGACCCGCTCGGGGAGCACCGGAGTCCGTTCCTGCTCGGCCACGTCGTCCTAGTCCGTTCCGCTTCCGGGCAACGGTAGGTCAGGGGCCCGGCGGTCGCGGTCGGCCAGCAGCTTGCGCACCTGCCAGGCGTAGAGCAGGCCGGCCCACCAGTAGAGCCCCATCCCCCAGATCGCGAGCGCCCAGCCGAAGACCTGCCCGAGGGTTTGCACCTGCTCGTTGATGTGGTGGTCGTTGGGGTCTCCGATGAACAGCAGCGGGAAGGCGTAGAGCAGGTTGAAGGTGGCGGCCTTGCCGAGGAAGTGCACCGGCAGCGCGCTGTAGCCGCGGGTGCGCAGGAACGGCACCAGGCACCACAGGAACGCGTCGCGCGCCGGGAGGATGATCACCACCCACCACGGGACGATCTCCCGGTAGCCGAGTCCGATCACGACGGCGAGGATGTAGAGCCGGTCGGCGACCGGGTCGAGGATCTCCCCCAGCTTGGAGGTCTGGTTCAGGCGACGGGCCAGGTAGCCGTCGAGCCAGTCGGTGAACCCGGACAGCATCAGCACCAGCAGGGCGAGCACGTCCGCCTCGGGCCCCAGCACGAGCCAGAGGAACAGCGGTACGCCGAGCAGCCTGAGCATGCTGACGACGTTCGGCAGCGTCCATACGACCGATGCGTACGGTTCACTGCCGGCCGTGCTGGTACCCCTGGTGCTGCTCATGTCGGGGCCACACTATCCGGGCCCCGCCCGTTGAGACCGGGCGCATGAGGGCCGCGTCGCGCGGTAACTTCTCACGGTGAGCTCAGCCCTCGATCCCTTCGGCCTGGTGAGTGCGACCATCGGCGCCGCCCGCGAGATCGCCGGTGCGTTCGTCGAGGGGTGGACCGGCGGTGCCGAGCAGGCTGCGCCGGGGACCCGGCCGGCAGTCCGGGCGGAGCGGGACTCCGACCCCCAGCCGGTCCAGAAGTCGGTCCAGAAGTCCGTGCCCAGTCCGGTGGCGGCGACCGGGCCGTCGGCCGATGCTGCCCTCGAGGCGAAGATGTCCGGCCTGCTGGCTCGCGCGCTGGAGCAGAGCACGTCGGCCGGCAAGGACGAGCTCTTCCACCGGATCCTCGACCAGATCGTCCCGGACGAGGCGCGGATCATCAGCGCGCTCTCCGACGGCTCCGCCTCTCCCCTGGTCAGCGTGCACGCACTCAGCCGCGCCGGCCTGCTCGGCGAGGCGTTGATCGAGAACGCCTCGCTCGTCGGTCGGACCGCGAACGTCGCCCTGCCGGCGCTGACGCCGACGTACGTCGGTCACCTGCTCGCCCTCGGCCTGCTCGAGACGGGCGCCGAAGATCCGGCCCTCAAGGACGAGTACCAGATCCTGCAGGCCGACAGCGACGTCCTGAAGGCGATCCGGACCGGGTCGCGCGGCCCGCTGCCGGCGCGCGTCGAACGGCGCACGGTGCGCCTGTCCGCACTCGGCCAGTCACTGTGGGCAGCCTCGATGGGGCCGAAGGCGTGAGCTCGACCCTCACGGCGCAGGTGGTGCCGCTGCTCCAGACCTGGGGCGAGCTGAAGCACGACTTCTCGCTGAACTGGGCCATCTACCTGTCGATGCCGTTCGTCGCCACGTTCGTCGGGTACACCACCAAGCTGCTCTTCCTGCAGATGATGTACCGGCCGCTGGAGTTCCGCGGCATCGGCTGGTTCGGCTGGCAGGGCATCGTGCCGCGCCGCGCGGGCAAGGTCGCAGCGACCACGATCGACATCCTCACTGCCAAGCTCCTGCGACCCGAGGAGCTGCTCGACAAGTTCGACGCCCAGCAGGCGCTCGAGGAGCTGCGCGGCCCGCTGGAGGGCACGGTCGACGAGATCGCCCGCGAGGTGACCGAACAGATCCGCCCTGGCCTCTGGGACTCGCTGCCCGAAGCCGGCCGTCGGGCTCTGCTGAACCGGATCCACGCCCAGGCGCCGGTCATCGTCGACCGGCTGCTGAGCGAGATGCGTTCGGACCTGGCGCGCTACGTCGACCTCCAGTACCTGACCGTCACCACGCTGGTGAAGAACAAGGAACAGCTCAACGACCTGATGAAGACCATCGGCGGTCGCGCGATGGGCTTCGTGCGCCGCAGCGGGATCTACTTCGGGTTCGCCATCGGTCTGGTCCAGATGGCCGCCTGGGGCTTCATCCACAACGCCTGGCTGATGCCGGCCTTCGGGTTCAGCGTCGGGTTCCTGTCCGACTGGTTGGCCCTGACGATGCTGTTCAAGCCGACCTCGACCAAGAAGTACCTGGGGTTCATCCCCTTCAAGGGGATCCTGCACCAGCAGCGCGAGCAGATCACCGAGGACTACGCCAAGATCCTGGCCAAGGACCTGTTCGCCCCCGACGTGCTGTTCGAGGGCATCCTGAACGGGCCGACCGCCGACAAGCTGTTCGACACCCTGCAGCGGGAGGTCTCCCGCGCCGTCGACGAGCAGACCGGGATCGCGCGCCCGCTGGTCGTGCTGGCCGTCGGGACCAAGCGCTACCGGGACCTGAAGCAGTCCCTGATCGACGTGATGCTCGCCAAGCTTCCCGAGACGATGGCGCTCGCCGGGGACTACGCCTCCCGGACCCTCGACATCGAGAACACCATCATCGAGAAGATGAACGCCCTCGACAACGATCAGTACGAGGCGATCCTGCGTCCTGTGTTCAAGGACGACGAGATCATGATGATCGCCGTCGGCGGCCTGCTCGGCGGCCTGGTCGGCGAGCTCCAGGTGCAGGTCATCGAGCACTTCTCCCGCTGAGCGGGAGGGCCCGGCGATCCGGGTCGGAGCGCGTCAGGCAGCGCGGCGCAGGTCGCAGCCGCAACGCGGGCAGTGGTCGCGGTGCCCGCCCTCGAGGTCCTGGCCGCAGACGCAGCTGTCGTACGTGGTGGTGGTGATCGTGCTGGTCATGGTGGCTCCCCTTTGCCGGTCCCTCTTCAGAACGGCAGACAGGCGCCCGACCTGAGGACTTAGGCCGGATCGGTCCCCGCGGGTTTCCCCGAGATCAGGGGAAGCAACCACCGGGCCTCGGGATCGGCTTCGATCAGCAACGACTTCAGCAGCAGGCTCAACGGGACGGCGAGCAGTGCGCCCAGCGGACCGATGACCCAGCTCCAGAAGATCAGGGACAGGAAGGTCAGCGTCGCGGAGAGCCCGACGGCGTCCCCGACGATCCGGGGCTGGATCACCGTCTGGATCACGAAGTTGATCACGACGTACACGACGATCACCGCGATCATCAGCCCCGGGCCGCCGTCCAGCAGCGCGATCAGGGCCGGCGGGATCACCCCGATCACGAAGCCGATGTTCGGGATGAAGTTGGTGACGAACGAGAGCACGCCCCAGATGAAGGCACCGGGCACCCCCATGACCACCAGAGCGAACGAGTCGATCACCGCGACCACCAACCCGAAGCCGGCCGAGACCGCCATGTAGCTGCGGGTGCCGCGGGCGAAGCTGGCGAGTGCCTCGACCATGTCCGGCTTGCGGTCGCCCAGCGCCCCGATGGCATGCATCGCCGGCGCCGCGTCGAAGGCGAGGAACAGCAGCAGGGTCGCGACGAAGAACAGGTCCGAGAGCACGCCGAGGGCGCTGGACAGGATCGTCGTGGCGACCCCGACGAGGCTGCCCACGTCGAACTGCGAGGTGATCGCGTTGACCTGCTTGTCTCCCACGCCACGCGCCTGGAGCCAGTCGGCCACGTCGTGGATGTAGCCGTTGATCTGCGGGGTGTAGTCCGGGATCAGCACGGCGAGCCGCCCGACCG
>JBJMIP010000317.1:0-3827 GCA_045806825.1 Marmoricola sp.
GCACACCGTGCACCCCGGCATGTACCACCTGGACCTGGCCTTCTGCCCGCTCGACTCCGAACGCGCCCTGGTCTGCCCCGCGGCGCTCGACGCCGCCTCGGCAGCGCGCCTGCTGGCGCTGGTGCCCGAGCCGCTGGTACTCACCGAGGAGGAGGCTCTGACCTTCTGCGCGAACTCCGTCGTCGTCGGTCGGACCGTGGTCATGCCGGCCTGCCCGGACCGGGTGCGCACGCAGCTGGAGGCGTGGGGGTTCGAGGTCGTGGTCGTCGCAGTGCCGGAGTTCATCAAGGGCGGCGGCGCTGTCCGCTGCCTGACGACCCCGCTCGACGTGACCCTCGGTCGTGACCTCGTCCTGCGGTGAGCAGTGCCTAGGTGATCAGGGGCGGTTCGTCGTGATCGAGACGGGCTGCCTGGGCGAGCAGGATGCCCGCGACCACGGCGATGCAGCCGAGCACCGCGATCACGCCGAGGGACTCGCCGAACCAGGCCCAGCCCAGTGCCGAGACACCGATCGGTTCCATCATCGCGATCACCGTGACCGTCGTCGCGCGCACGAACGAGAGCGCGAACAGCTCGGCGAAGAACGGCACCACGGTGCCGAGCAGCACCACCCAGCCCAGCACCACCCAGAGCGGGACGTGGTGGCCACCGAGCTCGCCGAGGAGCGAGACGCGGCGGTCGAGCAACCCGGTGTCGAAACCGGTCAGCGGATTGAGCACGTTCAGCGCGACGCTGGCGACCCCGAAGGACCACAGGATCATCCGCAGCGGGTCGTAGGCGGACACCCCGGCCTCGCCGATCAGGAAGTAGCCGGCGAAGCAGACCGCCGCAGCCAGGCCCGCGAGCACCCCGAGGCCGTCGACGAGGCTTCCGTCCGCCCGCCCCTTCCAGACCTCGGTCGCCGCGGCCAGGCCGACGACGGCCAGGCCGAGCCCGACCCAGAGCCGCGCGCTGACCTGCTCCTTCTGCACGAAGCGCGCCCACAGCGCGACCAGGATCGGTGCCTGGTACTCCAGCAGCAGCGCCATCCCGACCGGCAGCCGGTCGATCGCCACGAAGTAGGTCCACTGCAGCGCGGCGACACCGACCAGGCCGTGCGCGACGACCAGCCGCAGCAGTCGACCGCTCGGCGGTCGCAGCGCGCTGCGCCGGAACAGCAGAGCCGCCAGCAGCAGCACCACGAACGTCATCGTCACCCGGATGGTCGTCAGCATCGAGGGGTCCACGCCGTTGCGCAGGGCGACCCGGGACACGCCCGCGTTCACGATGAAGCAGGACGCTCCGAGCACGACCAGGCCGACGCCGAGTGTCTGACCCCGAGAAGTCAGGCCCCGAGAAGTCTGGCCACCGGTGCGCACCCGGGCACTCTACGTAGGGTGGACCGGTGAGCAACTCGGACCCGAGGCCCCGGGAGGGCGTGGCGGCGATCCCGGCGTACGTGCCCGGTCGACCGCCAGCACCCCGGCCCGGCGTCACCAGCTACAAGCTCTCCTCGAACGAGAACCCGTACCCGCCGTTGCCCGGTGTGCTCGAGGCCGTCGCCGGCGCTGCTGCGGCGATGAACCGCTACCCGGACATGGGGTCGGTCGACCTGCGCACCGCCCTGGCCGAGAAGTTCGGGGTGGGGCTGGAGCAGGTCGCCGTCGGCACCGGCAGCGTCGCGATCCTCTACCACCTGCTGCAGGCGTTCTGCGATCCCGGTGACGAGGTGGTGCTCGCCTGGCGCTCCTTCGAGGCCTACCCGATCGCGATCTCGGTCGCCGGCGCGACCGGTGTCCCGGTACCGGTCACCGCGGACGGCCGGCACGACCTCCCGGCGATGGCGGCGGCGATCACCGACCGGACGCGGGTGGTGCTGCTGTGCACCCCGAACAATCCAACCGGTCCGGCACTGAGGCGGACCGAGGTCGACGAGTTCCTGGCGGCGGTGCCGAGCAACGTGCTCGTGGTCGTCGACGAGGCCTACCTCGAGTTCGTCCGGGTGGCGGACCCGGTCGACGGGATCGGGCTCGCGACCACCCGGAGCAACGTGGTCGCGATGCGCACGTTCGCGAAGGCGTACGGACTGGCCGGCCTGCGGGTCGGCTACCTGGTCGGACCAGCTGCCGTCGCCGAGGCGGTGCGCGCGTGCTCGCTGCCGTTCGGCGTCTCCTCGGTCGCGCAGGCGGCGGCCATCGCCAGCCTGGTCGCTGAGCCGGAGCTGTTGCGCAGGGTCGAGGCCCTCGTGCAGGAGCGCGACCGGGTGGTCGCGGCGCTGACGGCGGCGGGGTGGACCCTGCCCGAGGCGCAAGGGAACTTCGTCTGGTTCGAGCTCGGCGACCGCACCGCGGATTTCGTCGCGGCAGCCGAGGAGGCCGGCATCGCGGTCCGGCCGTTCGCCGGCGAGGGGGTCCGGGTCTCGATCGGCGAACCGGCCGCCAACGACGTGCTGCTAGCCGTCGCCGCGAGCCTCCGAATCTGACCGGCCGTCCCGTCAGAAAAAGCCGTCCGGGCGTTTCGGCACCGGCCGAACGGTCAAGGCAACCGGTCCGTGGACTAGTCCGCTCGGCGTCGCCGCGGGCCCGTTTGTTGTCTGACTCGTTGATTGGGGAGTCCACTGGGGCCCTGTCCAGGAATTCCCTTGCTGGCCAGGAGAAATGACGGTCGACGGTCTTCCCCGCCGAACGTCGGGACAACAAAAGCGTACGGGGGTCGCTCTACCCCCGGGCTACAGCATTTTGGGGGCTGGAAAATATGAAGCGGTTCTTGTCTGTCTTGGTCGCGTTCGCGATCGCAACCCTGCTGGCGTTCGGTGGGAACGCCGCGTACGCCGATGGTGGCGCTGCCGGGGGAGCCGCGGGTGCCTCGAGCGCTGCGGGTTCTGCCGGAGCGGGCTCCCTGTCCGGCGGATCGTTCGGTGGGACGAAGACGTCCACCAGCACGACCAAGACCTCGAGCACCCCGAAGTCAGCGGGTACGACGAAGACCGCCGGCACGACCAAGGCCGCGCCCACGAAGAAGTCGGCCGCTGCGACCTCGGGCAAGACGATGGCCGCGCTCATCGCCGACCCGATCGTGTCCGCGCTGACCGTCGCCTGCATTCCGGGCTCCGGCACCGTCGTCGGTGGCTTCGAGATCGACGGTGACACCTGCGCCGAGACCGACCAGGACTGGGACACCACCGGCCTGCACACCGACGACGGCTTCGGGGATGACACCGGGTTCACCAACGGAGCCTCCGAGAACGACCCCCCGACGAGCTGGGGAATCGGGCACGCTGCCAACGCCAAGTCCGACATCGGCGAGTTCTGGGCCTTCTCGAAGGCGATCAACAGCACCGTCTACGGCTTCTTCGGGCTGACCAACGACTCCGTCAAGGGCGGCACCAGTCAGTACGACCTGGAGTACAACCAGCTCGCCGCCGTTCCCGGCTCGGGTGGTCACCCGGTGCCGCACCGCTCGCCGATGGATCTCCTCTTCCGTTTCTCGAGCACGGGCTCGGCCGCGCTGACGTTCTCAGATGCCAAGCGCTACACGCTCCAGTCGAGCGCGGCTTGGGACGCCGCGAAGTGCTTCGCCACCGACGCCGCTGGCGGCTGGTGCACGATCCCCATTCCCCCCAACGCCTTCGCCTCGGCCCTGAATGACGACGGCACCTTCATCGAGGGTGCGATCGACATCGGCCTCTTCGTCGACAACGTCGGCGACTGCACGGGCAACTTCGGCGTCACCTCGGTGCGCTCGGTCACCGGTAACTCATTCGCCACCTCGGCGCTGAAGGACTACGTCGACCCGCTGCCGGTGAACACCCCCTCCACCTGCGGCACCATCGTGATCAACAAGAACGA
>JBJMIP010000318.1:0-3494 GCA_045806825.1 Marmoricola sp.
GGATGCCGCGCTTCAACTCGATCTCGATCTCCGGCTACCACATCCAGGAGGCCGGGGCGACGGCCGACCTCGAGCTCGCGTACACGCTGGCCGACGGCGTCGAGTACATCCGCGCCGGCCTGGCCGCCGGGCTCGACATCGACCGGTTCGCGCCGCGCCTGTCGTTCTTCTGGGCGATCGGCATGAACTTCTTCATGGAGGTCGCGAAGATGCGCGCGGCCCGCGCGCTGTGGTCGCGGCTCGTGCGGGAGTTCGACCCGAAGAACGAGAAGTCGCTCAGCCTGCGCACCCACAGCCAGACCAGCGGCTGGTCGCTGACCGCCCAGGACGTGTTCAACAACGTCCAGCGCACCTGCATCGAGGCGATGGCGGCGAGCCAGGGACACACCCAGTCGTTGCACACCAACGCCCTGGACGAGGCGATCGCGCTGCCGACCGACTTCTCGGCCCGGATCGCGCGCAACACCCAGCTGCTGCTGCAGCAGGAGTCCGGCACCACCGGCACGATCGACCCGTGGGCCGGCTCGTACTACGTCGAGAAGCTCACCCACGACCTCGCGAACCGCGCCTGGGCGCACATCGTCGAGGCCGAGGAGGCCGGCGGCATGGCCAAGGCCATCGAGCAGGGCATCCCGAAGCTGCGCATCGAGGAGGCCGCCGCACGCACGCAGGCGCGGATCGACTCCGGTGAGCAGAAGGTGATCGGCGTGAACACCTACCGGCTGGCCGACGAGGACCCGCTCGAGGTGCTCCGGGTCGACAACAACGAGGTCTACAAGCAGCAGATCGCCAAGCTCGAACGGCTGCGGGCCGAGCGCAACGAGGACGACGTACGTCGGGCGCTGGACGCGATCAGCGCGTCCGCCGAGCGCGGCGCCAGCAAGGGCTCGCTGGACGGCAACCTGCTCGCCCTGGCTGTGGACGCCGCCCGCGCCAAGGCCACCGTCGGCGAGATCTCCGACGCCATGGAGCGCACCTACGGTCGTCACCAGGCCGTGATCCGTACCATCTCCGGTGTGTACAAGCGCGAGTCCGGTTCCAACGAGGACGTCGCCGCTGTGCTCGCCGCCACCGACACCTTCGCCGAGGACGAGGGCCGTCGCCCGCGCATCCTGGTCGCCAAGATGGGCCAGGACGGCCACGACCGCGGCCAGAAGGTGATCGTCACGGCCTTCGCCGACCTCGGCTTCGACGTCGACGTGGGCCCGCTGTTCAGCACGCCCGAGGAGGTGGCCCAGCAGGCCGTCGACGCGGACGTGCACATCGTCGGCGTGAACTCGCTGGCTGCCGGCCACCTCACCCTGGTCCCCGCGCTGAAGCAGGCGCTGGCCGACCTCGGGCGCGAGGACATCATGGTCGTGGTCGGGGGCGTGATCCCGCCCGACGACGTACCGACCCTGCTCGAGATGGGTGCCGCAGCGGTCTTCCCGCCCGGCACCGTGATCGCGCAGTCGGCGCTCGAGCTGCTCGACAAGCTCTCCAAGCAGCTCGGCCACTAGGACGGCCCTGGGTGGTGGAGCCTGTCGCAACCCTGGCCGAGGGCATCCGCGCCGGCCGGCGCGGTGACGTCAGCCGCGCCATCACGCTGGTGGAGAGCTCCCGGGCCGACCACCGTGAGGCGGCTCGCGAGCTGCTGACCTTGCTTGCCCCTAAGGATGGTCGCAGCACGACCTCCTCAGGGACCCCGGCAGTCCGGGTCGGCATCTCCGGCGTCCCGGGCGTGGGCAAGTCGACGTTCATCGAGGCTCTTGGCACCTACCTGACCGGTCAGGGCCTCAAGGTCGGCGTGCTCGCGGTCGACCCGTCCAGTGTCCGCACCGGGGGCTCGGTCCTCGGTGACAAGACCCGGATGTCGAAGCTCGCGGTCGACCCGAACGCCTACATCCGCCCTTCGCCCAGCGCCGGCACCCTCGGCGGGGTCGCCCGGGCGACCACGCAGGCGATGCTGGTGCTGGAGGCAGCCGGGTTCGACGTGGTGCTGGTCGAGACGGTGGGGGTCGGCCAGTCCGAGGTCACCGTCGCCGGCATGGTCGACAGCTTCCTGTTCCTGACGCTGGCCCGGACCGGCGACCAGCTCCAGGGCATCAAGAAGGGCATCCTCGAGATCGCCGACGTGATCGCGGTGAACAAGGCCGACGGTGACCGCGAGCTCGAGGCCCGGTCCGCAGCCAAGGAGCTCGCCGGGGCGCTGCGCCTCGTGTACGCCGGGGGCGGGGCCTGGGTCCCGCCGGTCCTGACCTGCTCGGGCCTGGAGGGACGCGACGTCGACCACGTCTGGCAGCGCATCACCGAGCACCGCGAGCACCTCGGGGACGAGGGCCTGGCCGCCAAGCGGGCCGAGCAGCAGCTCGAGTTCACCTGGGCCCTGGTCCGCGACGAGCTGGCCGAGCGCCTGCGCCGCTCGCCCGGCGTCGCGGCGATCCGCGGCGAGATCCGCGCGGGCGTGCTCGCCGGGGAGCTGACCGCGCCGGTCGCCGCGGACCGGTTGCTCGCCGCTTACGACGACGAGCGAGGAAGTCGTTGAGGAGCTTGGCGACGATCATGACGAGGACTGAGTAAGTTGGGGGACTGTGCACCAGTCCGCCACTGACCTGACCACCCGCGTGCTCGCGCGGGCGGACGAGCTGTCCGCGGAGCTGGTCGAGCTCCGGCGCGACCTGCATGCCAACCCGGAGCTCTCCTGGAAGGAGCAGCGCACCTCGCGCCGCGTCCAGGACAGGCTCGCCGCGGCCGGCCTGGCGCCGGTCGTGATCGGTGAGACCGGCCTGTTCGTCGACGTCGGCACCGGGCCGGGGCCCGTCGTCGCGCTGCGCGCGGACCTGGACGCGCTGCCGGTCCCCGACCTCACCGACGACCCGTGGCGGAGCACGGTCGAGGGCGTCGCGCACGCCTGCGGCCACGACGTCCACACCGCCGGGCTGCTCGGTGCCGGCATCGCGCTGGCCGCGGTCGCCGACCAGCTGCCCGGCCGGGTCCGCCTCATCTTCCAGCCGGCCGAGGAGATCATGCCCGGGGGCGCGCTCGCCGCGATCGCTGCCGGCGCGCTGGAGGGGGTCAGCAACATCTTCGGGCTGCACTGCGACCCCGGCGTCGACGTCGGCAGCCTCGGCCTGCGCGAGGGCCCGTTGACCGGCGCCGCCGACTCGCTCGACGTACGGCTGACCGGCAACGGCGGTCACACCTCCCGCCCGCACCTGACCGAGGACCTGACCTTCGCGCTGGGCAAGCTGATCACCGAGCTGCCCGCGGTGCTGTCCCGACGCCTCGACCCGCGTGCCGGGGTCAGCGTGGTGTGGGGCCTCGTCCGCGCAGGGTCGGCGATGAACGTGATCCCTGCGATCGGACGGGCCGCCGGCACCGTGCGGATGCTCGACGCGGTCGCTTGGGCGGACGCCGAGACCCTGGTGCGCACCATCATCGAGCAGCTCGTCGAGCCGTACGGCGTCAAGCCCGAGGTGATCTACGTCCGCGGCGTCCCGCCGGTGATCAACGAC
>JBJMIP010000319.1:0-8775 GCA_045806825.1 Marmoricola sp.
CAGGCCAGGCCAGGTCGCACTGCACCATCGCGGTGGCGGGCAGGTGCGAGAGCACCCGGATCGTGTCGAGGTCGAGGACGAACTCCATGTCGCCGTACCCCCGCTCCCACGAGGTGATCGCGTAGCCGCCGACGGTGTTCATGTCGACGTCCACCCCGAGCAGGTAGTTGCAGCCCTCGGTGCCGTGCGCGAGGACCACGTCCAGGAAGTACTGGCCGTGCAGGCGCTTGCCCTGCAGCCGTCCCTGCATGTCGGTGAAGGCGACGACGACGGTGTCGACCCGGCCGTCGGCGACCGCGGATCGCAGGTCGTCCAGGGACAGGTGTCGGTCGTTGCGCGTCATGGTTCTCCTTCGTCAGCCCAGCAGGCCGCGCAGCAGCGCGGCCGTGTCCTCGCAGTGCTCGGTCATCACCCGTGCGGCCCGGATCGGTTTCCCGCCCAGGATCGCGCGCACGATCGCCTTGTGCTGCGACGTCGAGTGCGCGATGTTCGGCGACAGCACCGGGATCGCGTGCAGCATCTCGTCGAGCTCGGCCTGCACCTGGGTGACCGCGGCCATCAGCCGCGGCGACCCGGTCGCGGCCGCGATCGCGAGGTGCAGCCGGGAGTCGCACTGGCGGTGCTCCTCCCCCTCGGGCGCTTCCGACACCGCCTCCAGGCTCTGCTGGAGCAGCACCCGGGTCGCGTCGTCGAGGTCCCGCGTCGCAGCCAGGGCGGCAGCTCCCGGCTCGACGACAGCGCGGAAGTCGAGCGAGTCGAGGAGATCCTCGGTGCGGCCGCGGATCGCGGCGCGTGCCACCGACTTGCGCCGCACCGGCCGACCACGGACGACGGTGCCACCACCGCGACCACGGGTGGTCTCGACCAGCTCCGCGGACCGCAGGGCGGCGATCGCCTCGCGCAGGGTCGCGCGGGAGACCCCGAGCTGCTCGGCGAGGTCGCGCTCGGCCGGGAGCTGGGAACCGCGCGGATAGACGCCGAGCCGGATCGCGGTGGCGAGCTGCTCGACGCACGCCTCGAACGCGTGGTGCCCGCGAACGGGACGGAGCACTGCCTGCGGCAGGTGCAACGCGTGCGGGGAAGCAGGCATGTCGTCAGTCTCGATTCAGTCGGCAGAGGTGTCAACGCCCTCCGAACATTAAAGGTCGGAGTTCATACCAATTTTACGTACAGGTGTTTACATCTCTTCGGGGCCGGGTCTAGCGTCCGTTTCAGACGCCGCACCAAAACGAGAGGTGGACCATGCCGGAAGCCCACGAGCCCGTCGACGGACATGCCGCAGACGAGGCCCACCTGGCCAAGCTGGGTTACAAGCAGGAGCTCGCTCGGACGTGGTCCGGGTTCTCCAACTTCGCGATCTCGTTCTCGATCATCTCGATCCTGGCCGGCTGCCTGACGACGTACGGCGCCGGCATCTCGAACGGCGGACCAGTGAGCATCTCCTGGTCGTGGCCGATCATCTCGGTCTTCATCCTGATCATCGGGTTCACGATGTCCGAGCTCGTCTCCTCGATGCCGACCTCGGGTGGCATCTACTACTGGGCCTCCAAGCTCGGCGGTGCCCGGGCCGGCTTCTTCACCGGCTGGCTGAACCTGATCGGCCTGATCGCGGTGACCGCCTCGGTGGCCTACGGCTGCGCGACGTTCTTCGAGCTGACGTTCCTCGAGTGGGGCTGGTACGACACCTTCTCGCTGAACCGGATCTTCGTGTACTTCCTGGCGATCCTGGTCCTCATCGCGCTGATCAACATCTTCTCCAGCCACCTGCTCGCCCTGATCAACAACGTCTCGGTCTGGTGGCACGTCGCCGGCGCAGCCTTCCTGATCGGGGTGCTCATCTTCGTCCCGGACCAGCACCTGAACTTCAGCCAGGTCTTCGGCGACAAGTTCAACGGCTCCGGCTGGGACGGAGGTTCGACCAGCGGGATGGCCTACTGGTTGGCGATCATCCCGTTCGGCTTCATCCTGACCCAGTACACGATCACCGGCTTCGACGCCTCGGTCCACCTCTCCGAGGAGACCCAGGGAGCGGCCAACTCGGCGGCGAAGGGGATCTGGCAGTCGATCTTCTACTCGGCCGTCGGCGGCTACATCCTGCTGCTCGCGATCACCTTCGCGATCCCGGTGGTGCACGGCAAGCCGGACTACGGCGGCATCCCGGCGGGGGGCGTGGCGTACGTCTTCGACGCCGCGCTCGGATCGAACTGGGCCGGCCTGCTGCTGTTCATCTCCTCCTGCGCCCAGCTGTTCTGCGCCACCGCCTGCCTGACCTCGACGTCGCGGATGATGTTCGCCTTCAGCCGTGACCGCGCCGTCCCGGGGTCGCACCTCTGGTCGAAGGTCAACAAGAACAGGACGCCGGTCAACGCGGTCATCTGCGCGGCCGTCATCGGCGGGATCATCACGCTGCCGGCGCTGAAGTCGGTCAACGGCATCCCGACCGCGTTCTACGCCGTCACCTCGGTGTCGGTGATCGGCCTCTACCTCTCCTTCGCCATCCCGATCTACCTGCGCTGGCGCCACGGGGAGAAGTTCGAGACCGGCGGTTGGACCAACGGCGCGAAGTACAAGTGGATGAACCCGGTCGCCGTGGTCGAGATCGTGCTCGTCAGCTTCATCCTGATGCTGCCGACCGTTCCGGCCGGCGCACCGTGGAAGGACGAGTTCGCGTGGGCCTCGGTGAACTACGCGCCGCTGATGGTCCTCGGCGTGCTGGTGCTGCTGGCGATCTGGTGGGCGACCTCCGCGAAGAACTGGTTCACCGGACCGGTCCGCACGGTGGACGAGCCACCGGCAGCGGAACCCGTCTCCGTCTGATCTTGGGGGTCCCGGGCGATCTCGAGCGCCTCGCCGTGCTGGCGGGGCGCTCGTGGTCGTGGACGGATCTGCCCGGGGGCCTGACCAACGTCAACGTCCGGGTGCGCAGCACGGACGACCAGGACCCGCCCCTCGACCTCGTCGTCCGGTGCTCGAGCAACGACCCCGGGCTGCTCGACATCGACCGGGACGCCGAGCACCTCAACACCAGCGCCGCGGCCGCGGCAGGGGTCGGCGCACCGGTCGTCGAGTACCGCCCCGAGCTGCACATGCTCGCGATCGGCTTCCTTCCGGGCAACGCCCTGACCGATCAGGACTTCGCCGACGCCGACGTCCTGCAGCGGGCCGCGACGGCTGTCCGCAGCCTGCACCGCGGGCCGCGGTTCGTGAACGACTTCGACATGTTCGCCCGCCAGGCCGGGTACCTGAGCACCATCAAGGAGCGCGGTTACCGGCTGCCGTCGGCGTACGACGCCTACGCGCCCGACTGGGCCGAGGTCCGCAAGGCTCTGGGTGCCGCTCCCCGCCCCACGGTGCCGTGCAACAACGACCTCCTGGCCGCGAACTTCATCGACGACGGCGAGCGGACCTGGCTGATCGACTACGAGTACTCGGGGAACAACGACGCCTGCTTCGAGCTCGGCAACACCGCCAACGAGTGCCGGTTCAGCCCCGAGCTCACCGAGGCCTGGACCGCGGCGTACTTCGGCGAACCCAGCCGCGCCGACCTGGCCCGCGTTCGCTTGCAGGCCCTCTGCAGCGCCTACGGGTGGTCGCTGTGGGGCTTCATCCAGGCCGCGACCAGCGACCTGGACTTCGACTTCTGGTCCTGGGGCCTCGAACGCTTCGAGCGCGCCGCGGCCACGTTCGAGGACCCCGGGTTCGACCGGCTGCTGGACGAGGTCGCCCATGGCTGAGATTCCCTCGCGTGCGCGGGTCGTCGTCGTCGGCGGCGGCGTGATCGGCACCAGCGTCGCGTACCACCTGACCAGGCTCGGGTGGACCGACGTGCTGCTGCTCGAGCAGGGACGGTTGTCGTCCGGCACCACCTGGCACGCCGCCGGCCTGGTCGGACAGCTGCGTGCCTCGGAGAGCGGCACCCGGCTGGTGCAGTACTCCACCGAGCTCTACGAGCGGCTTGAGGCCGAGACCGGGCTCTCCACCGGCTACCGGCGCTGCGGCGGTGTCACCGTCGCACGCAGCCAGGACCGGATGACCCAGCTGCGGCGGACGGCGGCGAGCGCCGACGCCTACGGACTGGACTGCGAGCTGCTCACCCCGGCCCAGGCCCGAGACCGCTTCCCGGTGATCGCGACCGACGACCTTGCCGGCGCGATCTGGCTCCCGGACGACGGCCGCGCCGACCCGACCGACCTGACCCAGGCACTCGCCAAGGGCGCCCGGATGGGCGGGGCCACGATCGTGGAGAAGGTCCGCGTGCTCGACGTGCTGCTGGCCGACGGCGTCGCGGTGGGCGTCCGCACCGACCACGGCAACGTCGAGGCCGAGGTGGTCGTGAACTGCGCCGGCCAGTGGGCCAAGCAGGTCGGGGCGATGGCCGGCGTCAACGTGCCGCTGCACTCGGCCGAGCACTTCTACGTCGTCACCGAGGCGTTCGACGGGATCACGCCTGGCCTGCCGATCCTGCGGGACCCGGACGGGTACACCTACTTCAAGGAGGAGACCGGCGGCTTGGTCGTCGGCGGCTTCGAGCCCGAGGCGAAGCCGTGGGTCTCGCCCGACCAGATCCCCTACCCCTTCGAGTTCCAACTGCTCGAGGAGGACTGGGAGCACTTCTCGTTCCTGATGGACGAGGCCATCCGGCGCATCCCGGTGCTCGCCGAGACCGGGGTCCGGAAGTTCTACAACGGGCCCGAGAGCTTCACCCCCGACAACCAGTTCCTGCTCGGCGCGGCACCGGAGGTGCGCAACTTCTACGTCGGAGCCGGTTTCAACTCGGTCGGCATCGCCTCGGCCGGTGGCGCCGGGCGCGCCCTGGCGGAGTGGATCGTCGGCGGCGAGGCACCGAGCGACCTCACCGGCGTGGACATCCGCCGGTTCGCACCGTTCAACGGCGACAACACCTGGTTGCGGGCGCGGGTCGGCGAGGTGCTGGGCCTGCACTACGAGATCCCCTGGCCGAACCGGGAGCTCACCTCGGCGCGGCCGCTGCGCCAGTCCCCGGCGTACGACGCAACTGCGGCTGCCGGCGCCGTCTTCGGGACCCGGATGGGCTGGGAGCGCCCCCTGGTGTTCGCGCCTCCCGGTCAGCTCCCCGAGCTCGACTACACCTGGGACAAGCCCGCCTGGTTGGCGTGGTCGGCCGCCGAGCACGTCAACACCCGCGAGAACGTCACGGTCTTCGACCAGACCTCGTTCTCGAAGTACCGGGTCACCGGTCCCGACGCCGAGGCGGCACTGCAGTGGCTGTGCACCGGTGACGTCGCGGTCGAGGTCGGACGCACCGTCTACACCGGGTGGCTGAACTCGCGCGGCACCTACGAGTCCGACGTCACCGTCACCCGACTCGGCGCCGAGGAGTACTTCGTGGTCAGCAGCGCCGCGACCACCGAGCGCGACCAGGACCACGTACGGCGCAACCTGCCGGCGGGGTCGCGCACGCAGATCACCGACGTCACCGACGCGTACGCCGTCTTCGGGGTGATGGGTCCGCGCTCCCGGGCCCTGCTGGAACGCCTGACCGACGCCGACCTCGGCAACGAGGCGTTCGCCTTCGGCACCAGCCGGGAGATCGTCGTCGGGTCCGCGACCGTCCGGGCGACCCGGATCACCTACGTCGGCGAGCTGGGCTGGGAGCTCTACGTGCCGACGGAGTCCGCAGCCGGGGTGCACGCCGACCTGATGTCTGCCGGAGCGGACCTCGGCGTGATGAACGGCGGCTACTACGCGATCGACTCACTGCGCCTGGAGAAGGGGTACCGCGCGTTCCCCCGGGACATCAACCCGGACCTGAATCCGCTGGCGGCGGGCCTGCTGTTCACCTGCAAGCTCTCCGGCGACATCGACTTCCTCGGCCGGGCCGCTCTGGGGAGGGCCCGGACCGAGGGAGTCAGGCGGCGACTGGTGTCGTTCCGCCTGGAGGATCCAGACCCCATGCTCTGGGGTGGCGAACTGGTCCTCCGGGACGGGCGGCCAGCCGGCCAGGTCACCTCGGCCGCTTGGGGTTCGACCGTGGGTGCGGCCGTCGGGCTCGCCCTGCTCTGGGACTTCGAGGACGGCTCGTTCGAGGTGAACGTCGGTGGAGCCGTCCATCCGGTCACGGTGTCTCGGCGACCTCCGGTTGATCCGGAAGGTGCGCGAATTCGCGGTTGAGATGGGCTCCCTCGACGTCGCTGTGGGTGAGCGTCAGGTAGGTCACGAAGCCCGCGAACAGCAGCAGCCCGAGCCCGGTCACGACTCCGTCGCCCCAGTTCAGGCCGCCGGCGTGCGGCGGCTTGCCGAGGTAGTCGGCGATCGAGGCACCGAGCGGCCGGGTGAGCACGTAGGAACCCCAGAACGCGACAGTGGCGTCGAGGCCTCGGCGCCACAGCACCAGCGGGACCAGGATCCCGACCCCGAACAGGGCGATCGACCAGTCGAAGCCGAGACCGAAGTTGATCGCCGTGGTGTCGCCGAGCGCGGTGCCGAGCCCGAAGGTGAGCAGCACCGTGCCCCAGTAGAACCGCTCGCGGCGGGCGGTGGTGATCGAGTGCACCGAGAGCGTGCCCTCGCTGCGCCTCCACCAGACCAGCAGGCCGGAGAGCGCGAGGAAGTAGAGGATTGAGTCGACGTAGTACGGCGTCCCGAGCGCGACGTGCGGGCCGTCGGCGATCATCGTGCCGAACAGGGCGACCATCAGCACCGTCACCCAGTACCGCACCGGGTGGTACTCCTCGGCCTTCAGCTGCAGCCGGAGGGCGAGGAAGAAGCCGCCGATGCCGACCACCGCCGCCAGCGGGATGCTGACCGTGCCGAGGAAGTCCGCGCCGGACTCACCGATGGCAGTGGTCAGCAGCTTGACGACCCAGAACAGCAGGAAGACCTCGGGCACCTTGGGCGCACGGAACACGCGTTGCGTCATGGTGCGAGACCGTAGGCGGCGCTACCTGACACCCACCTGACTGAAAGGAACCTAAGAGAGCCGCCGGTAGATCCCGTCGTCGCGCGGCTCGGTCCCGATCAGCTGGTCCTGCCGGTCGTACAGCGGCGTCGGCTTGCCGCCCTCCCCCGCCGACGCGTAGCCGGTGCTGACCGGCTCGAAGGCTGCGGCCACCGCGGTGTCGGTGAACCGGAAGTTGGCGTGCCGCAGCACCAGCAGCCCTCCGGGCCGCACGCAGGACGCCAGAGCGGTGACAGTCCGCTCGTAGTCCGCGAAGGCGATCACCCCGGCGCAGGACGGCGGGGCGTCGTTGAGGGCCGCGTGCCGGAAGACCGCGAGTGCCAGGACGACGTCGTACTGCTCTCCGATCGGGGCCTCGCCGCCGCGGGTCACCGTGGTCCGCGCATCTCCGGCCACCCGTCGGCGGGCGGCGCGGACCGCAAGCGGATTGAGGTCGACGCCGTGGATCCGGGCGCGCGGGAACGCCGCCCGCAGACTCACCAGCTCCTCGCCCGACGCGCAGCCGAACGAGAGGATCAACGGCTCGTCGGTGCCCACGGCCGCTGCCACAACCCCGAGCTCGTCGGGGTACCGGTTCGCCGAGGTGGTCGTGTACGGCTGGAAGAGGTTCTTCGGTTTGGTGATGATCGCGACCGCGGCCTCGCGGCGCTCGCCGCCCACCGCCAGGGCCTTGGCCAGGGTCAGGGCCTCACGGACGCGCACCCGACCAGTCTGGCACCGGTCAGCGTGGATTCAGGTTGCGCGGGGCACTCTTCGGACCATGTTCGATCTGATCAACGGCGTGCCCATCCACCCGCTCGTCGTGCACGCCGTGGTCGTGCTGCTGCCGCTGGCCATCCTCGGCACCCTCGCGATCGTCGCCCGCCCGGCGTGGCGTGAGCGCTACGGGCACCTGGTGCTCGGCTGTGCCGTCGTCGCCACCGCGCTGATCCCGGTGGCGACCTCCAGCGGTGAGTCGCTGGAGAAGCACGTCGGCGACCCCGGCAAGCACGCCCAGCTCGGCGACCAGCTGATCTGGTTCGCGATCCCGTTGCTGCTCCTGGACCTCGCGCTGGTATACCTGTCCCGCCGTGGGCCGCGCCAGGGCTCCGCGCTCAAGGTCGTGGCTGTCCTCAGCGTGGTCGCCGCGCTGGCCGCCGGCGTGCAGGTCTACCGGGTCGGGGACTCCGGTGCCCGCGCTGCCTGGGGCAACCAGGTCAGCTCGCACGGCTGAGCGCTCGGGCGCCGGCACGGCCGGCGGGGATTCCAGCCGCTGAAATCAGAAGGCCCCCGACCGTGGGTCGGGGGCCAGCTGTGGCAGATGATGGATTCGAACCATCGAAGGCATAAGCCGACGGATTTACAGTCCGCTCCCATTGGCCGCTCGGGCAATCTGCCAGTGCTGCCAGCCCGTTAGGGTGGGCAGCGCAGACGAGGATAACGCACGTCCGCCGACAGTCAGAAATCAGCCCAGGAGGAACCCGGCCATGGCCGACTCATCGTTCGACATCGTGAGCAAGCTGGACCGCCAGGAAGTCGACAACGCGCTCTCGCAGACGGCCAAGGAGCTGGCCCAGCGCTACGACTTCAAGGGCACCGGCGCCGAGATCAAGTGGTCCGGCGAGGCCATCGAGATCTCCGCGAGCGCTGATGACCGCGCCAGCGCCGTCCTCGAGGTCTTCAAGGAGAAGCTGATCAAGCGTCAGCAGTCGCTGAAGATCCTCGACGCCGGCGAGGTGCGCGCCTCTGGTCGCGAGTCCAAGATCACCGTCGCCCTCAAGGAGGGCATCAGCTCCGAGGACGCCAAGAAGGTCGGCAAGCTGATCCGCGACGAGGGCCCCAAGGGCGTCAAGGTGCAG
>JBJMIP010000320.1:0-10921 GCA_045806825.1 Marmoricola sp.
ACCGGACGTGCTGCTGCTGGTCGGCGGCACCAACGGGGGCAATCCCGAGACGCTGCTGCACGACGCCTCCGTCCTGGCGGCGGCGTCCTGGTCCGGCCCGGTCGTGGTCGCGGGCGACGTGGACGCGCAGGCGCGGGTGGCCTCGCTCCTCGAAGCGGCCGGTACGCCGTTCACCGTCACCGACAACGTCGTGCCCCGGATCGGCGTGCTGGCACCGGAGGCCGCGCGGCTCGCGATCCGCGAGATCTTCCTGACCCACGTGATCGGCGGCAAGAACCTGAGCGCGCGGCCCGAGTTCACCGCGATGGTGCTCGGTGCCACCCCGGACGTCGTCCTGGTCGGCGTGGAGCTGCTGGCCCAGGCGCAGGGGAGCACCACGCCGGGAACAGGCGTGGTGGTCGTCGACGTCGGCGGCGCGACCACCGACGTGCACTCGGTCGTCGTGCTCGACCCCGAGGAGGCGTCCCTGGCACGCGAGGTCGTGGCGGTCACGCCGGTGACCCGCACGGTCGAGGGTGACCTCGGCATGCGCTGGAGCGCCCTGAGTACCGCGGAGGCCGCCGCGACGGGCGGCGTCGACGACGGGTTGGCGGAGATCGCCGGACGGCGTGGCGACCCGGTCTTCGTGCCGGCGACGGCGACGGAGCAGGCCGAGGACCTGCGGCTGGCCGGCGCCGCCGCGACCCTGGCCGTACGCCGCCACGCCGGCCGCTCGAAGGTCGTCGTCTCGCCCGAGGGCAGGGTGGTCGAGCGGACCGGGAAGAACCTGCGTGCCGTGCAGTTGCTCGTCGCCTCCGGCGGCGTCTTCCGCGCGGCCACGGCCGAGCAGGCAGCCGAGGCGCTGCGTCCTGCGACCGGGGCGGGATCCGGGGGCTGGCAGTGCCCGGAGCAGCCGCGGATCACGGTGGACACCTCCTCGGTGCTCGCCGTGGCCGGACTGATCGCGCTGAGCGGGCGCGACGAGGCCGCGGCGGACGCGGCCCGACGACTGATCTGCAATACGGTGTCAGGGATGAGCGAGGTGACGCGGTGAGGGGCAGGATCGGGCGCGGATCGAAGGCCGAGGGCGAGGAGCCCGAGGCGGGCGAGCCGACCGCCGAGGAACGACAGGCGGCCGAGGACCGGCGTACCGAACGGCTGGTGCGCCAGCTCGCCCAGCAGTGGGGACGGGTCCGCGAGCCGCGTCCCGTCGTCGAACCCGTCTACCGGACCGGGCCCTCGAACTTCTCCCGCGCCCAGGTGCCGTGGGGCTACGACCTCGCCGCGGCCTGGGCCTGGCGCTTCATCGTCATCGTCGTCGCCGGGCTGATGATCCTGTTCACCCTGAACAAGCTCGCGGTGGTGGTCTTCCCGGTCGTCATCGCGCTGTTCATCTCGGCCCTGGTCGCGCCGGTGGTCAACGCCCTCGAGCGTGCCCGCGTCCCGCGCAAGCTGGCGGCGTTCCTGGTGGTCCTCGGTGGCATCGCGATCGTGGTCGCGCTGCTCGCGTTCGTGACCCAGCAGGTCGCTTCCGGCGCCGGTGAGCTCTCGGACAAGGTCTCCGGCGGTCTGGGAGAGATCGAGGACTGGCTGCGCACCGGCCCGATGAACCTGACCGACTCGCAGATCAACGACTACATCGCGAACGCCCAGGACTACATCCAGAACCAGGGCAAGGACCTGGCCAGCCATGCCAGCGAGCTGAGCACCACCGTCAGCCACATCTTCGCGGCGTTCTTCATCATCCTGTTCTCGACGTACTTCTTCCTCGCCGACGGTCAGGTCATCTGGGCCTGGGTCGTGCGGATCTTCCCGCGCGTCGCGCGCGAGCGGGCCGACTCCTCGGGTCGGGTCGCCTGGCACTCGCTGACCCAGTTCGTGCGGGCCACCGTGCTGGTGGCCGGCACCGACGCGATCGGCATCATGATCTTCGCGCTGGTCCTCAAGGTGCCGTTGGTCAGCGCGATCGGTGTCGTCGTCTTCCTCGGCGCCTTCGTGCCGCTGGTCGGGGCCTTCGTCTCCGGTGGTGTCGCGGTGCTCGTCGCCCTGGTCGCGCACGGGCCGGTGGTCGCGCTGATCATGTTCGGCGGGGTCGTGCTCGTGCAGCAGATCGAGGCGCACGTCCTCCAGCCCTTCCTGATGGGGCGCTTCGTCTCGGTGCACCCGCTCGGCGTGATCCTGGCGATCGCGGCCGGCGTCATCGTCGCCGGCATCGTCGGTGCCCTGGTGGCCGTGCCGCTGGCCGCGACGATCAACGCCGTGGTGCAGCACCTGGCTTCGTTCACCGACAACCAAGAAGCGGCCACGGGCGCTGCCGAGGACGATCCACCTCAGGCGTCCGAGGAGGAGCTCGAGTCCGAGGAGGAGCTCGAGTCCGAGGAGGAGCTCGAGGCCGGGGTGGTGGACCCGCAGTGACCGACCCGACCGGCTCCGTCGGGCCCGCCGACATCGAGGCCGCCGCCGAGCTGCTGCGCGGCGTCGCCATCACCACCCCGATGGAGGAGTCGCGCTGGCTCTCCACGATGGTCGGGGGCCCGGTGCTGCTCAAGTGCGAGAACCTGCAGCGCACCGGTTCGTTCAAGATCCGGGGCGCCTACGTCCGGATGTCCCGGCTCTCGGCCGAGGAACGGGCCCGCGGGGTGGTTGCGGCCTCCGCCGGTAACCACGCCCAGGGGGTCGCGCTCGCGGCGCAGATGCTGGGCATCCACGCGACCGTGTTCATGCCCGAGGGCGCACCGATCCCGAAGCTCAACGCCACCCGCGGCTACGGCGCCGAGGTGGTCTTCCACGGCGCGATCCTCGACGAGGCGCTGACCCGGGCGATCGAGTACGCCGAGGAGACCGGGGCGGTCCTGATCCACCCCTTCGACCACACCGACATCGTCGCCGGGCAGGCCACCTGCGGCCTCGAGATCCTCGAGCAGGCCCCGGAAGCGGCGACCGTGCTGGTGCCGACCGGTGGCGGCGGTCTGGTCGCCGGGGTCGCCCTGGCGATCAAGGCCCGGCGTCCCGACGTCCGCCTCGTCGGCGTCCAGGCCGAGGGCGCCGCGGCGTACCCGGGCTCGCTGGCGGCCGGTGAGCCGGTCGCACTCGCCGCGATGACGACGATGGCCGACGGCATCGCGGTGGCCCGACCGGGCCTGGTGCCGTTCGAGGCGATCGAGCGCCTCGTCGACGAGGTGGTCACCGTGTCCGAGGAGTCGATCTCTCGCGCACTGGTGCTGCTGCTGGAACGGGCCAAGCTGGTCGTGGAGCCCGCGGGCGCGGTTGCGGTGGCAGCGATCCTGGACCGGCCGGAGGCGTACGCGACGCCGGCCGTCGCGGTGCTCTCCGGAGGCAACGTCGACCCGCTGCTGCTGGTCAAGCTGGTCCGCCACGGTCTGGCCTCGGCCGGTCGCTACCTGAACGTCGCGGTCCGGATCCCCGACCGGCCCGGCGGCCTCGCCCGGTTGCTGGGCGAGCTGGCCGACTGCGGTGCCAACGTCCTGGAGGTCGCGCACGAGCGCACCTCGGGATCACTCTCGATCGACGAGGTCGAGGTGCACGTCCAGCTGGAGACGCGGGGGCCCGAGCACACCGAAGCCGTGCTCGCGCGGTTGCACGAGCACGGCTACGTGGTGACTGCTGCGCAGGGTTAGGCGTCGTAGGGGACGGCGTCGATGATCTCGACGTCGATCAGGTTCCCGTTCGGTGCCGGGTAGGAGACGGTGTCGCCCTTGGACTTGCCGTTGATGGCCTCGCCCAACGGCGACTGCGGGGAGAACACATCGGTGCCCTCGCCGGCCATCTCGCGGGCGCCCAGCAGGAACGGCTTCTCCGGGTCCTTGTCGCCGACGAAGCGGATGGTCACGAGCATGCCGGGCTCGACGATGCCGTCGTCCGCAGGGGTCTCGCCGACCTGGGCGTTCTTCAGCATCTCGACGAGCTGGGCGATGCGACCGTCCAGCTTGCCGAGCTCCTCGCGGGCCGCGTGGTACCCGCCGTTCTCCTTGAGGTCGCCCTCGTCGCGGGCCTGGCTGACCTTCTCGACGACGGCGGCACGGCCGGGGCCGCGCAGCTCCTCGAGCTCGGCGGTCAGCTCGTCGAACTTGGCCTGCGTCAGCCAGATGCCGTCGCGCTGTTCAGCCTGAGTCATGTAGCAACTCCTGGATCCAGAGGGAAACGGGGAAGCGACAAGCCTAGCAACGCCTGGTCGAGAACCGCTCAGTCCGCGGTGCAGCGCACCACTTCGACGGTCGTGGCCCGTCGCTCGGTCCGCACCGGGATCCACTGGCCGACCGAGGCCCGCAGCCTCGCGGCGCTGACGTTGAGCTCGCCGACGATCGTGTGGTCGCGGGCGGTGGCCCGGACCAGGCAGGTACCGCGCACCTCTGCGTCGCGCAGGTCGGGGTCGAGCTTGACCCGCACCTCGTGGGTGCTGACCACCTCGAACGAGTTCACCTCGGCGTTCACGGCGTCGTCGCGGCCGAACCAGGCTGCCCAGGCCAACCAGGCCAGGAACACCACGGCCAGCACCGTTGTTGCCGCCACGATGACCGTGCGCCGGTGCGGACTCGGCCTGCCGTACCGGTCCTGCAGAACGTCGCTCACACCCGAATCCTAGGATGGACCCCATGTCTGCTGACGCCGGCCTGCGCCTGATGCACGTGCACGCTCACCCCGACGACGAGTCCAGCAAGGGTGCGGCGTCCACCGCGATGTACGTCGCGCAGGGTGTCGACGTGCACGTGGTCACGTGCACCGGCGGTGAGCGCGGGTCCGTGCTGAACCCGAACATGGACCGCCCCGAGGTGCTGGAGAACATCACCGAGATCCGTCGCGCCGAGATGGAGGCAGCCCGCGAGATCCTCGGGGTGACCCAGGACTGGCTCGGTTTCGTCGACTCCGGCTGGCCCGAGGGGGACCCGAAGCCGCCGCTGCCCGAGGGCTGCTTCGGCCTGGTCGACGTCGAGGTCGGGGCCGAGCCGCTGGTCCGGCTGATCCGCTCCTTCAAGCCGCACGTGATGACGACGTACGACGAGAACGGTGGCTACCCGCACCCGGACCACATCATGTGCCACAAGATCTCGATGGAGGCGTTCGCCGCCGCGGCCGACCCGGAGCGCTACCCGGACGCCGGGGAACCCTGGCAGGTGCTGAAGCTCTACTTCCAGCACGGCTTCAACCGGCCGAAGGCCGTCGCGCTGCACGAGGCCGCACTCGAGCTCGGCATCGAGTCGGTCTTCGGGGAGCGGCTCAAGGAGTGGAAGCCCGACCCGGTGTGGGACGCCCGGGTGACCACGAAGGTGCCGTGCGCGGACTACTTCCCGGTGCGCGACCGCGCGCTGATCGCGCACGCCACCCAGATCGACCCGGACGGGTTCTTCTTCCAGATCCCGATGGAGCTGCAGCAGCGGGTCTGGCCGACCGAGGACTTCGAGCTGGTCACCAGCCACGTGGAGACCTCGCTGCCGGAGTCGGACCTGTTCGCGGGCATCCGCTGAGCGTTTGAGACAATGACGGCATGTACGCGCTGCTGATCAACGTCCACAGCCTCGTCCTCGCCGCGGACCCCGCGCCGGCGGACAAGGACGTCAAGGCCGGCTGGGGCGCCTTCTGGATCTTCCTCGGCATGGCTGTGGCGGTCGCGTTGCTCGGCTGGAGCCTCGTGGTGCAGCTGAAGAAGACCAAGGCCAACGCGGAGGCCGGCGTCTTCGGTCCGACCGAGGACGGCCAGGAGCAGAACGGCGCCTCCGGCAGCGCTGGCTCTCTCTGACTCACGGCTCTCTCTGCTAATCCGCCAGACACCCGTGGGATGCGTGTTAACGTCGCAACGTCGCCGAAGGTGAAAAAGCCCGCCCCCGGATAAAGACCGACGGGGGACTTAGCGCGCGTCACCTTCCTGCGGATCTCGGCACCCTTCACGGACGTGCGCACGTATCTCGGAGCTATTAATGCACTCACCCACGAGGCGCCGCGTCAGCATGCTCGCTGTCAGCGGAATCCTTCTCACCGGTCTCGGCGTCGCCGGGGCTTTCGCCGCCGAACCGAAGACCAACTCGGTCGTCACCGGTCACGCCGCCTGGTACACCCAGGCCTACGACAACTTCCCGACCGGCGGGTACCTGACGCCGCGCCAGGACGACGTCACCGGGCCGCAGCGGGCGCCGTTCGGCACCAGCAGCCACCGGATCACGATCGGGGAGTCCTCGGCGCAGACCGAGCTCTACCGCACCGACGCCTACGACGGGGTGAAGGTCGCCGACCTGACCCGCCTGGAGTACTCGGAGCTTGCGCGGCCGACCACCTCGGGTGACCGCCAGCCGGTCTACCTGCGGCTCAGCGTCGACAACGACAACGACGGCAACACCGACGCCAGCCTGTTCTTCTACCCGGCCAACAACGGCACCCCGGTGAACAACCAGTGGCAGACCTGGGACGTCGCGAACGGCACCATCGACGTGGACGGCGACAACGGCGGCACCACCAACCTGGCCGACTACGCCACCGCCCACCCGAACGCGACGCTGGTGAACGACAAGTTCGACGCCAACCACGACGCCGGGTCCCTCGCCCTGATCGCCGGCGGCGCCCTCGGCGGCGACACCGACCCGCAGATCAACGGCGAGTACTTCGTCGACCGGGTCATCGTCGGCAACGCCGGCCAGGACACCCTGTACGACCTGGGTGGCGGCACCGAGGTCAACGCAGGTACCACGAACCTGACCGTCGACCCGTCGCACGACCAGGGTTGGAAGCACCAGGCCTACGACAACGACGTGTACCTGAGCTCGAACCAGGCCTTCGTCGACGGACCGGCCGTGCCGCCGCTCGGTGGTGGCAGCCTGAGGTTCTCGCTGACCTCGGCGGAGAACCCGGACCGGGTCGAGCTGTTCCGCACGACCCAGTACGACGGCACGCTGCTGCGCGACGTACGCAACGTCACCTACAGCACGTACCAGACCGCCAACGCCGGCAACGCGACGCCGCAGCAGCCCGTCTACCTGCGTTTCAGCCTGGACAACGACGGCAACGGCACCACCGACGACTCGTTGTTCTACTACCCGGCCAACAACGGCTCGGTGCAGCAGGGCGCGTGGCAGACCTGGAACGCCGGCAGCGGCGTCTGGGGCCTCAACGGTGACCCGGGTCCGGCCGACAGCATCACCCTGGACGACTACCTGGTGGCTCACCCGGACGCGACCATCGTCGTCAACGGCGATGCCTCCGCCCCGGCCCAGCCCCGCGGTGGCGTGGCGTTCATCGCCGGCGGCGGTGGTGCCGGCCAGATGAACGGCCAGTACTACCTGGACAACATCACCATCGGGACCGCTGACGCTGCGACCGGTCACACGGTTTCCGCCAAGCGTTTCGACCTGGAGCAGACCGCGCCGACGGTGTCGATCGGTGACGACTCGGTCTCCGAGGGCAACAGCGGAGCGACGCTGACCTTCCCGGTCACGTTGAGCCGGGCGTTCGCCCGCGACGTCACGGTCGACTACGCGACGTCGAACGGCACGGCCACCGCGCCGAGCGACTACGTGTCCAAGTCCGGCACCCTGACGATCCCGGCCGGTTCCACGACCGGGTCGATCACCGTCAAGGTCGTCTCGGACAAGGTCCGCGAGGCGTCGGAGACGGTGCACGTGACCCTGGGCAGCTCGAACTACGCAGGGGTCACCGACGGCGTCGGGGTCGGCACCATCGTCAACGACGACACCGCCGTCAGCCTCACCCTGGCGCAGGCCACCGAGCGGCGGATCCGGGTCACGGTCGGCACGCTGCCGTACCAGTCCGGGAAGCCGGTCCAGGTGTTCCGGGTGCTGAAGTCGGGCTACAAGCAGATGCTCAGCACCCACCTCAACCTGTCCGGTCGGGTCTCGGCGCTGCTGCCGAGCCACTACCAGAAGGGTGACAGCGTCACGATGTACGCCGTCGTGCTGACCTCGAACGGCAAGTACGTCTCGACGAGGGTCCACATCACCATCAGCTGACACTCAGCTGGCACTCGGGTGCAGCGGGGACGGGTCGCAGACCCGTCCCCGCTGCGAGCCCTGGTGGTTTCGTAAATTCACCCGAAGTAGACCAGTTTGTCCAATATCGCCTGAATCCTCGACATCGGTTTCCCTCAGGCTTACCTTTCGTGGGAAGGGCGAGGGAGGCCCGAGGGATGAAGAGCACCGAGGAACAGCTGATCCACGATCTGCGCAACGTCGCCACGATCGTGCGTGGAGCGGCGGAGACGCTGCACACCGACGGTTCGAGCCTGTCGGCCGAGATGAGCGCGAACCTCGCGGCGATGCTGTCGCGGCGCAGCGAGATGCTCATCCGATTGATCGACGACCTGAGCACGGTGCACGCCCTGAACAGCGGGTCGCTCGGCCTGCAGATCCAGGCCGTGGACCTGGCCGAGACCGTGCACAACGTCGTCGCCGACCACCACGAGCTGATGGCCGGCGGTCTGCGCCTGCAGCTCGCCCCGGACGCGGTCGTGCTGGCCGACCCGTTGCGCCTGGTGCAGGTGATCGACAACCTGCTGACCAACGCGCTGCGCTACGGAGGTCAGAACGTCGAGGTCCGCGCCGTGCGGGACGGCCAGGTCGTGGTGCTGACCGTCGCCGACGACGGCAAGGGGATCGATGCCGCTCTGGCGGAGCGGATGTTCGACGCGCACACGAGCGGCACCACCTCGCGGCTGTTCGGCGGAAGCGGGCTCGGCCTGGCGATCGTCCGCGAGCTCTGCACGGCCCTCGGCGGCAGCGTGGAGTACGACGGCGAGAACGGCACCACCTTCACGGTCCGGTTGCCCGCGGTTGCGCAGACGACGGTCGACCTCGGTCGCGACGCCGCTCGCAAGGGCCACGCGGTCTCGTTCTGGAAGGACCACAGCACGTTGGCGGAGACCGTCGCGACGTACGCCGCCCAGGGGCTCGTCGGCGGCGAGGCCGTCGTGCTCGCCCTGACCGTGCCGCACCACGACCTGGTCGAGGCCCGGCTGGCCGAGCTCGGTTTCGACGTGGACACCGCCAAGCAGCGTGGCCAGTACCTGGCCATCGACGCGACCGCCGTGAGGACCGCGCTCGAGGTCGACGGCCACGTGGACCAGGTCCGCTTCGACGAGATCATCGTCAGTGCCGTCACGGGCGTGCGCGAGGGGTGGCAGACTTTCCGCGTCTTCGGGGAGATCGTCGACGTCTTCTGGCAGGACGAGCTGCCCGAGCTCGCGCTCGAGCTCGAGAACTGCTGGAACCGGTTCCGGGCGTGGTCCGACTTCCCGTTGTACTGCGGCTACGAGATGACGGCCGGCCAGCACGAGGTCTGCGCCTGCCACGACGCGATGCTGATCGCCTGAGGCGAGCCCTACTCCGGCAGTGCCGCCAGCGCGGCGACCAACCGTTCGCGCGCATCGACCGCGAGTCGCCGGACCGCGTCACCGCCGGCGAGGCCGGCGATGGTGGCCGGGTCGAACACCTCGACCTCGGTGCTGCTCTCGTCGAGGGTGCGGACCACGACGTTGACCGGGATCAGGGTCGCGATCGACGGGTCGACCTGGAGGGCCTGGTAGGCCAGTGCCGACTGGCAGGCGCCGAGGATGACCTGCGGCGCGACCTCGACCCCGAGGTTCTTCGCAAAGCTGGCCCGCAGGTCGAATTCGGTGACCACGGCGATGCCCTGGGCGTCCAGTGCTGCGCGCACGGCGGCGAGGACGTCGTCGTACGGCCGGCTGATCGTGCGTGAGAACGTGTAGGCCTGGGCCATCTCTGCAGCGTACGACCGATCGAGGGCGTCGGAGCGCAACTGCCTAGGCTGGACTAGTGAACCGCCTCGCGAGCGCAACCTCCCCGTACCTCCTCCAGCACGCCGAGAACCCCGTCGACTGGTGGGAGTGGGGTCCGGAGGCATTCGCCGAGGCACGGCGACGCGACGTACCGGTCCTGCTGAGCGTCGGGTACGCCGCCTGCCACTGGTGCCACGTGATGGCGCACGAGTCGTTCGAGGACCAGGCGACGGCTGATTACCTGAACCAGCACTACGTCAGCATCAAGGTCGACCGCGAGGAGCGTCCCGACGTGGACGCGGTGTACATGCAGGCCACGGTCGCGACGACCGGGCACGGCGGCTGGCCGATGACGTGCGTGCTCGACCACGACGGTCGCCCGTTCTTCGCCGGTACCTACTTCCCGGACCAGCCGCGCCACGGGCAGCCGAGCTTCACCCAGCTGCTCCAGGCGATCACTGAGGCGTGGACCGAGCGCCGCGACGACGTCACCAGTACCGCGGTCAACATCACCGAGCACATCGCCGCGAGCGTGAACCTGGCCGGCTCCGCGCCGATCGACGCCGCCGTGCTCGACGCCGCGGTGGCGCGGCTGCGCAGCGACTTCGACGCCACGCACGGTGGTTTCGGGGGAGCGCCGAAGTTCCCGCCCTCGATGCTGCTGGAGTTCCTGCTCCGGTTCTCTGCCGGTTCTGCCGGGTCGGCCGGCTCGACTGATGAAGCAGGTGGCATTGCGGTGGCGACGCTCGAGGCGATGGCCCGCGGAGGCATCTACGACCAGCTCGCTGGCGGCTTCGCGCGGTACTCGGTCGACGCCCTGTGGGTGGTGCCGCACTTCGAGAAGATGCTCTACGACAACGCGCTGCTGCTCGGCGCGTACACGTCCTGGTACGCCGTCTCGGGCCACCCCCTGGCGCGCCGAATCGCGGTGGAGACCGCGGACTTCCTGATCGGCGAGCTCGGCACGGCCGAGGGCGGGTTCGCCTCCGCCCTCGACGCCGACTCCGAGGGGCCTGACGGCACTCCGGTCGAGGGTGCGTACTACGTCTGGACGCCGGACCAGCTTCGAGAGGTGCTCGGCCCGGACGCCGAGGCGGCGGTCGTCCTTTTCGCAGTGACGCAGGACGGGACGTTCGAGCACGGTGCGTCCACCTTGCAACTGCGCGTCGATCCGGACGACGAGAA
>JBJMIP010000321.1:0-2454 GCA_045806825.1 Marmoricola sp.
CACGCTGAGGCTCGTGACGATCCCACCGAGGGAGATCACGGCGACCTCCGTGGTGCCGCCGCCGACGTCGACGACCATGTTCCCGGTCGCCTCGTGCACGGGGAGCCCGGCGCCGATCGCGGCCGCCATCGGCTCCTCGATGATGTAGACCGTCCGGGCGCCCGCCTGGTAGCCGGCCTCCTTGACGGCCCGCTGCTCGACCGGGGTGACTCCGCTCGGCACGCAGATCACGATCCGGGGCTTGGCGAAGTAGCGGCGCCGGTGCACCCGGGCGATGAAGTGCCGCAGCATCTGCTCGGTGGCGTCGAAGTCGGCGATCACACCGTCGCGCAGCGGCCGGATCGCCGTGATGCCGTCCGGGGTGCGGCCGATCATCCGCTTGGCCTCGCTGCCGATCGCGAGCAGCTCGCGGGTGTGCGTGTTCATGGCCACCACGGAGGGCTCGTCGAGCATGACGCCCTTGCCGCGGACGTAGACCAGCGTGTTGGCAGTACCGAGGTCCACAGCCATGTCACGGCCGATCAAACTGTTCGCCATCGTTCCTCGCAGGGCGCATCGTGGGGAAGTGAGCGCGACGTGTGTCCCGCACGTCTCACGGAAACCACACGTCCCACCAGTAACGAGACTAGGTTCGGGTGCAGCCGATCGGCGCGCGACACGCGGTGCGAGCGGCGAGGACTACGCGGAGCCCCCCAAATGGGCGCAAAGCGGCCAATGGCCCGAACGGACTATGGCTGGTCGACGTTCGTATGAGAAACGATCGTCTGACAGGCGGTCCTTCTGGATCGGCTGTGATCCCCAGATCGCCGAGGTCGGCAGGTGGACCGCCCCAGAGTTTGCCTGTCGACCGAGGCTTTTCCTTTTTCAGGTCAAGCCGGGGAACCAGATCCCGATCTCGCGCTCGGCCGACTCCGGGGAGTCCGAGCCGTGCACCAGGTTCTCGCGGTTCGACAGCGACAGGTCGCCGCGGATCGTGCCGGGCGCGGCCTTGCGCCCGTCGGTGGCGCCGTTGATCGCACGCACGACCTCGATCGCCTCGTCGCCCTCGAGCACGAGCGACACCACCGGACCGCTGGTCACGAACGCCCGCAACGGCGGGTAGAAGTCGCGCTCGACGTGCTCGGCGTAGTGCCGGTCGGCGAGCTCGCCGTCGATCTGCCGCAGCTCCAGCGCCACGATCGTCAGGCCCTTCGCCTCGAAGCGCGCGAGCACCTCGCCGACGAGACCACGGCGCACGGTGTCCGGCTTGAGCAGGACCAGGGTTCGCTGAGTCATGGCACGAACCCTAGTGGGCCTCGGCAGAGCCTGCCGCGTCGGCTGCTTGCGCGGCAGCGCGGTCGGTGTCGATGAGCCGGCCGATGCGGACCGCGGCCAGCCACAGCAGCAGGAAGATGGCGCCGAGCACGAACATCGCGGTGACCAGGAAGCCCAGGGCGATCGCCGCGACCTGGATCGCCCAGCCGACGCCGTAGGCCCACGGTCGGCGCAGCATCCCCGAGAGCAACAGGCAGGCGAGGGTCAGACCGAGTCCGGTCCAGAGCGCCTGGGACTTGTCGATCGACTCCACCGAGATCATCACCGGCGTGGACAGGCCGAGGACCACCGCCTCGAGCAGCAGGATCGCCGAGCAGAGCCGGCGCTGCATCACAGCTGGCGCTCCTGCGCCGAGCCCGGGTGCACGATCAACCGGCGAGCCTCGCCGACGGTGATCACCGAACCGGTGACCAGCACGCCGCCCGAGCCGAGCCCTTCCCCGAAGACGCCGCCGACCTCGGCCAGCGCCGCGGCCTCGTCGATCGCGGAGACGAGCGAGGGCTGCACGCTGACCCGGTCCTGGCCGAAGATCCCGCGCGCGGTCTCGGCCAGCTGCTCGGCCGGCAGGGCCCGGTCGGTCGAGTTCTGGGTGCACACCACGTGGGCGAGCACGGGCTCCAGCGCGGAGAGCAGACCTTCGTAGTCCTTGTCCCCCATCACGCCGATCACCGCGACCAGCGGGCTGAAGGTGAACGAGTCCTCGAGCGCCTCGACCAGCGCTTCGGCGCCGTGCGGGTTGTGGGCCGCGTCGAGCACGATCGTCGGCGAGCGGCGCACGATCTCCAGCCGGCCGGGCGAGGTCACCTCGGCGAAGGCGTCGCGGACGACCTCCTCCCCCAGGGGCTCGTCGCCGCCGATGAAGGCCTCGACCGCAGCGAGGGCCAGGGCCGCGTTCTGGGCCTGGTGGGCGCCGTACAGGGGCAGGAAGACCTCGTCGTAGCTGCCGCGCAGACCCTGCAGCGAGATCACCTGTCCACCGACCGCCGGGACCCGGCTGATCACGCCGAACTCCAGACCCTCCCGGGCGATCGTCGCGCCGACCTCGCTGGCGCGGGCGACGATCTGCTCGGCGACCTCGGGCTCCTGGACGGCGGTGACCACGGTCGCACCGGGCTTGATGATGCCGACCTTCTCGCGGGC
>JBJMIP010000322.1:0-13699 GCA_045806825.1 Marmoricola sp.
CAGAAGGCCCGTGAAGCTCGCCGCAACCAGACGAACGTGGTCATCAAGGAGATGAAGCTCCGACCGAAGATCGACGCGCACGACTACGAGACCAAGAAGGGTCACGTCGTGCGGTTCCTCCGCTCGGGCGACAAGGTCAAGATCACGATCATGTTCCGAGGCCGCGAGCAGCACCGCCCCGAGCTGGGGTTCCGGCTGCTGCAGAAGCTGGCCGAGGACGTCACGGAGCTGGGCTTCGTGGAGTCCTCGCCGAAGCAGGACGGCCGCAACATGATCATGGTTCTGGGCCCGCACAAGAAGAAGGCCGAGGCGAAGGCCGAGGTGAAGGCCGAGAAGGTCGAGGCCGCCGCCGAGAAGGCAGCCGAGCAGGCAGCGGTGGACGCCGAGATCAAGGCAGCACACACCGGGCCGGCCGCGCAGAAGAAGGTCCGCAAGCGTTCAGAGAACCTCGATCCCGAGATCGAAGCCTGAGAAGTAAGGAATACAGATGCCGAAGAACAAGACCCACTCCGGAGCGAGCAAGCGCTTCCGGGTCACCGGATCCGGCAAGATCCGGCGCCAGAAGGCTGGTCTGCGCCACAACCTGGAGAAGAAGGCCTCCAAGGTGACGCGTCGCCTGTCCGGCACCGACGAGGTCGCCAAGGCCGACGTTCCCCGCGCCAAGAAGCTGCTCGGTCTCTGAGCTACCGGATTTCCCTGAAGGAGTAACACAAGATGGCACGCGTCAAGCGGGCGGTAAACGCCCAGAAGAAGCGCCGGGTAGTCCTCGAGCGGGCGTCCGGCTACCGCGGTCAGCGTTCGCGCCTGTACCGCAAGGCCAAGGAGCAGGTCACCCACTCCCTGGTCTACAGCTACAACGACCGCCGCAAGAACAAGGGCAACTTCCGCAAGCTCTGGATCCAGCGCATCAACGCCGGTGTCCGTGAGCAGGGGATGACCTACAACCGCTTCATCCAGGGCCTCGGCCTCGCGGGTGTCGAGGTCGACCGGAAGATCCTCGCCGACCTCGCCGTGAACGACAACGCCGCGTTCGTCGCGCTGGTCGAGGTCGCGAAGGCTGCGCTGCCCGAGGACGTCAACGCCCCGGCCAACGCCTGACGATGGCTTCACCTCTCGCCGCGACCACCCTTCTCACCGAGAAGAGTGGTCGCGTCAAGGAGGCCCGGAAGCTCAGCCGCCGCTCGGTTCGCGCCGAGCGGCGGCTTTTCCTTGCCGAGGGCTGGAAGGCCGTCTCCGAGGCAGCCGCGCTGGCGGACTGCCTCGTCGAGGTGTTCGCCAACGCTGAGGCGCTCGACGCGCACGCGGACCTGCTCGGCTCCCTCGACGTCGACGTGCACCTGGTCGACGACCGGGCCGCCCAGTCCCTGTCCGGCGCTGTCAACGCCCAGGGCCTGGTCGCGGTGTGCCGCTTCCTCGACGTCCCGATCCGGGCCGCGCTCGGGGACGGCACCGGCACGGTGGTCATCTGCGCCGACGTCCGCGACCCCGGCAACGCCGGCACGGTGATCCGTACGGCGGACGCCGCTGGTGCGCACGCAGTCGTGCTGGCCGGCAACAGCGTCGACCTCTACAACGACAAGACCGTGCGCGCGACGGTCGGTTCGCTGTTCCACCTCGCCGTCGCGACCGAGACCGAGCCGCTCGCGGCGATCCGCGCTGCTCAAGCCGCCGGGTACCGGGTGCTCGCCGCTGACGGCGCCGGGGAGCTGGACCTCTTCGAGGTCGAGGACGCGCTCGCGGGTCCGGTGGCGTGGCTGTTCGGCAACGAGGCCTGGGGACTGCCCGAGGAGCTCGCCGCTGCGGCTGACGGCCGGGTCTCGATCCCGATCTACGGCCAGGCCGAGAGCCTGAACCTGGCCACCGCGGCCGCGGTCTGCCTCTATGCCTCTGCCCGGGTGCGTGGCACCGTGGAGGCATGAAGGGTTTCCGAGGGCCAGGGCTGATCACCCCGCTTGGTCTCGTGCTGGTGCTGGTCGGTCTGGTCTGGTTCGCCCAGGGAGTCGGCTGGCTCGGCGGGAGCTCGATGAGCGGCGAGACGCTGTGGGCCGTCATCGGCCCGGTGGTCGCAGTCGTCGGCGGGATCCTGACCGCGATCGGCCTGAGCGCCCCGGCGCGGAGGAAGTCGCACGATGGCTGAGCGGGCTCCGCGGAAACCGGCGGCGAAGAACCGCACGGACTACCGACACCTCCCGGAGCAGATCCGTCTCGAGGACACGATCGCCGAGCAGGAGACCCGGCCGGTGCCCGATCCCGACGGCGACCTGAACCCGGACCAGCTCTTCCTGCTCCGCTACGGCGCCGGTTGAGCGGGTGAAGGCCGGCAGTCGCTAGCCTCGAGGGGTGGACGAGCGCGACGCGGAGTACTGGGACGCCCTCCCGGACGGCGTGCTGATCGCCGACGGCGACGGGACCGTGCTGCTGGTCAACGCGACCGCGCGGTCGATGCTCGGCGACCAGGCGCACGTCGGGGCCGAGCTGAGCCGGGCGCTGACGCTCCAGGACCAGGACGCGGCCGACTGGTTCGGCCTGGTCCGTCCCTACGAAGGTCTCGGCACCCGGTCCGGCGTACCGGAGCAGTCGTGGTTGCTCCCGGATGGTTCCGAGGTGCTGGTGACCACGCGGCTGCTCCGCAGCGCGCCCAACTCCCCGGTCGAGCGGGTCGCGCTGGTGCTGCGCTCGGGTCGTGGTCGCGCCCGCCTGGACCGCGAGCGCTCCGACCTGGTCGCCACCGTCGCGCACGAGCTGCGCTCGCCGCTGACCGGAGTGAAGGGCTTCGTCACCACGCTGCTGAGCAAGTGGGACCGCCTCAACGACGACCAGAAGAAGCTGATGCTCAACACGGTCTCGACCGACGCCGAGCGCCTGTCGCGGTTGATCACCGAGCTGCTCGACGTCGCGCGCATCGACACCGGCCGGCTGCCGCTGTACCGCCGCGAGTTCGACGCCACCGGCGTCATCGAGCGGGTGGTCGACTCGGTCCAGGCCGGCACCAGTCGTGCGGTCCTGCTGGACGCGGACCCCGGCGAGTGCCAGGTGTACGCCGACCCGGACAAGTTCGTCCAGGTGGTCACCAACCTCGTCGACAACGCCGTGCGTCACGGCGAGGGGACGGTGCGGGTACGGGTCGAGAACGCGGACGCCGGGCTGCGGCTGACCGTCGACGACCAGGGGGAGGGCATCCCCGAGGCGCTGCGCAGCCGGGTGTTCACCAAGTTCTGGAAGCACGGCGTCCGAGGCGGCTCCGGCCTCGGCATGTACATCGTCAACGGCCTGGTCCGCGTGCACGGCGGCGAGCTGCGGATCGACGACGCGCCGGGCGGCGGAGCGCGGATCACCGTGGACTGGCCCGCGGAGGACCCGCGTCCCTGACAGCTGCGGGCCGCACAGGTGGCACCGGCCTAACCCGTGCGGGGGAGGCGGTGGTGTCCCCCTAGACTCATCCCCGGTCAGAACCGCGTGAGAGAGGCAGTCATGTCAGGACCCAACAGCTCCTACGACCCCGTGCAGGTGACCCCGCTCGGGGAGGAGCAGGTCTTTGCGATGCGCGACGACGCACTGCAGGCCATCGCTGGGGCCGACGACCTGGAAGCCCTCAAGCAGGTGCGCACCGACCACGCCGGTGACCGCTCCCCGCTGGGGCTGGCCAACCGGGAGATCGGTGCCCTGCCGCCGCAGGCCCGCAAGGACGTCGGCATGCGCGTCGGCCACGCCCGCGGCGCGGTGAACCAGGCGCTGGCCGCACGCCAGGCGGTGCTCGAGGCCGCGGCCGAGGAGCAGATGCTGCTGACCGAGACCGTCGACGTCACGCTGCCCTGGGACCGTCGCTCGCGCGGAGCCCGGCACCCGATCACGATGATGTCCGAGCGGATCGCGGACACCTTCGTCGCCATGGGCTGGGAGGTCGCCGAGGGCCCGTTGGTCGAGGCCGAGTGGCTGAACTTCGACGCGCTGAACCTGGGCGCCGACCACCCGGCGCGCACCATGCAGGACACCTTCTGGACCGAGCCGGCCGAGAACCACGTGGTGCTGCGCACGCACACCTCGCCGGTCCAGGCCCGCACGATGCTCACCCGGACGCCGCCGATCTACGTCGTCTGCCCGGGTCGGGTCTTCCGCACCGACGAGTACGACGCGACGCACAGCCCGATGTTCCACCAGGTCGAGGGCCTGGTCATCGACGAGGGCATCACGATGGCCCACCTGAAGGGTTCCCTGGACCACTTCGCCCAGGCCACCTTCGGTGAGGGCATCACCACCCGCTTCCGGCCGTCGTACTTCCCCTTCACCGAGCCGAGTGCCGAGGTCGACCTGGTCTGCTTCGTCTGCCGGGGGTCGGGCCAGGTCGAGACCGACGGCGCTGCGCCGGTCCCGTGCCGGACCTGCCGCGGTGAGGGCTGGATCGAGTGGGGCGGCTGCGGCGTGGTGAACCCGCGGGTGCTGACCGCCTGCGGCGTCGACCCCGAGCGCTACACCGGCTTCGCCTTCGGCATGGGCATCGACCGAACGCTGATGTTCCGCCACGGAGTCGGCGACCTGCGTTCCTTCTTCGAAGGTGACGTCCGCTTCTCCCGCGCTTTCGGAACGGAGATCTGACGCGATGCGCGCCCCCCTTTCCTGGATCCGTGAGTACGTCGACCTGCCCGCCGACGTCACGCCTGAGGACCTCGCCGCCCGGCTGACCGCCCTCGGCCTCAAGCTCGAGGCTCTCGAGAAGCCCGGCGCCGACGTCGTCGGACCGCTGGTCGTCGGCCGCGTGCTCACGATGGAGCCCGAGCCGCAGAAGAACGGCAAGACCATCAACTGGTGCACGGTCGACGTCGGCGCCGCCAACGGGACCGGCGAGCCGCAGGGCATCGTCTGCGGGGCCCACAACTTCGCGCCCGGCGACCTGGTCGTCGTGGTGCTGCCCGGTGGCGTGCTGCCCGGAGGCTTCGAGATCTCCGAGCGCAAGACCTACGGGCACCTGTCCGCGGGGATGATCTGCTCGGCCAAGGAGCTCGGCCTCGGCGACGACCACGCCGGGATCATCGTGCTCCCGGCCGAGGCCGGTCAGCCCGGTGACAGCGTCCGGGAGTACCTGCACCTCGACGACGACGTGATCGAGTTCGAGATCAACCCGGACCGTGCCTACGCGCTCTCGCTGCGTGGGGTCTCCCGCGAGGCGGCGCTGGCCACCGGCGCGGTGTTCACCGACCCGGCCGCGCGCATCGTCCCTGAGCCGAACGGCGAGGGTTACCCGATCGAGGTCGACGACCTCGAAGGGTGCCCGGTGTTCGTGGCCCGGACCGTGACCGGCTTCGACCCGACCGCACCCACCCCGCGGTGGATGGCGCGGCGGATCCTGCTCGCCGGGATGCGCCCGATCTCACTCGCCGTCGACGTCACCAACTACGTGATGCTCGAGCTCGGCCACCCGATCCACGGCTACGACGCCGACAAGCTCCAGGGCACCGTGCGCGTGCGCCGCGCGACGCCGGGGGAGAAGCTGACCACGCTCGACGGCGTCGAGCGCACCCTGGACGCCGGGGACCTCGTCGTCGTGGACGACTCCGGCCCGATCGGGCTCGGCGGCGTGATGGGCGGCGCCACCACGGAGATGTCGGACGCCACCACGAACATCCTGATCGAGGTCGCCTCGTGGGACCCGGTCTCGATGTTCCGCACCGGCAAGCGCCACAAGCTCTCCTCGGAGGCGGGCAAGCGCAACGAGCGCGGCGTCGACCCGACGATCCCGGAGGCCGCCGCCGACCGGGTCGTCGAGCTGCTCGTCGCGCACGGTGGTGCCACCGCGGGAGCCGGCGTGACCAAGGTCGGAGCCGCTCCGGCGAGCCCGGTCGTGACGATCCCCGCCGACCTTCCGGCCCGCATCACCGGCATGGACATCGCGCCGGCGACGGTGGTCGAGAACCTGGTCGCGGTCGGCTGCTCGGTCGACGGCGACGAGACCCTGGTCGTGGTGCCGCCGCCGTGGCGCCCGGACATCACCGACCCGTTCGACCTGGTCGAGGAGGTCGCCCGGATCGTCGGCTACGAGAACGTCCCCTCGGTGCTCCCGCCCGCCCCAGCCGGACGCGGCCTGACCCAGCAGCAGCAGCTGCGTCGCCGGATCGGCCGGACGCTGGCAGGTGCCGGCTACGTCGAGGTGCTCACCTTCCCGTTCGTCGGGTCGGAAGCGTTCGACGCGCTGGAGCTGGGCCCCGACGACGTCCGCCGTACGGCGCTGCGGTTGGCGAACCCGCTGTCGGCCGAAGCCCCGCTCATGACGACCACCTTGCTGCCCGGCATCCTGGAGACGCTGGCACGCAACGTCGGACGCGGCGCAGGTGACGTGGCGATCTTCGAAGCAGCCACCGTGACGCTGCCGCACGTCGGCATCGCCTCGCCCATCCTGCCGGTGGACCGCCGACCGACCGAGGGCGAGTGGGACGACCTGAACAAGGCCCTGCCGGACCAGCCGTTGCACCTGGCGCTGGCCCTGGCCGGGGACCGGGACCCGGCCGGCTGGTGGGGCGAGGGCCGCGCCGTGACCTGGGCCGACCCGATCGAGACGGTGCGCGAGGTAGCCGGTGCCCTTGGCGTCGAGATCGAGGTGCGCACCGGCGCCAGCGCGCCCTGGCACCCGGGCCGCTGCGCCGAGGTCTTCGCGGGCGGCCGTTCGGTCGGCCATGCCGGCGAGCTGCACCCTCGGGTCTGCAAGACCCTCGGGGTCCCGGCCCGAACCGCGGTCGCCGAGATCGACCTCAGCGTGCTGCTCGAGCTCGCCGTGGCGGTCGTCCCGGGCCCGGAGTTCTCGACGTACCCGGTGGCGAAGGAGGACGTGGCCCTGCTGGTCGCGGCCGACGTCGCGGCCGGGGACGTGGCGGCAACGCTGCGCGAAGGTGCCGGCGCGCTGTGCGAGTCGGTGCGCCTCTTCGACGTCTACACCGGAGAGCAGGTCGGGGACGGGCAGAAGTCACTCGCCTTCGCGCTGCGCTTCCGCGCCCCTGACCGCACACTGACCGAGGCCGAGACCGGTGAGGCCCGCGCGGCTGCGGTCGCGCTCGCGGCGCAACGGCACGGAGCCGTCCAGCGCTGACGCGAGCGGCTCAGCCGGTCCGACGGGCGCTGGTGAGCTGGGCGGTGACGATCAGCACCGTGTCGGCGCGGTTGCCGCGGGCGTCGTAGCGCAGGCCGACCAGCTGCAGCCGACCGACGACGCGCTTGGTGAAGCCGGGGTCCGAGGTCAGACCCTGCGCAGCCCGGGTCGCCGTCGCCTGGACCGTGTAGGTGAGCACGCCGGCGTCGGTGCGCAGGGTGATCCGGGTGCCCCGGCGCAGCTTCGGGAGCTTCTCGAAGGCGCCTCCGGAGGAGACCTTGCCGACGACGTAGACGGTGTCCCGAGCCGGGCTGGCGGGGACGCCGCGTCCGCCCCAGCGGGCAGCCTCGGCGGTCGACGCGGCCCGGAAGAGTCCGTCGTGCGGTGCGACGGCGTCGTCGAACCCGATGTCGAGCAATCCGGTGACCACCATCCGCCGTGGGGACGACGCTGCGACCCGGGGGAGGGGCTTGGCGGCTGCGGTGGCCGTCGGGGTCGGTGACACCGTCGGGGTCGGGCTCGTGGGCGTCACGGTGGGGGAGGTCGAGACCGTCGGGGTCGGCCGCGGGGTACCGGCGGCCCCGGGTTCGTCGTCGCCTTTCGAGCGGGTCAGCGCGAAAGCGCCCCCGACCACCGCTGCGACCAGCGCGGCAGCGGCGAGGAGCACGAGCCCCTTCCGGGGACCGCGTGGTGGCTCTGGAGCTCGGTGACTGCCGGCCAACGGACGTCCTACCCCCTCCGCAAGCCCGGTTTGGGCCGCTCTGGGAATTTTATGGTGACGGGGCCTCGCAGTGTGGGACCGAATCGCCTCGCGCAAGCATGCATTCAACTGTATAGTCATGCACATGAGTCCGATCACCGTCGCTGTCGCCGGCGCCAGCGGGTACGCCGGGGGCGAGGTGCTGCGGCTGCTGCTGGGGCACCCGGACGTCCAGATCGGCGCGTTGACCGCGGGAACGAACGCGGGAGAGACCCTCGGGTCGCTCCAGCCGCACCTCGTGCCGCTCGCCGACCGCGTCCTGTCCGAGACCGACGTCGAGGCGCTCAGCGGGCACGACGTGGTCTTCCTCGCGCTCCCGCACGGCCAGTCCGCGCAGTACGCAGCGGCCCTCGGCGAGGACGTCGTGATCATCGACTGCGGCGCCGACTACCGGCTCACCGACGCGGGCGTGTGGGAGAAGTTCTACGGGACCCCGCACGCCGGGTCCTGGCCGTACGGTTTGCCGGAGCTCCCCGGTCAGCGCTCGCTGCTGAGCGGCGCACGGCGGATCGCCGTTCCCGGCTGCTACCCGACCGTCTCCTCGCTCGCGCTCGCTCCCGCCGTCGCAGGCGGGCTCGTCGACCCGGGCGACATCGTGGTCGTGGCTGCCTCCGGCACCAGCGGTGCCGGCAAGGCCGCCAAGCCGCACCTGCTCGGCAGCGAGGTGATGGGCAGCATGACCGCGTACGGCGTCGGCGGCACCCACCGGCACGGGCCGGAGATCGTGCAGAACCTCGGCTCGCTGACCGACCAGCCGGTCCGGGTGAGCTTCACGCCGCTGCTCGCCCCGATGCCGCGGGGGATCCTGGCGACCTGCACGGCCCCGGTGGCTGACGGCGTGACCCTCGAGGACCTGCGGGCTGCATACCGGAAGGCGTACGCCGACGAGCCGTTCGTGCACCTGCTGCCCGAGGGACAGTGGCCGGCCACCAAGGCCGTGCACGGCTCGAACAGCGTGCACCTGCAGGTCGCGCTGGACGAGGACGCCGGCCGGGCCGTGGTCATCGGCGCGGTCGACAACCTCGCCAAGGGCACCGCAGGCGCGGCTGTCCAGTGCATGAACCTGGCGCTCGGGCTCCCCGAGGCCACCGGCCTGTCGAGCATCGGAGTCGCCCCGTGAACGACAACCTGAACCACACCTTGCACCGGTACCCGGAGAAGCTGGTCGTCGCCAAGCTCGGTGCCGGCGCCGACATCCCGGCCTGGGTCGAGTCCTCCTCGGTCTTCGCGGTCATCGCGACGGCCACCGAGACCACCGTGGTCTGCGCCGGCCGCTCGGTGCCCGCCAAGGTCACCAAGGAAGGACCGTTCACCGCGTTCGCGGTGGCCGGCAGTCTCGACTTCGCACTCACCGGTGTGCTGCACGGTCTCCTCGAGCCGTTGGCCGAGGCCGAGATCAGCGTGTTCACGCTCTCGACCTTCCCGACCGACTGGATCCTGGTCCCCACCGAGCGGGCGGACGCGGCCTCCGAGGCCTGGCGACGACGAGGGCACGAGGTAGTACCCGCCCCCGTCGTCCTGTAGAGAGAGAACCGATCCATGTCTGTCACCCACCCCGCCGGCTTCGCCGCTGCCGGTGTCCCCGCCGGCCTGAAGTCGACCGGCGCCAAGGACCTCGCCCTGGTCGTGAACCAGGGTCCGACCTTCGACTCCGCCACGGTGTTCACCGCCAACCGCTGCAAGGCCAACCCCGTGCTGTGGAGCCAGGAGGTGGTCAAGGACGGCACCGTGAAGGCCGTGGTCCTGAACTCCGGAGGCGCCAACTGCTACACCGGTCCCGAAGGTTTCCAGACCACCCACGCTGTCGCCGAGCAGGTCGCGAACGGCCTCGGCGTCGGCGCGATCGACGTCGTGGTCTGCTCGACCGGCCTGATCGGGCTGGCCAACCCGCGGCAGAACCTGCTCGATGGGGTCGACGCCTGCGTGGCCGGGCTCAGCCCCGACGGCGGCGACGCCGCAGCGCAGGCGATCATGACCACCGACACGGTCTCCAAGCAGGTCGTCGTCGAGGGTGCCGGCTGGAGCATCGGTGGGATGGCCAAGGGCGCGGGCATGCTCGCGCCGCAGCTCGCCACGATGCTGGTCGTGATCACCACTGATGCCGTCGTACCGGCGGTCGACCTGGACGTGGCGCTCCGGGCCGCGACGCGGGTGAGCTTCGACCGGCTCGACTCGGACGGGTGCATGTCGACGAACGACACCGTGACCGTGATGGCCAGCGGCGCCAGCGGCATCACGCCGAGCGCCGAGGACTTCACGCACGCGCTCACCCAGGTCTGCACCGACCTGGCGATGCAGCTGCTCCAGGACGCCGAGGGTGCCGACCACGAGATCGCGATCAGCGTGCTCAACGCGGCTTCCGAGGACGACGCCGTCGAGGTCGGGCGCAGCGTGGCGCGAAGCAACTTGTTCAAGGCGGCCGTGTTCGGGCGCGACCCGAACTGGGGCCGGGTGCTGGCCAGTGTCGGCACCACGTCGGCGGCCTTCGACCCGGCCGACCTGGACGTCGCCATGAACGGGGTCTGGGTCTGCCGCGAGTCCACCCCCGCCGAGGACCCAGCTGGTGTCGACCTGTCCGGTCGGCAGGTCAGCGTGACCATCGACCTCAAGACGGGTACGGAACGGGCGACGGTGTGGACCAACGACCTCACCCACGCCTACGTGCACGAGAACAGCGCGTACAGCTCATGAGCGACCTGGGAGCGGAGAACGAGATGCGGCCGCCGGTCGAGCCCGCCAAGGCGGCCACCCTCGCGGCGGCGCTGCCGTGGCTGATGCAGTACCACGGCAAGATCGTGGTGGTGAAGTACGGCGGCAACGCCATGGTCGACGACGAGCTCAAGACCGCCTTCGCGCAGGACGTGGTCTTCCTGCGGATGGCGGGCTTCAAGCCCGTCGTCGTGCACGGCGGCGGCCCGCAGATCTCGCAGATGCTCGACCGGCTCGGCATCAAGAGCGAGTTCAAGGGCGGGCTGCGGGTGACCACCGACGAGGCCATGGACGTCGTCCGGATGGTCCTGGTCGGGCAGGTCCAGCGCGAGCTCGTCGGGCTGATCAACCAGCACGGCCCGCTCGCCGTCGGGCTCTCCGGCGAGGACGGCGGCCTGTTCACCGCCAAGCGGACCGGAACCGTCATCGACGGTGAGGAGATCGACCTCGGACTGGTCGGCGAGGTCGCCTCCGTGCGGCCCGAGGCCGTGCTCGACGTCATCGACGCCGGTCGGATCCCGGTGATCTCCTCGGTCGCTCCCGACCCCGAGGGCGCGGTGCACAACGTGAACGCGGACACCGCGGCGGCCGCGCTCGCCGTGGCGCTGGGTGCCGAGAAGCTGCTGGTGCTCACCGACGTCGAGGGCCTCTACCGGGACTACGGCAACAGCGACGACGTCATCGGCGAGATCAGCCCGGAGTCGCTGGCCGCGCTGATGCCGTCCCTGGAGAGCGGCATGGTCCCGAAGATGCAGGCGTGCCTGGACGCGCTGAACGGCGGCGTTCCCCGGGCCACGGTCGTGGACGGACGCGAGCCGCACGCGGTGCTGCTGGAGATCTTCACCGACGAGGGCGTGGGTACCCAGGTGCTGCCCGGCGTCGCCACCAAGATCCGCAAGGCAAAGGGGTCGGCATGAGCATCAAGAGCCGCTACGCGGACGCCGTGATGAACACCTTCGGCCCGCCGAAGCTCGCGCTGGTGCGCGGCCAGGGCGCCCACGTCTGGGACGAGGACGGCAAGGAGTACGTCGACCTGCTCGGCGGCATCGCCGTGAACGCGCTCGGCCACGGGCATCCCGCCCTGGTAGCCGCGGTGACCGAACAGCTGCAGACGCTCGGGCACGTCTCGAACTTCTTCACCTCGCCGCCCGCGGTCGAGCTCGCCGAGAAGCTGCTGGGGCTGCTCTCCGGTGGTCGAGCGCAGTCGAGACCTGGCCGCGTGTTCTTCACGAACTCCGGCACCGAGGCCAACGAGGCGGCCCTGAAGATCACCCGTCGTACCGGGCGGACCCACCTGGTGGCCGCCACCGAGGCGTTCCACGGCCGGACCATGGGCTCGCTCGCGCTGACCGCCAAGGCGGCGTACCGGGAGCCCTTCGAACCACTTCCGGGTCACGTCACCTTCGTCCCGTACGGCGACGCCGACGCGCTGGCCGCCGCCGTCACCGACGAGACCGCGGCGGTGATCCTCGAGCCGATGCAGGGCGAGGCCGGCGTGATCGTGGCGCCCGAGGGCTACCTGGCTGCCGCCCGCCGGATCACCTCCGAGCACGGCGCGCTGCTGTGGCTCGACGAGATCCAGACCGGGATGGGCCGGACCGGGAGCTGGTTCGCCGCGGCGGCAGACCCCGACGTTGCGCCGGACCTCGTCACCCTGGCCAAGGGCCTGGCCGGCGGATTCCCGATCGGGGCCTGCATCGCACTCGGCGACGCCGCGTTCCTGCTCGAGCCCGGCAACCACGGCACCACGTTCGGCGGGAACCCGCCGGCGTGCGCGGCCGCGCTGGCCGTGATCGCGACCATCGAGGCCGACGGCCTCCTGGAACGGGCGACCGTCCTGGGCCAGAAGCTCCGCGACGGGCTGCGCGCGGACCCGCGGGTCGTCGAGGTCCGGGGCGAGGGGCTGCTGATCGGCCTGACCCTGAGCGAGCCCCTCACCGCCGAGGTAGCCGCCGCGGCTCTGGCCGCCGGCTTCATCCTCAACAACGCAACCCCGGAACGGGTCCGGTTGGCTCCGCCGCTGGTGCTCACCGACGCGGACGCGAACGCGTTCCTCGCCGCCTGGCCCACGATCCTGGACGCGGCCTACGAGGGGACGACCCCATGAGTACCCCCACGACCAGGCACTTCCTGCGCGACGACGACCTCACCGCGGCCGAGCAGTCGGCGGTCCTCGACCTCGCGGCCACCCTCAAGGCGGCGCCGTACGCGAGCAAGCCGCTGGCCGGTCCGCAGACCGTGGCGATCATCTTCGACAAGCCGACACTGCGGACCCAGGCCTCGTTCGTGGCCGGCATCGCCGAGCTCGGCGGGCACCCGATGGTCGTCGACGGGAACCTCGCCCAGATCGGCACCCGCGAGTCGATCGCTGATGTGGCCCGGGTGCTCGGGCGGCAGGCGAGCCTGATCGTCTGGCGCACCCACGACCAGAGCCGGATCGACGAGATGGCCGCCTACGCGGGTGTTCCGGTGGTGAATGCCCTGACCGACCAGTTCCATCCCTGCCAGACGCTCGCCGACCTGCTCACCATTCGCGAGCACAAGGGCGCCACGGCCGGACTCACCATGACGTTCCTCGGCGACGCGGCCTGCAACATGGGCCACTCCTACCTGCTCTCCGGCGCACTCGCCGGGATGCACGTGCGAGTCAGCGGTCCGGACGGTTTCCAGCCCGACCCGGAGATCCTCGCCCGGGCCCAGGAGCTGGCCGCCGGGACCGGTGGCTCGGCGCAGGTCGTGGACGACCCGAAGCAGGCGGCCGAGGGCGCCGACGTGCTGATCACCGACACCTGGGTGTCGATGGGCAAGGAGCAGGAGTCGGCCGACCGGGCGGAGGTCTTCCGTCCCTGGCAGCTCGACGAGGACCTCCTCGCGCTCGGGGCGGACGACGCGATCGTGCTGCACTGCCTGCCGGCGTACCGGGGCAAGGAGATCAGCGCCGAGGTCCTGGACGGACCGCAGAGCGTGGTCTGGGACGAGGCCGAGAACCGGCGGCACGCCCAGAAGGCGATCATCTCGTTCCTCCTGGAGCAGTCGTGAGCACCCAGATCCCGCTCACCAAGAGCGCCCGCCAGCAGCGGATCATCGACCTGCTGACCACCGAGGAGGTCCGCTCGCAGACCGAGCTCGCCGACCTGCTCTCGGCTGCCGGCGTC